>NZ_JBWXVH010000001.1:0-358805 GCF_059900945.1 Fructilactobacillus sp. X8R1C1 | reverse complement strand
TTGGAGGATTAGCTCAGCTGGGAGAGCATCTGCCTTACAAGCAGGAGGTCACAGGTTCGATCCCTGTATCCTCCATAACATATGGTCCGTTGGTCTAGTTGGTTCAGGACGCCTGCCTGTCACGCAGGAGATCACGAGTTCGAGTCTCGTACGGACCGTTTGTTGTGGGTAACCCTTGCAACATTAATTAAATAGTTTTATTATTATAAATGTCATAAAAGACAATGGCTCGGTAGCTCAGTTGGTAGAGCAACGGATTGAAGCTCCGTGTGTCGGCAGTTCGATTCTGTCCCGCGCCATTATATGGAAGGATAGCGAAGTCTGGCTAAACGCGGCGGACCGTAAATCCGCTCCTTCGGGTTCGGTGGTTCAAATCCACTTCCTTCCATTTTATTTATAGGGATATCGTACAACGGTAGTATACCGGTCTCCAAAACCGTTGATGTGGGTTCAATTCCTACTATCCCTGTTTATGATGTTATGGCGGTAGTGGTGAAGTGGTTAACACATCGGTTTGTGGTACCGACACGCGTGGGTTCGATTCCCACCTACCGCCCTTTTGATTGCTTGGTTCCAGTAGGGAAGGGCAGTTGTTAAGGTTAGTGCCTTTATGGCGGTATAGCCAAGTGGTAAGGCAGAGGTCTGCAAAACCTTCATCACCGGTTCAAATCCGGTTACCGCCTTTGTTTTACTGCTTTAGCAATCATTAGCATGCCGGAGTGGCGGAACTGGCAGACGCGCTGGACTCAAAATCCAGTGATCATTGCGATCGTGTGGGTTCGAACCCCACCTCCGGTATAACATAGTTATATAGCTTATCTTAGCAAATCAAGAACGTTGTCATAACAACGTTCTTTTTTTTATACTCTGATCTTACTGTGTATAGTTTATTTAATTTTTAAGTGGATCATACCCTTTAAATACGTGTTAGAAATAAAATGACCAAAATAAAAAGCCATCGTAAAATGACTTTTTATCTTATTATGTTTTATTGGTTAATTTGACCTAAGTTGTTTTTATTAATGGCATACTTAGCTTGTTCAGGGGTGTATCCCTCAGCTTCAGAGGTTAGCTGATCGTAAACTTGTTGAGCTGATAAATGTTGTTCTTTCGAATAGTTTTTTGCTGATTTAACCGCGTTTTCTTGATAATCTTTATCACTGAATTTATTAACGGCCGATTGAGCCGCTTCTGGTTTAAATTTATTTCCAGATTGTGATGTTAATTGAGTGTATAAACGCTTCTTAGACATTGGAACAGATTCCATATAGCTTTTAGCGGTATTGTATGCATTATTGCTCTCAGTGTTTGCGCTATCAGTTGTTGAAATTGCCGACGCCGTTTTAGACGAACTTTCTAGTTTTACTTTTTGGGATGTTTGACTGTCCGATGTTGCAGAACTACTTTTCTTTTTATCACTGTTACTTCCAACAACGAAGATTACTACAAGTATGATGATTGCAATTATGATCCAAACCCAGAATCGTTTATACCATTTCTTTTTTTGTTTTTCCTTTGCCATAACAAACTCCTTATATTAGCTTTTAACGTCAATCGGTTTTGGACGTATTTTATAATCATACTGATTATTTATTATTTAATAACACCCGAAACACTACCTATTTAGTATATCAAAGTAGCATAAATAAAAAAATCATCAACTTAATCTTTAGTTGCTGACACATAATTATTGATGATAAAGTAGTTTTGTCAAAATAGTTGACGTTCCTTATTCCATCGTACACGCGGCAAAGATTGAGGGAGAGGTCAGGTAATTAAGCTTTCTTCTTGCTAAGTAACACTGATCTGACATATACTAATAGCGCAGGGATGAGTCCGGGTACATTAAGGTTCTGTTGATCCTTCATTGTTGTTAATTTATTAACTGCCCGGACTTAGACCTGTTTTTTGATGGCTAAGCTAATTATGATAATTGATGCATTAAGATGAAATAGGGATCACCATTTGGTGATCCCTATTTTCGTTTATTTCGAAGTTTTATTTTTAATTTTCTCAATTTTAATTTTTGTTTCTTAAGCTTTAACTTTTGTTTTTTTAATCGTAACTTTTCACGCTTAAGTCTTGCTTCACGTCTCCCAAGCATATTGATCAACCCCTTAATTGAACTAGTACTTATGATACACTCTTCTTTTTTATAATCCAATCATCATTTTCATAGCTAAATTTAGCTTTTAAATCACTTTAAGAATTACTATAATTGGTTCAATGTGAATTTTGGTTATCATTTTAATTCAAGGGAGGAAAAAATGGAAAACGAAAATAAGTACGAAGTTCATCCCATTCCAAAGAACGAACGCAACATGAGCTATTGGGATATGTTTGCTAACTGGTTTGGAGCAAACGCTAATAATGGAACTTGGTTTATTGGGGGTATTATTGCCGCTTGTGGTTTATGGGGCGGTTTTAGTGCTTTGGTGATTGCCTCAATTATTTCATATCTGTTTCTAAGTTTAATTGGATATGAGGGGTATAAAACGGGTTTATCGACGACAACTTTGAGTCGGGCGACATTTGGAATCAGGGGAAGCATGATCCCATCGGTTGTCAATTTAGTGATGTTTATGGGTTGGACCGCGGTTAATACTTTTATTGCGGCAACTTCATTATCCTATATTTTTAATTCATTCTTTGGATGGCCAATCTTTGGGAAGCCTGGTGGAACGTTCGGTTTAGTTGTCGGAATTCTGGTTATGAGTATTTTACATATTCTTAGTGTTATATCAGGACAACGATCCATTAGAATTATTGAAAGAGTTGGAATTATTCTAGTTATTGTCTTTGTAATATGGGAAGTCTTGGTAGTGTTTAGAGATGTTTCGTTTACCCAACTTGCTCATTATATGGTTCCCAAAAAGGATCGAATGCCGTTTGGAGCAGCAATTGATAGTCTGGCTGCGTTTAACTTGGCATGGGTTACCAGTGGAGCTGATTTTACTAGATTTACTAATAAAAAGCGTGTTTCAACAAGTGCACCATTTTTTGGAGCTTTACTAGGGGCAGTCAGTTTTGCATCCATCGGATTATGTACTACCATCAGTATTGCCATTACGTCTGGAGTCTATGATCCCAATAATTCTGATCCAAGTACAGTGGCCAATAAATTGGGTCTAGGAATGATTGCAATGATTGTGATTGTCTTAACCAGTATGACTGCTAATGCTGTTAATTTACAGGCGGCTGGATCAGCATTAACGAATATGTATCATAAATTGACATTAAAACAGTCGTTGTTGATTGTCACCGTGGTGGCGATGATTTTAACCTTTACCCCACTTTTAAGTGGAAGCTTTCTTTCTGCTTTTACGGCCTTCCTTGATTATATTGGGATGTTTTTAGGTCCAATCATCTCCATCATGCTAGTAGATTATTTTCTTCTTAATGATCGTGACTACCGTTTGGAATCATTTGGAGATCCGAAAGGAGAGTTTTGGTATAGCCATGGGGTGAATTGGTTTGCGTTTGCACTTTGGATTTTAGGAATTTTGTTATACTTAATGTTGAAAAATGTTGCAATTGTTAAAAATACCATCGGAGCAACTTTTATTGTAATGGCAATTATTGCTGTTCTCTACTACGTTATCGGTCGGGCGTTAGAAAGACGGGACAAATAAAATGATTATTAAACAGGGATATATTGAGAATTCAACAAAAAAACAAGACATTTTAGTTAAAGATGGAAAGATTAAAGAGATTGGTGATCACATTGATGATCCTAAAGAAGAGGTGATTGATGCGAATGGTAAATTAATTATTCCACCATTTATTGATTCACATGTCCATTTAGATTCGACTCTGACAGCCGGTGAACCCGGGTTTAATGAAAGTGGAACTCTATTTGAGGGTATTTCAATTTGGTCTGAGCGAAAACAAAGCTTATCTGAAAAAGACGTTAAGGAGCGCGCCATTAAAACGCTCAAGAATCAGGCTGAACATGGAATTCAGTTCGTTAGAAGTCACGTTGATACTACTGATCCCAATCTTACCGCTCTTAAAGCACTTCTTGAGGTAAGGGAGCGGGTATCTAGTTTTATTGATCTCCAATTAGTTGCTTTTCCACAGGATGGGATTCTATCATTTCCACATGGCAAAGATTTACTAACAGAAGCTGTCAAAATGGGAGTTGACGCCGTGGGTGGAATTCCCCACTACGAATTTAATCAATATTATGGGCGTGATTCACTAACGTTTTTGATGAACTTAGCTGAAAAATATGACAAACTTGTTGACGTTCACTGCGATGAAATTGATGATCCCAATTCCAGAAATTTGGAAGTTCTAGCTACTTTGGCGTATGAATCAGGACTAAGTGATCGGGTTACTGCAAGTCATACAACGGCTCTTGGATCGTATAACGATGCATATGCCGATAAGTTGATGAGAATTCTTAAGATGTCAAAGATTAACATGGTAGCCAATCCACTAGTTAATATGCATTTGGGTGGTCGATTTGATACTTACCCTAAACGACGTGGTCTAACGAGAGTCAAGGAACTTTTAAAGCATGGAATCAACGTCTCGTTTGGAGAGGACGATGTAAAAGATCCGTGGTATCCAATGGGGAACGGTAACATGCTGGATGCGCTTTACGTTGGTATTTTAGCGAGTCAATTGATGGGGTATCATCAGATTATGGATTCATATAAATTTGTTACTACCAACGCTGCTAAAACTTTACATGTTAGTGATCATTATGGAATTGAGAAGGGGAAACCCGCTAGTTTCTTAATCTTTGATACAGATAATTTTTATAATGAAATTAACGAAAGAAGAACGCTTTTATACTCGATTAGAAACGGGAAAATTTTGGTTAAAAAACAACCAGAAGAAGTTCAAACTCATTTTGATTAGGTTTTAGTCAGTGTATTTCACTTTCATTTTCCTTGTGATATGATGAACGTAAAGATTACATTGAGGAGGCAATTATAATGGTAGAAGAAGCTAATACCGAGATCCCTAAAACTATGAATGCTTGGGAAATTGTTAAACCTGGACCGATTAACGGAAGGAAATCTCCCTTAAAATATGTTAGAAAAGACGTTCCAGCACCTGGTGATGGTGAAGTCTTGGTTAAGGTATTAACGTGTGGAGTTTGTCACACGGATTTACACGTTACCGAGGGTGATTTACCAGTCCATAAAAAAGATCTAACTCCTGGACATGAAATTATTGGTAAAGTAGTTAAAAATGGTCCCCATACTCGTCGATTTAAAATTGGTGATCGAATCGGAATCCCATGGTTACGGAAAACATGTGGTGTATGTAAGTATTGTCGTTCTGGTAGAGAAAATCTATGTCCATATTCTAAATATACGGGATGGGATCATGATGGTGGCTATGAGGAGTATACAACCGTTCCAGAGGGATTTGCTTATCGAATTCCAGAACGGTTTAATTCGCTTCAAGCAGCCCCACTGCTTTGTGCTGGAATCATTGGGTATCGGGCTTTTGAACGTGCTAACATTCCAGCTGGTGGTACCCTTGGAATTTATGGCTTTGGTGGGTCTGCTCACATCACCGCGCAATTGGCGATTGATCAGGGAATTGACGTTCACGTCTTTACACGAGGTGAAGATGCCAAAAAATTTGCCTTGTCACTTGGGGCAAAATCAGTCAATAACACATATGATATGTCGCCCGTTCCTCTAGATTCATCGATTATTTTTGCACCAGTCGGTGAGGCTGTTCCTAATGCGTTGAAAAGTTTAGCTCCCGGAGGTACTTTAGCATTAGCTGGAATTCATATGACTGATATCCCTCAGATGAGTTACGAAGAGCATATTTTTCACGAAAAGAACTTAACGAGTGTTGAAAGTAATACGAGAAGTGATGGCGAAGAGTTTTTGACTTTAGCTGATCGTTTACACATTGAACCTGACGTTACTGAATTTCCACTTTCAAAGGCGGATGATGCCTTGAAAAGGGTTGCTAAAGGTGATTTGAAAGGTGCTTGTGTTTTAAACGTAGGGTTAGAGAGTAATTAGCTTATAAGTAAAGTACAAGTGATGCCAAAACGATAAACCTTTTCGTTTGGAGATTTTATTGACAAACAATCATAAAAAATATATCATTTCAATTAAATAAATCTTTAAGCGTGTCCAGTGAGGCAGCAAGATTTCGAATTTTAAAGTGATACTGTAAAACTTTATTTAATCGAAGACTGTTGTCCCTTGGACAGCAGTTTTTTTTATTAGAGAAGGGGAGTCAGTATAAATGTCTCAGAAAAAGGACTATGTATTAGGAATTCATGACCGTCCATCACCACTAAAATGGGTCGGACTTTCCTTGCAACACATGTTTTCAATGTTTGGCAGCACAGTAATTGTTCCATTGTTAGTCGGTTTAAGCCCAAGTATTGCACTTTTTGCTTCAGGAATTGGGACGTTACTGCATATTTTAATTACTAAGGGGAAAATTCCCGCTTACATGGGATCTAGTTTTGCCTTTGTCACTCCAATGATGGCACTTATGAAAACGACTGGAATTTCAGGAGTTTCTCAAGGAGTGGTTGCGGTCGGCTTAGTTTATGTGGTTGTGGCTACGATCATTTCATTTATTGGATCCGATTGGATTGATAAGATCCTACCACCAGTGGTAGTAGGGCCGATCGTAATGGTGATTGGACTATCACTTGCAGGGAGTGCTGCCCAAAATGCAATGATGGATCATGGAAAGTATAGCTTGGTTTTCTTCGGAATTGCGATGACCACTTTGTTTTTAGCAATTTTCTTCAACGTTAAATTAAAGGGATTCTTGGGATTAATTCCGATTTTATTGGCAATTGTCTGTGGGTATTTAATTTCAATGGCGTGTGGATTAGTTGATATTCACGCAATTGCCACTGCTCCATGGGTTAAAATGCCTCCGTTTCATATCATTGGTACCGAGCGAGGCTTCAAGTTTGACTGGAATGCCATCTTGATTATGGCTCCAATCGCTTTTGTTACGATGACCGAACACATGGGTCATTTGATGGTACTCGGCGAAATGACTCACAAGAATTTCTTTAAGAATCCAGGTTTAAATCGAACGCTTGCTGGGGATGGAGCCGCTTCGCTTGCAGCCGGAATTCTTGGTGGACCACCGGTAACTAGTTATGGTGAGAATATTGGAGTCATGGCAATTACCAAAGTTTACAGTGTTTGGGTCATAATCGGAGCAGCGATTTTTGCCATGATCTTTGCGTTCGTGAATAAGTTAAATGTTTTAATCATGCAAATGCCGCTCCCAGTTATTGGTGGAATTAGTTTTCTCCTATTTGGGACAATTGCTGCTAATGGTGTCAAAGTGATGATTGACAATAAATTGGACATGGATAAGAAACGCAATTTAATGATTGCGTCGGTTATCTTGGTAATTGGAATTGGTAATGCATACATTCAAATTGGAAGTTTCCAGTTTACTGGAGTGGCTTTAGCAACTGTGATTGGAATCGTTTTGAACCTTCTCCTACCAAAAGACGAACATGATGATCCAGATCTTGAAGATCAATCTATTGACCCAGTAAAGAAATAGTAATATTATGATTTTATGTTAAAGAACACGAAGGGAGAAACTAATTATGTGTAAACCATGTTGTTGTAAAAAAGATTTGACAAAATCTGACAACACTTTTGGTATGCACTCAAAGGTTTCTCTATAAATGATATTAATTTATTATAATTATGAGAGGACTGGTGGATCCAGTCCTCTTTTTTGTGTTCTTTTGTGATTATTTAGGAGGTAGCATCATGAAAAAGTTACTTGTCTGTTTAAATTTTTAGAGTAAAATAAACATAGCGAGTTAGTTAATTTTGCACAATATATTTTAATGAATGGGGATTTTAATTATGAAGAAAAGATGGCCTTTACTTTTACTAACAGGAGTGGCCGCGTTGGCTCTTACCGTTACCGCATGTGGGAAACAATCTGAGACTAAAAAGCCTGGGACTTTGACGGTTGGTATGGAAGGAACTTATGCTCCGTATTCTTACAAGGATAAGAACGGTAAGTTAACCGGCTTTGAAGTTGATTTGGCTAATGATGTTGCTAAAAAGATGGGGATGAAGGTTCAATACAAGTTAACTGGATGGGATTCATTAATTCAGGGACTCAATTCTAATTCTTACGATGTTATTTTTAACAATATGGCAATTAATCCAGCTAGAAAAAAGCAGTATCGGTTTGCCACTCCATACATTTATTCAAAGGCAATCATGATTACTAAGAAAGATTCACCAATTAAAAATGCTCAAGACTTTAAGGGTAAAAAGGTCGCTGAAGGTACTGGGACTGATAACTGGAATAACGCCGAAAAGCTGCATGCTAAACCAGTTACTTCACCAGACTTTAATACTTCAATGCAAATGATTGATCAAGGTCGTGTTGTTGGTGCCTTAAATGCTCAACCAGCATGGCAAAGTTGGTATGCAAGTCATAAGAATACTGACCTTCAAGCTAAACTAGTTCCAACTAATGTTATTCCACAAAGTCAAATTGCTCCAATGATGAACAAGAAGTCTGCTAAGTTAAATAAACAGATGGACAAAGCAATTAATGAACTTCGAAAAGATGGTACCTTGAAACGATTATCAATGAAGTACTTCGGAGAGAATATTACCGATAAATAATATTAGTTAGGAGCTTAAAGAATTATGTGGGACATTATCATTTCATCATTACCGAGTCTCTTAGAGGCAATGATTAAATACACCATTCCACTAACAATTATTTCATTCTTTTTTGGTTTAATTCTTGCGATTGTTACCGCACTGATAAAGTTTTTAAAACCACATGGGAATGCATTTGTTAGAGTTATGTGGGGCATTTTTAGAGCCATTGCAGACGTATACGTGTGGGCTTTTCGTTCCACTCCATTGTTGGTTCAGTTGTTCATTATTTATTTTGGTTTACCGAATCTGCAAAATTTCATTCCCGGTTTTAATTTTGAAATTCCGGCCTTTACGGCAGCAATAATTGGGTTTTCGTTAAATACTGGTGCTTATGCCTCGGAAACCATTCGGTCAGCTCTGATGTCTGTTCCCCAAGATCAATGGGATGCTGCATATACTCTGGGTTTTAGCACCACTCAAACCCTGTGGTACATTGTTTTACCACAAGCAGCACGAATCGTACTTCCTCCACTATCTAATGAATTTATTGGATTAGTTAAGGATACCTCTCTTGCAAGTACGATTACCATCACAGAGATGTTTCAGGTTAGTCAACAAATTGCGGCGCACAACTATCAGCCACTACTTATGTACACAGAAGTAGCCGCTCTTTACGCTATTTTGTGCAGTATTTTAACGATCCTTCAACACTATCTCGAAAAGCGTTCTTCAAGATACTTAAAGGGGGATGAAGGCTAATGATTAAGATTGAAGACATTGTAAAAAAGTACGATGGGAAAACCGTTCTAGATAAAATTAGTACGGAATTTCCCGAGGGAAAAACAACCGTAATTGTTGGTCCTTCTGGTTCTGGAAAGTCAACCTTACTACGTTCACTGGATTTGTTGGTTCATCCCGATTCAGGTGTTATCAGTTTTCCTAATTTTTCCTTAAACTACGCGAATAAGATTACTAGTAAACAGAGTAAGAAATTACGAGCACAGACTAGCATGGTCTTTCAAAATTGGAATCTTTTTCCTAATTTACGGGTGATTGATAACATTACGGCTGCACCAATCCACGTTCATAAGATTGCGAAAAAAGATGCGGTAGCCCACGCAGAAAAACTATTGAAACGGGTTGGGCTTGAAAAATATGCTAATTTCTATCCCGATGAATTATCTGGTGGGATGCAGCAACGAATCTCGATCTGTCGGGCATTAGCGGTCAAACCTAAGTACATTTTATTAGATGAACCTACCAGTGCGCTTGATCCAGAGTTAGAGACGCAAGTTTTAGAAATGCTGGAAGAGCTAGCTGATCAGGGACAATCAATGATTATGATTACTCACAACATTGAGTTTGCTAAATTATCTGCTGATAAAATGTTATTCATCGAAAATGGGGAGAAGATTTTTGATGGATCAAAGGACGAATTTTTTAATAACCCATCTCCAAGAATCAAAGAATTTTTAGATGCAATTTCTTTACAGTAAATAAAAATGAGGACTTCATATTTTGAAGTCCTCATTTTTATATGAAAGCTGCTAATCCAATAATTATAAATGAAAGTAAACAATTTTCTGGGGTTTCTTTTTCGCTGAAAATTTGAATTCCGTATGAGATTAATACTAAAGCAATTAAAATCGCACATTTTAATAAGGAAAAATTTGCTAGCAGAAGCGCTGCAAAGATTAAAATGAAGATAAAGTTTAATTTAGTTTCAAGTCGGTGATTAAAGAACGGAACAAAGAACAAACAGTATAAGCAAAATAGAATTCCAACGTTTACGAGGACACTTGATTCTAGGTATTGGTTATCGAGATAACAAAAAGAAATGACCGGAGCAATTGAATTTAAAAAGGAAAAGCAAACCAGTCCATAGTAATTTTCGAGTTTAAATTTGGGCATCATTACAATGATGTTGGTGATTCCAAGGATGACAAACAGGATGATTAATAAGATGGGAAACAAGGAGACAATCGCTAATAACACTGGGATGACGTTGAGAAATAAATTGATCCTCGGATCATAACGAATGATGAAAAGTAGAAGGGAAGCCGACCAAAGAAACTCTGATAGGATTAGCACCACCAGTCTGGTATTCCATTGTACTGATAGTAAGTCTACTTGCGAAGCAAAGAGCCATATTAGTGTATTCAAGATGATGAATACCGTAAGAATTAGGGCATGTAAGGTCGTTTGATTTTTTTCAATAAAAGTTTTCATAATATTGTCCTTTTTGTATTAATAAATCCATGTTAATCAATTATGTAAATTTGTTCAATGGAGGTTTTGTGTGCTTTTTAATTACTTGCGAATATGTTATTATTATAAAGTTATGAGCAGATTCCCGATAGGATTCACGAAGAGTGAAGTTGCCTTGTAACCACAAACAATAGGGGGAATAAGAATGTCAGAAAAGCGTTTATTTACTTCTGAATCAGTTTCAGAAGGTCATCCGGATAAAGTTGCCGATCAAATTAGTGATGCAATCCTGGATGCAATTTTAAAAAAAGATCCAGATGCACGAGTTGCCTGTGAAACCTCAGTTACTACAGGGCTTGTATTGGTGTTTGGTGAAATCTCAACTAGTGCCTATGTTAACATTCAAAAAGTTGTTAGAGATACAATTCGTGAAATTGGTTATAATGATCCTAAATACGGATTTGATGCAGACAGTGTTGCTGTGTTAGTTTCACTTGATGAACAGTCACCAGATATTGCGCAGGGAGTTGATGAGTCGGTTGAGACTCGTGGTGGAGACGTCGATCCTCTTGATAAGATTGGTGCTGGGGACCAGGGAATTATGTTTGGTTATGCAGACAGTGAGACCCCTGAGTTAATGCCACTCCCAATCTCATTGAGTCATCATTTAATGCAGAAACTCTCTAAGCTTCGTAAAAATGATTCTATTCCTTATCTTAGACCGGATGCCAAAGCGGAAGTAACGGTTGAATACGATCAAAATGATGATCCTAAGCGTGTTGATACCGTGGTTTTAAGTACTCAGCATGATCCTGATGTTACTCAAGAACAGATTCGAAAAGATGTTATCGAGAAGGTTATCAAAACGACGATCCCGTCTAAGTATCTTGATGAGAACACTAAGTATTTAATCAATCCAACCGGAAAATTTGTGGTTGGTGGACCCGTTGGCGATGCCGGATTGACTGGAAGAAAAATCATTGTTGATACATATGGTGGGGCAGCTCATCATGGTGGCGGTGCTTTTTCTGGGAAAGATGCAACTAAGGTTGATCGTTCCGCAAGTTATGCAGCGCGGTATATCGCTAAAAACATTGTTGCGGCTGGACTTGCAAAAAAGATTGAAATTCAGTTGGCATATGCCATTGGGGTTGCTGAACCAGTTTCAATTTCAGTTAATACGTTTGGAACTTCAAAAGTTTCAGACGATCAGTTAGTCGCTGCCATTAGAAAAGTATTCGACTTGCGGCCAGCTGGAATTATTAAGATGCTTGATTTAAAGCGACCAATTTACAAACAAACGGCTGCTTATGGTCACTTTGGGAGAACGGATGTTGATCTTCCATGGGAGCATACCGATAAGGTAAAAGAGCTACAAAATTATTTTAAATAGGATTTAAATGACGACCTTCAATGGTCGTTTTTTATTGTATCAAATAGAAAGATGATGAAATATGAAGGGTAAAACAAACGTTAAAGTTGTGACAATTGCATTATTTGTTGCCACATTTATGAGCGCAGTTGAGGGAACCATTGTTTCGACGGCAATGCCCACGATTGTCGGTGATCTTCATGGGGTGTCGTTGATGAACTGGGTTTTCTCAATTTTTCTTTTGACAAATTCAATTGCCACCCCAATTTATGGGAAGTTAGCCGATCAATTAGGTCGTAAATCGGTTTTTATATTTGGTCTGGTGGTCTTTGTTATTGGCTCCATGTTGTCAGGAATGTCCAATAGTATGGGAACATTGATTTTATGGCGAGCAGTTCAAGGAGTCGGTGCAGGAGTAATTATGCCAGTATCCTTTACCATTATTGCTGACATGTATTCTTTTGAAAAACGAGCTCAAGTGGTTGGTTTAAATGGATCAGCGTGGGGAATCGCCTCGGTGGTTGCACCGTTACTAGGTGGATTTTTGGTTGACAATCTTTCTTGGCACTGGGTTTTCTTCATTAATGTTCCGATTGGGATACTGACGATTATTTTGATTGCATTATTTTTGCACGAACCAAAACGCAAGATTGAAAGTAAGATGGATTTACCTGGTGTCGTCTTGATTGCGGTTCTTTTGTTTTCGGTTATGTACATGTTTCAAGTCTTAAGTGAAGCTCCGATCAATTGGATAATGGTGACTGGATGTTTGGTGGTAGCAGTTATTAGTGGAATTTTATTTTATCGACAGGAGAAAAAAGCGACTGATCCACTAATTCCAATCCAGATGTTTAAAAGTCGAACATTTGTCACCCAGAATTTAATTGCAGCTCTGATTAGTGGTTTTATTTTTGGATATGAGGTTTATTTGCCGGATTGGACCCAGGGTATTTTAGGATTAAAGGCCACCATGGCTGGTTTTGCGATCACACCAAGTTCCGTTCTATGGCTGGTTGGTTCTTTTATTTCGGGAAAAATGATTCTGAAGTACCGGCCACAACAAATTATGAACTTTAGTTTGGCATTTGTTTTGCTAGGAGCAATTTGTATGGTCCTACTTCCGATTACTACGCCATTTTGGATTTTCTTTGTTCTTTCAGCCGTTTTAGGAACTGGCTTTGGAATTACCATTACTACTTCCACCGTTACGGTTCAAAACGAGGTTTCACCAGAACACGTTGGGGTGGCTTCTTCGTTTAATACCCTGAGTCGGACCCTTGGTCAAACAATTATGATTTCCATCTTTGGAATTGTGATGAACACTTCGATGGCAAAAGGGGTTAGTGAACATCCAGGGACTAACTTAAAAATGATGAATACACTGATTAATCCCCAGACGGCGGTTAATTTATCCAAGCAGGTTTTGCCCGTGCTGCATGAGATTCTTTACAGTGCCATTCATCATATCTTTATTTTGGCTTTATTATTAGTAATTTTATCGTATGTGGTGAACTGGTTCGACCATAAGAATATGCAAAAGAAAACGAACTAACATTACTTAGTTCGTTTTTGAATTGCTACTAGGATTGGCGGATCATTGATTTGATTGATAAATTGGTATTTTAAAACGTGGTAACTGTGTTGATCGAGGCTACTAGCAAATTTTAAAACCTGCTCCTTTTCTTCTTTGCCGCCAGCGTGACCATAGTACAGTACTAAAATGATGATTCCGTTAGGAGTTAAACATTTAAGAATATCACTGACGGCTTTAATGGTGGTTTTGGGTTTTGTTATGATTTTTTTGTCACCAGTGGGAAGGTATCCTAAGTTGAAAATTGCGGCCGCAATTGGACTGTTCTGAACGTATTTCTTAACGTTTTCATGTCCATCAAGAATAACTTGACATTGTTTTTGCTCACCGTATTTCGTTAAGCGTTGTTTGGTGGCTAAAACGGCATTCGGTTGAATATCAAAGCTAAAAACATGGCCGTTTTTACCAACAAGTTGAGCTAAATAAAGGGTATCGTGGCCTAGTCCGGCCGTTCCATCGATTACGGTTTCACCTGGTTTAACAATTTGTTTTAGTAGAGTGTGGCTAAAATTTAATGCTGATTGTAGTTTCATTTGAAACACCTCACTAATTATTATATCAGTTGTTTGTGATTAACTTGTTTTTTTGAATAAAATTTGGTAGAGTTTATTTAATCATATAATATATCATTTAGGTGAAGTATTAGATTGTTTTATTTTTCAGAAACCAAGTGGGTGATGCAAACTTGGAAATAGAATGATTGAACTTATCATCGAAGTTTTAACCGAATTAAAAGTTAAACGTTTTTCCGCGTTATGGAATCAAGGGTCTCTTATGAGAAATTTAGGTGGTACCGCGGAACCTCGTCCTATAGAATTGTTTTTCTATAGGCTTTTTTTATGGTGATTTTTAACGAACTAATAAGGAGTGAATTTGATGGCTTACGATCATTCAAAAATTGAAAAGAAATGGCAGAAGTATTGGGATGATCACCAAACTTTTAAAACCAGTGATAAACAAGAGAAAGATAAATATTACGTGCTAGACATGTTTCCTTATCCATCAGGTCAGGGGCTTCATGTCGGTCATCCAGAAGGCTACACTGCCACTGATATCATGGCGCGCTTTAAACGGATGCAGGGTAAGAATGTCCTTCATCCGATTGGATGGGATGCCTTTGGGCTACCGGCAGAACAATATGCGTTAAAGACCGGTCACAACCCACGTGATTTTACGAAGAAAAACATTGACAATTTTAGACGTCAGATTAAATCGCTTGGATTTTCCTATGATTGGGATCGTGAAGTCAATACTTCGGATCCTAATTACTATAAATGGACTCAATGGATTTTTGAACAGTTGTACAAAATGGGATTAGCCTATGAAGATGAGATTGAGGTTAATTGGGCCCCTGATTTCATGGGTGGAACCGTTGTTTCAAACGAAGAGGTTGTTAATGGAAAAACTGAACGTGGTGGTTATGACGTTTACAGAAAACCTATGAAACAGTGGGTTTTGAAAATCACCGCCTATGCTGACCGTTTGTTAGATGATCTTGACGATTTAGACTGGCCTGAAAGCATTAAACAAATGCAACGAAATTGGATTGGCCGTTCCGTTGGGGCTAGTATCTCATTTGATGTAAATGAAGAAGATGAAAAGATCGAAGTCTTTACTACTCGTCCTGATACTATTTATGGGGTGTCTTACCTGGTGCTTTCACCAGAAAGTCCGATTGTAGATAAAATTATGACACCAGAACAAAAGGCCGATGTAGAAAACTACCGGGCTAAAATTGCCTCTAAATCAGACCTTGAAAGAACTGATTTAAACAAAGATAAATCAGGAGTATTTACCGGAGCTTACGCAATTAATCCTGTGAATCAAAAGAGAATTCCAATTTGGATTGGTGATTATGTTCTGCCAAGTTATGGAACCGGAGCAGTCATGGCCGTTCCCGCTCATGATCAACGAGATTTTGATTTTGCTAAGAAGTTTGATCTGCCTATCATTCCAGTGATTGAGGGTGGTGATGTTGATGATGCACCTTACACGGGCGATGGGGTTCACATTAATTCCGGTTTTCTTGATGGATTGAATAAAAAACAAGCTATCGATAAAATTATCGAATGGTTAAAGGATCATCATGCTGGTAATAAAAAGGTTAATTATCGATTACGTGATTGGATTTTTAGTCGCCAACGTTACTGGGGTGAGCCCATTCCAGTAATTCACTGGGATGATGGCACAACTTCCTTAGTTCCAGAAGACCAGTTACCATTACGGCTTCCTAAAGCGGCTGACATTCAACCGTCTGGAACCGGTGAGAGTCCATTAGCTAATCTTACTGACTGGGTGAACGTGACAGATAAGAACGGTCGTCATGGTAAACGTGAGACTAATACGATGCCACAGTGGGCCGGCAGTTCATGGTACTACTTGAGATACGTTGATCCTCATAATGATAAAATGATTGCTGATCCGGAAAAATTGAAGTACTGGCTTCCAATTGATTTGTACGTCGGTGGTGCTGAACACGCTGTTCTTCATTTGTTGTATGCGCGATTTTGGCATAAGGTGCTCTATGATTTAGGAGTAGTGCCGACAAAAGAACCGTTCCAAAAATTAGTTAATCAAGGTATGATTCTTGGTACTAATCATGAAAAAATGTCAAAGTCCAAGGGAAATGTAGTTAATCCCGATGATATTGTTAAACAGTACGGTGCTGATACGCTGCGCTTGTACGAGATGTTTATGGGACCACTATCTGAATCTAAACCGTGGAATACAGATGGAATTGTTGGTGCTAATCGTTGGATTAAACGAGTTTGGCGCTTGTACATGAATTATGATGACACGGTAAGTGATGTGATCGTTGATGACAATGACGGAAAGCTTGATAAGGTTTATAACCAAACCGTTAAAAAGGTGACTGATGACTTTGAAAATATGCGTTTTAACGTTGCCATTTCTCAAATGATGGTATTTATTAATGAAGCCTATAAAGCTGAAAAGTTACCTAAGAAGTATGCGGAAGGCTTCATTAAACTTCTTTCACCAATTACGCCACATGTTGCCGAAGAATTATGGCAAAAGTTAGGTCATGATCATTCCATTGAACTTGCCAAATGGCCAGAAGCTGACGAAAGTAAATTAAAGGAAGACCAAGTTGAGCTGGTGGTTCAGGTTAATGGAAAAGTGAGAGGTCACATTAAAGTTGGCGTGGATGCTGGGAAGGACGAGTCTGAAAAAGTTGCTTTAAATGATGAAAATGTTAAATCATTCCTTGATGGAAAGACTGTTAGAAAGGTAATCGTCGTTCCAAAGAAAATTGTTAATATTGTTGCAAATTAAGCTTGAATAAATTTGAAATTATTTTTCGAAATGGTTAAAATTTATATTTGTAACGTGAAAGTAGGGGAAATTTGTGAACAACGATTTCGAACAAGATGAATTAGAAAAAGAAGAAATTGAAGATAGTGAAAGATCACAAGGTAAGATGGTTAAAGGATCAGCCTGGATGACCATTGGAAGCATCCTCTCACGAATTCTTGGTGCCATTTACATCATTCCTTGGCGATTGATTTTTGGAGCGTCATTGTTTCCGCTTGCCAACACGTTGTATACCATGGGTTACAACATTTATAGTGAGTTTTTGACAATTGCCATTGCGGGGATTCCGTCGGCGGTTGCAAAAGAAGTGGCCCATTATAATGCGTTAAATGAGTATGGGGTAAGTGCGCGACTTTATAAGAAGGGAATTACCCTTTCGGTTATTACCGGAGTCGTTTGTGCACTTTTAATCTATTTTTTTGCTCCAATCTTAGCTGGTAGTGGGGGTAAAAATGCGGTTCCGGTGATTCGTTCGTTAGCATGGGCCGTCCTAATTATTCCTGCGATGAGTTTAACTCGTGGATATTTTCAAGGCTTCCAACAGATGGCTCCGTCAGCAATGTCACAATTTGTTGAGCAACTCGCGCGTGTCATTTACATGTTGGCTTCAGCCTTCTTCATTATGATCGTGATCCACGGAAGTTGGGTAACCGCCGTTACCCAGTCAACTTTTGCCGCCTTCATCGGTGCTATTTTTGGTTTTTTAGCACTAGGATGGTATTACTGGCGACGACGTGATCATTTTCAGGGGCTTATTGCTTCAAGTGATAACGCTATTAACGTTAAGACTAACGATCTTTATAAAGAAATTATTAGTCAAGCGGTTCCGTTTATTATTCTTGGTTCTGGCATTACCATTTTTCAATTAATTGACCAATATTCCTTTTTTAGTATTATGCGTTGGGCAACTAATTATACTAATACTAATTTACAGTATATTTATGCTATTTTTGCGGCTAATGCGAATAAATTGATTATGATTGTGGTTTCGTTAGCTTCCGCCTTGGCAATTACCGTAGTTCCGTTGCTTTCTGAAGCCCGAACCAAAGGTGATATTCATTCAATTAGTAAGCAACTTAGTAATGCGTTAATTTTATTTGAATTCGTCATGCTTCCTGCAGCTTTAGGGATGGCAGCTATTGCTGGTCCGATCAACCGAACCTTTTATGGAACCGCCAATATGGATTTAGGAGCGGACATTTTAACGTTTTCTGCTATCATTTCAATTAGTCTAGGCTTGTTTACGGTGGTTACCGCATTAATGCAAGGAATCTCTGAAAATAGACGAGCAGTTAAATACTTTGTGGTTGGAATTGTAATTAAGTTAGTTGCGCAAGTTCCCTTAGTTTACTTCTTTGGAGCTTTTGGAGCCTTAATGGCAACCGCAGTTGGATTTACAGTTGCTAACTATCTGATTGTGCATTCCTTAAGACATGAGTTTGGATTGGAAATGAGTAGTATTAAATCTAATTCTGTTAAAATTTTAGCGTTTGCTTTGATCACATACTTTGTGGCCTTAATTGTAGTTTATGGAGCTAACTTCTTGTTTGGGATGGTAGTTAATTATAATAGTTCACTAATCAGTTTGTTTGTTTCGATTTTGGCTACGTTAGCTGGTGGATTTGTGTACCTATTCTTGGTACTTAAAAGTCGGGTAGCTGATAAGGTCTTAGGAAATAAGATGCAAAGTGTAAGGAAGTTTTTACACATTCGATAAAAAAGAAGATCCAGTCAGGATCTTCTTTTTTATCAGTTAAATTCATGCTTCGTGTTCATGCATGAAGCATGGAAGCCGTTGTGAGATTTGATGAGGGAGAACTACATATTGAGTGGCTGCTAGTTCATCGGCAATTGCACTGTGGGAATAAACGGCTGCTAAAACAGCATCAACCTCGTCGTCAAATTGGGCAACGAATCCACCGATAATTCCAGCAAGAGTATCACCCATCCCTCCAGTTGCTTGAGCAGGCGTCCCAGTCGTGTTTTGATATACTTCATCTGGGGTATAAACCTGAGTACGATCAGATTTAAGAACAACAATCCCACCAATTTTGTCGCGGGCTTCTCGGTTACGTGTCTCAGTTTGATCGGCCATTTTAATTCCGGATAAACGTTGCCACTCCATTTGATGCGGGGTAAAAATTAATTTGGCTTGTGGTAATTTTAACCCACGTTCAGCGATCATCGTGATGGACGAACCATCAATTAGGAGGATTTGATCGGGGGTGACATTATCAAATACGGTTTCCATAATTTCACAACTATGATCATCGGTCCCAAGCCCAGAGCCAATGGTAATAACTTTCATAGCTTTAATGAGTTGAACCATTTGATCAGTGTCGTTATAGTCTGCAAACATTGCTTCGGGTAGCCAAGAGTGGAGCGCACTTTGATTCGTTGGATCCGTGATAGTAGTTGTGAGTCCAACGCCAGAGTAAACTGCTCCAAGCGAACTCATTATGATTGCACCACCAAAGTTTTCGTTTCCACCAACTAAAGCGATTTTACCGTAAGTTCCTTTAAAACTATTTTTGGGTCGAATGCGGATGGTTTTAGTTAGAATTGATTTATCAATTTTCTTCATTTTGTTCACCTCGGTTGCATTATATCATGCGTTGGTTGAATGTTGTCCAAATGAGTTGTTACTTTCTTGATTATGTTAGAATAAGGAATAACTAAGTAGGAGGGTATAACATGGCAATTGACTGGAAAGATAAAGCACAAAATTACAAAGATGATTACTTAAATGACTTAAAAAAATTGATTTCAATTGATAGTTCGAGGGACTTGGAGCACGCAACGGACGAATACCCATTGGGCCCAGGTCCAGCTCATGCATTACAACAGTTTCTCTCTTTTGGTGATCGTGATGGGTTTACCACCAAAAACATTGATAACGTAGTGGGATACATTGAGTATGGTTCAGGCGATGAAACCATGGCAATTTTGTCACATGCTGATGAGATGCCCGGTGGCGCAGGTTGGGATTCCAATCCATTCGAACTAAAGCTTGAGGGTGACAATGCAATTGGTCGAGGAGTTTCTGATGACAAAGGACCAGGACTTGCCGCCTATTATGGATTAAGAATGCTTAAAGATGCAGGGATTCAGCCGAAGGTCAAAATTCGCTTGATAATTGGAACGGACGAAGAGTGTGACTGGACTGGAATGAAACGCTATTTTGAGGTTGAACCAGACCCTTCATTTGGATTTTCGCCAGACGCCGAATTTCCCTTGATCAATGGGGAAAAGGGTAATGTGACGCTTGAAACGCATTTTGCTTCCAATAAAAGTGATGGTGAGAACACCCTGATGCATTTTAATGCCGGATTGCGTGAAAATATGGTACCACGTGATGCAGAAGCTGACGTTGTTGCTGCGGATGTCTCCAAAATGGCCGATGAATTTGAAAAATATTTAGATAGGGTTCCCGTAACTGGAAGCTATGAAATCGAAGGGAACAATATTAAAATCAGTGTAGTCGGGAAAGCAGCCCATGGAATGGAACCTAAGAACGGTATCAATGCTGGAACCTATTTAGCTGACTTTTTGGTTGATTATAGTTTTGATACTAGTGGTGCTAATATCCTGAACTTCATCGACGAAAAACTGCATGATGATTCTCGTGCTCATAAATTGGGGCTTAATTTTACTGATGATGTGATGGGAGAACTAACCATGAACGTCGGTCTAATGAATTTTGATCATGAAAATGGTGGGATGGTCAACACTAACTTTAGGTATCCCAAGGGGATTACGACTGATAAAATTTTAGCTAAAGTTCAAGATGCCGCTGATCGGTTTAACGGGTCAACCAAACAAATTTCGCAAATGGTGCCCCACTTTGTTGATGCAGACGATCCCATTGTAAAAACCTTAATGGGTGTTTATCGCGATCAAACTGATCAGGATGACGCTCAACCAGAAGTTGTTGGTGGTGGTACGTATGCGCGAATGATGAAACGTGGGGTTGCCTTTGGAGCACTTTTCCCAGGAACAGAGGACACGATGCACCAAGCTAACGAATACACACCTGTTAATGATTTGATTTTGGCAATGTCGATTTACGGTCAGTCAATTTATGAATTGTCTAAGTAGAGATAAAAAAACTTTGAACATCGTGTTCAAAGTTTTTTTATCGGATCGTTTTTAATTTTTTATCAATTTTTGCCAATACCTTAGAAACGTTTTGGGGATCTTCTAAATCGTACTTTTGAAGATTAATTTGCATCTTAGGACTGACGTTGTATTCGTCATACCATTTTTGGTAAGCTTTCCACATTTTGTAATAATATTCTTCCAGTCCTGGATCGTTGTCCCATTGTTCATAATCACGACCACGCTTTTTGATTCGGTATAAGATGGTGTCGAAATCGCTGTAGGCATAGACTAAAAGGTCGGGACTTGTTTTTGGAAGCTCTTTAAGTTCATCCATCATATTGTCAAGTAGTTTTAAATAAACTTCTAATTCAACGTCAGAAATATTTCCCTCAGCATTATTTTCTTTGGTGAAAAGAGCGTCTTCGTAAATAGATCGATCCAACACGTTGTTGTCTTGTTTTAACGCCCTTTTAATCATCGAAAAGCGTTTATTTAAAAAGTATATTTGGAGTAAAAAACCATACTGTTTTGGATCTTTATAATAAAGTGGCAAAACAGGATTGTCTCCCACTGGCTCGTAGAAGGGCTCTGTTCCATAATGTGCGGCAATTTTTCCCGTTAAGGTTGTCTTACCGACACCAATCATTCCAGCTGTAATAATCACCATGCTTAGCTCCTCTTTTAGTTTAATAACGTCTTTTAGTATATCATTTCGAATCAGTTAGGTTAACGATGGATTTGAACACTAATTTTCCTTCTTTGTTTCAGACCTTATTATTATGGTATTCTATGTTAGTGGAAAAATTTGGAGATGAATTGGATTAATGAAGTGGGAAATGAGTTTAATTAAATTTTTGAAAAGAACCGTTGTATTTATTGGACTAATTTTTTTGATTTTTGCGGTTCAAGTACCAGTTCAAATGATTGGAATTCACGATTATCATGGATTCAAGGCTTTTCTTTTTGGATCCTCTTACATTGTTATTTTTCTTGTCGTAATTAGTTTAGCGCTATGGGCTTATCGAAGTGTGTACAGGCAACGAAGTCATCGGCTTACTGGTCACGATTTAAAGATTATTTTATTGTCAATCTTTAGCTTTTTTGTTATTGAGATTGTGCTTCAAGTTTTAAATAAATTGATTTTTAACCAACTGGGAACAAAGAATAATAATGCCATTTTAAGTCTTTTTCAAAGTAACATGACGGTGTTGGTCTTGATGAGCTTTTCGGCGATTTTTTTATCCCCAGTGTTAGAGGAATTGGTGTTTAGAGGATTTTTTATTAATGCCTTTTTTAATCAAAATGCGTTTTGGCTGCCAATTGTTTTTAGTGGGTTACTTTTTTCTTGTGGTCATATGAGTTCTAACGTGATTAGTTTTATGATTTATGCTATTTTGGGAATGATTTTAGCGTATGTATACAAGAAAACGGGGAAAATTGAAGTTTCGATTGGGGTCCACTTTTTAAATAACCTAATTGCAACCGGATTTATGCTAATGGCAGTCTTATAGTGGTGGAGTGAAAAATGGACGTAGTTGAATTTAATTATTTTAATCAATTAAAGAATCAATTAATGGCGGCTGATGAAGAGTTGGAGCAGCTTAAAAAGCAGTATTTACACTGGATCATGAATCTTGATCAACTCAAAAATGATTATGACGTGAACACAATTGATGAATTAGCTAGTGTTTTAAACGATGGGGATGACGATCAAAAGTCAGCGGATTTAAAAAATGCCCTACTCAATAATGATAAGGATTATTTGTTGAATGGGATGAAAGAGTTGAATAATACTGACTTTCAGAAGTGTAACGTAATTAATCAACGAATTCATAATTTAACTCAAAAATTACGTGAAGTTGAAATATTTTATAAGAATGTCGTTATTCCGATAGTTAACGAGATGAAGAAGAGTAAAATAATAGATGTTATTGGCGTTTCAAGTTCTAGAAATAGTAGTGACGTGGTTTTGAACTTTAGATTTTTATCGAGTTTTGCCGAATTTCAAAGAGATTTTCATAAAGAGATGTATGTTGATGCAATTATAAAGGGTCATCTTAAGGATAAAAGTGTAATGACAATGATGATTACTCAAGATAATTATCCAAACGAATATGATATGACCCTGATGAAAGATATGGAGGAAGATTAACTAATGGTAGATCGAGGAGACTATAAATATCCTGACACTCAGGCGTATAATTTTGTGCTTAAGCGACTGAATGAACATGGAGTAACGATTAAAGATATTGCACAGATTGCAATTGATTTACAGAAAAAATATTCAAATGTTCCTGATTTAGACTATGTTTGTGGGATTGTTAATGATATTTTGCATAAAAGGGAAGTATTGAATAACGCAATGGTAGGGCTTGAACTGGATCGTTTAGCACAAGATGGCGAGTTAGAAGAGCCACTTGAAAGCATTGTCTCCCATGATTTGGGGGTGTTTGGCGTTGATGAAACGTTGGCACTTGGAATTGCTTCAATCTATGGGACGATTGGGGTTACTAATTATGGTGAAATTGACACTAATAAAAATGGAATTGTAAAAGAACTCGATACAAACGGTCAAATTGTCAATACTTTTATTGATGATATTGTTGGAGCTATTGCTGGCGCTACTGCCGCTAAAATTGCACATGATAATGCTTAAAAAAAGGTCCTCACTTTTATGAGGACCTTTTTTTAGTTTGACTTCTTTACTGCTTTGATGCATTTTGAATTAAACCTGAATTCATCATGAATACTGGTTGATTCACCAACGTCATGTCTCACGACTTTTAACCAATCGTCTTGGTTATCACCTAAGCCAGTTGGGTTAACAAATGTAACTTCGACTAAATCGCCAACTTCATAAGGAAGATTTTTATCGTATTCAACTAAATTATAAGTTTCATAAGCTTTTGTTTTCATATTATTTCCTCCATTGGTTAATTATATCAAATTATGTTTTAATCGCTAAAATTATGCAGTAAATTTTTGTCAATAAAGCGACTGATTGGTTATATTATATAATAATAATTATTATATTATGAGACAAAAGTGAATTAATAATTAGGGTAAATACTGATGTCAAGGTATTATAATTATGTTTTGTGAAATTTAAGACTCTATTGTCGTTGTTTTTAATAAAGTTTATAATCTAAATTGTGAAGTAAGCAGTAAGAGATTCATAATGAAATATTGAATGTTGAGATTAAAAATAACTAGATAATTTTGTGAATGCTAATGTAGGAAATAGTGTTCACGTGGTGTTAGAAAGTGTGAGAAGCTTTTAACACCGTAATTAATACTGTCATAAATGATAAGTTGGTGGAAGATAAGTGTTATTGAGTACGTGAAAAATCATTTAATGATAGCCTATGTCTTGTTATAAGATTTGAAATTAAAACAACTATGCGAATTTATTCGTATTTCAATATGATGAATACTCTGAAATACCATTTAGGTCATGCTACTTCGTAGTATGACCTTTTTTGATGGGAAAGGAGGTGAGTCATAATGAAGGAGTTTAAACTAGTAGTTCCAAGTACAGATCGAAGCGTTCGGCTTAGTGGTAGAACTATTTACTATTACAGTATTGGAAATAAAAACAATTACTCCGTTGTTTTTCCATATGATGCCGAATATTTGAACTTACCGAACGGGAAAATGGTTTTTCGCTCGATTACAGACGATTATTTTGGCAAGGCCACAGATGGTAGTTCTTATCACGCTACTATTCGTCTAAACGACTAGTTATTGTAGAGCCAGAAGCTAATACTTCTGGTTCTTACATAGACTCCAATGATTTTTATTGGCATGGTGATAGTTTAATCAATGTTTTTATGGATAGATTATAACTATATAAATCCAATGATATAGATTTATAGAAACTAAAAGAGGGAATAATAACGCACATTATTATTCTCTTTTTACATAATTAATGTAATTATTATGGTATTTTTTTCACATGATAAAGCATAAATGTTGACATGACGGCATTTATGGCCTACTTTAGAAGTGTAAGGAAATATAAGAGAGTGAGATGATCTAATGAAAAAGGTAATTAAGGGAGCATTAATCGCAGGTGTGACCGTTGGTTTATTCTTTGGATTGCAGATGAATAGTTCAGCAAATCACACTGAAACTACATATGCAGCAGCAACGGATACTAAGGAAATGACCTCACAAGCTAGACCTAGGATTTCTAAATTAAGATATGATAGTGGTACGTGGGGACAGGT
The DNA here is from genome assembly GCF_059900945.1 of Fructilactobacillus sp. X8R1C1. Lineage (NCBI taxonomy): Bacteria > Bacillati > Bacillota > Bacilli > Lactobacillales > Lactobacillaceae > Fructilactobacillus > Fructilactobacillus sp. X8R1C1. Next base: position 333,362 of record NZ_JBWXVH010000001.1, on the reverse strand, counting down.
CAACTGGAACTATAATGAGATCAATCGGACTTTAACGTTGAGCGGTAAAGATAAAACCTTGGGAACCTATGCATATTCACAACTTGGAGATTTACGTCAGGCTTTAAATGATGCGCAAGTTATTAATATCCAAGATAAGATGTATGCCCCATCAAATTCTGATTATCTTTTTTCTCAATCGGCAGATGATGACCCACTCCACCAGGGCAATCAAGGTTTAAAAAACCTGCAAACTATTAATGGTCTCGATAAATTGGATACATCAAAAGTATCTGGTATGGATTATATGTTTAATGGTGATACAGCACTAAAAAGTATTGATGTCACTCACTTTGACACCTCAAATGTTAATCGTATGAGACTGATGTTTGGTGCCGATATTCTTCTTAAAGACATTGACGTCAGTCATTTTGACACTTCTAAAGTTATTGATATGAGTTCAATGTTTGTTTATGACTATGCTGTTAAAAACATTGCCGGTTTAACGAGTTTTAAAATTAATCCTAATAATCGTAGTTTGAGTAATATGTTTCAGGATGACCATCAGTTACAAAGCCTAGATTTAACTAGCTTCGATACTCAGGCAGCTTCTAAGGGTAAATATAATGGATTGTCCGCTTTCATGAAGGGTGATAATAATCTTCACCAAATTAAGTTAGGTGATAAGACAATCTTAAAGGCTCCTGATGCACCTGGTGCGGGTCCAATTATTCCAGAACCGGTAGTAGGTACCCAGTTTGTATTTGACGGAAAAGATTACACTGTTAAATCACCCAATTGGATGAACATTGATAATAACAATCAATTGCAGAATAATTTAAGTCTTGCAGATGGACAATCACATCCCGGTAATTGGATTTGGGCAACCAATTACAATGTCCCTTCGATTTCCATAACTGAACAAGTTAATTTTGTAAATAAAAAGAGGCAGTACGTGAATGCAACTTCAGTTACTGGTATCCCAGGTGAAAAGCAAACTTTAATTGCTCCAACTGGATATCGATTTGAGAATAATAACGCTACCATTACCATTGGAAGTAAAAATGCGACGGTAAACGTTGTTGTTGTTCGAAATAGATAGGTCGTAAAGTGGTCCACTTTTATAAATATCGCTACGAAAATTAGTGATACTTATTTTTACAAGTGGCCAAATAGTTTCAAATATTTTTGAAGGGGATAATGTGTATGATTACAATTGCATCTACTACTGATAACAATATGGCGATACCGCTGGCAGTCAACTATTCGTCAATATTGAACCATAATAAGAATTCAAGTTTCACGTTTTACGTTGTTAATGATCATTTAAGTTCCAACAGTGCTGATTTGTTAAAGGCCTTGGAAAAAGTCTACGACAACTGTAAGGCAATTAACTTTTTGCAACCCAACACCGCTGCATATAAGGATGCTAATGTAAAATCTCCGGATAGTGCAATTAAGGAAAACACTTACTATCGAATTGAGATTCCTGAAGAAGTTCATGAACCTAAGATCCTTTATTTGGATGCTGACATGGTATGTGTGGGTGATATTTCGAATCTTTTTAATACCGATCTTGATGGCAATATTGTTGGTGCCGTTGAGGACTCTGGCTACGTTGATCGGTTAAAAAAGATGCACGTTAGTGATGCACCGGGTCAATATTTTAACGCTGGTCTATTGCTGATTGATACGAAAGCTTGGAATGATAATGATACTTCTGAAAAGGTTAGAAAGTTAGCAATTGATAAACCTGATATGCTGAAGTATCAAGACCAAGATGCTCTAAACGCCATTTTTAATGGACACTGGAAAAAACTTGACCCTAAGTATAATTTGCAAAGTCATCTAGTTAAGGGTGAGAGTGGATTAAATCCTATCCCAGAGCGTCGAGCAGCTGAGGCAAATGCACTTAAGCACCCTGTGATTATTCATTACACTAATTTTGATAAGCCATGGATCGTTAAAAATAACCATCTTCATCCATTACGCAATTATTATTACCAAGCTAAGAACCAATTAATTTACGATCTAGGCGATTATATTAGATAAAAAGTAGTGAGAGAGTGGACAATTGTCCACTCTTTTTGTTTACATAATTTAATTACTATTAATGAAAAAAGACGATATCAATAAGCTTGATAACGTCTTGTTAGTAACGAATGCCCGAGATGAGATTCGAACTCATACTCAGTAAACTGAACAGCGACCTGAACGCTGCGCGTCTGCCAATTCCGCCACTCGGGCAATTACTACCTTTCAATCATACAATAAAAATGTCGTAAAATAAACACTCAATTTTGTGGTATCCTTGTATTTATTATTTAATTGTGTAAAATATAAGATAGTACAAGAGTTTTTAGAAAGAAGAGATTATAATGGTTGAACCACGTAAGATTGAAAGCCAATTGTGCTTTGGAATCTATAATACAAGTAAAAAGTTTAGTCGGTACTACCAAATCGTTTTATCTCCATTTAATTTAACTTATCCACAATACATTACCATGTTGGTGTTATGGGAACATGCCCCAATGACCGTTCGTGAGCTTGGATCCTACTTAGACTTAGATAGTGGGACTTTAACCCCGTTGTTGAAACGGCTTGAAAAGCAGGGATGGGTGACAAGAACACGTAGTCATAAAGATGAACGAGTTGTCATCGTTGACACTACAGAATACGCTAAGGAACGTCGTGATAAAGTATATGAACACGTTAATCAATGTTTTTCTGTTTTGGATATGAGCCAGGATGATATTGAAAAATGTTTGAAGATGGTGAATGCAGTTGGTGACCGATTGGATAATGTTAATGAGCAAAAATTAAAAGATGTTAAGTAGTAAAAAGACATTCTGTGTGAACTGGAATTAATTTAGTTTACGCAGAATGTTTTTTATTATATTAATTTATGTTTTCATTATTGGTTTTGAGTTAGTCATTATCTCTTTCTTTTGGTAGAATTGTCTAGGAGTAAATTAAAAACAAAATTAAAGTCCGAATGATTTATTTGGATTTCCATTACAAAAATTAGCGGAATGGAGCTGAATTTTTTGTCACTAAGCATTCAAGAAATTAAAAATATTCTTCGTGAACATGACTTATTAAAATCAGTTAATCAGACTAATGATAATGATTTTAACTATGTTAGTTATGATTCACGAGACATAAAACCGAAAACCTTATTTTTTGGGAAGGGAAACTTTAAGCCTGAATTTGTTACGTTAGCAAAAAAGGCTGGAGCAACTGGAATCGTGTGTGAAGATCATTTATCTGAAAGTAACGGAATGAATGAGTTTTTGGTTACTAACATTCAAAAAGCAATGTCCTTGATCTCTGCTGCATTTTTCAATTATCCACAAGACGATTTGTTCATCATTGCCTTTACGGGTACTAAGGGGAAAACGACCTCTTCATATTTCACTCGGGATGCAATTAGGAGGGCGAGTGGGAATAAAACCGCCTTATTTTCAACTATCAATACCGTGGTTGGTAATGAACTAAATCAAACATTTAAGTCACATCTAACCACTCCAGAATCACTAGATATTTTTAAGAATATGAGATCCGCTGTCGATAATGGGATGAAATATCTCATTATGGAAGTTTCGTCTCAGGCATACTTAAAAAATCGGGTTTTTGGATTAAAGTATAACGTAGGTAATTTTTTAAATATTTCTCCCGATCACATTGGGGAAAACGAGCATCCGACTTTTGCAAACTATTTGCACTGTAAAGAACAACTCTTGGTTAATTCAAATAAGTGCATTTTGAATGCCGATTCAGACCACCTGATTGATATTTATTATGCTGCCAAAACCACAACTGATCCCCAAAATATTTATTTGTTTGGTAAAAAGGGGACGACTCCACAACTTGAAGTCGACCTTGATTTCACGTACGAGCCAGTTTCAGATAGCTTGACTGATAACGATATTCAATTAAGTTCTATCTCTGATAAAGCTAAAAAGTTAGGCTTAGACGGAAATTATCGCATTGGTATTCCAGGTGATTACAATGAATCCAATGCAACCGCTTCGATCATATCGGCTGGACTTGCTGGCTTTAAACGTGGTGATATGTTAGATGGTTTGGCAGGAGCAAAAATTCCTGGAAGAATGGAAATCTTTAAGTCTAAAAACCATGGGAACGTTCATGTGGATTATGCCCATAATTATGCTAGTATGAATGCATTACTAGGATTTTTAAAACGACAAGACCCTAGTGGAAAAGTTATTGTAGTGGTTGGAAGCCCAGGCAATAAGGGAATTGACCGTCGAGAGGGATTTGGCAAGGCGTTGACTCAAAATGCCGATGTAGCGTTTTTAACTACTGACGACCCCGCTTATGAAGATCCCATGAAGATTGCAAAGGAAATTGATAGTCATATCGATCATGATAAGGTTGACGTTCATTTCGAAATGGATCGTGAAAAAGCCATTAAAAAGGCCATTAATTTTGGTAAACGTGGAGATATTATTGTAGTAGCGGGTAAAGGACGCGATCCTTATCAAAAGATTAATGGTGTTGATACACCTTATCCAACCGATTCGGTTATCGTGGAAGATTACTTGGAGGGTTTAAATGGTAATGACAAATGAGAAAGTTCCAGATTTCACTCCGATCTTACTTGGAAGTGACTTTAATGTGTACGGGATGGCGCGTTCTTTCTACGAGTTGTATGGTAAGCGTGTCAAGGCTTATGCCCAGGAACGATTAGCCCCCACAAGATTTACCAAAATTGTGGATCTGACGTTTATTCCCGGCTTTAGTGAGGATCCAGTATGGTTTGAAGAGATGAAAAAGTTAAAAAAGAAGTATGCCAACCACAAAGAACCGGTCATTTTAATTGGATGTGGGGATGGTTATGCTGAGTTAATTTCTAAACATAAGAAAGATTTAGAAGATGTCTTTGTCTGTCCATACGTTGATTATTCGTTAATAAAACAACTTAATAGTAAAGAAAATTTTTATAAAATGTGTGATAAGTATGGAATGCCATATCCTGGCACCAAAATTATTTCCAAAAGCAATTTTGAAGATAACGACTTCGATCAACCATTTGATTATCCAATTGCACTTAAACCCACCAATAGTGTGGAATGGTTGGATATCCGTTTTAAGGGAAGAAAGAAAGCTTTTACTATTAAAAGCAATGCCGAGTATCGTGACATTGTTTCAAAAATTTATAATAATGGTTATACTTCCGACTTGATCGTCCAAGATTTCATCCCAGGTGATGACAGCAACATGCGGGTCTTAAATGCTTATGCTGACAAGAATCATCACGTGAAGATGATGTGTTTAGGCCATCCACTTTTAGAAGATCCGGCACCGTCTGCAATTGGTAACTACGTCACGATTATTCCTGACTTTGATCAACGAATTTATGATCAGATTCAACAGTTTTTAGAGTCGATTGAATTTACTGGGTATGCTAATTTTGATATGAAGTATGATGTTAGAGACGACACGTACAAGTTGTTTGAAATTAATTTGAGACAGGGGCGCAGCAGTTTCTTTGTCACTTTAAATGGATATAACCTTGCCCAATGGGTGGTTCGTGATTACGTTCAAGATGACCTAGCGGACCAAAAGACAGTGTATGCCAATCAAGATCCAAAGAAATACTATTTATGGTTAGGAGTTCCCAATCGTGTTTTTCGTAAGTATGCTAGAGATAATAAAGATAAAAAGAAGGCGGAAGAGCTGATCAAAAAAGGTCAGTGGGGAACGACTTTTTGGTATAAAAAGGATGAAAACTTTATGCGTTGGCTACTTATGAAATGGATGGACCATAATTACGCAAAAAACTTCAAAAAATATTTTCATATGAATAAGGAATAAGATAATGAAAAAGTTTTTCACAATTATTGGTGGGATGGGGACCCAAGCGACTGAGAGTTATGTTCATTTACTAAATCAACGGACCCCAGCTCACTGTGATCAAGATTATTTAAATTATATATTAGTTAATCATGCGACGGTTCCGGACCGGACGGATTATATTACTGACCCAAAAAATAATCCGAGCCCACTAGTTCCACTTGAAGAAGATATTAAACAACAGAGCAAACTGGGACCAGAATTTTTTGCGTTACCATGTAATACTGCCCATTATTTTTATGATCAGTTACAGAGTATGACGGATGTTCCAATTTTGCATATGCCTAGGCTAGCGGTAGCTGCAATTGCTAAGAAGTTTCCACACGCTAAAAGAGTGGGGCTAATTGCCACTAAGGGAACTCTAAAGGACAAGGTATATGATAAAGAAATTACTAAAGCTGGATATAAAGTTGTGCACCCGACCGCTGAAATTGCGGACGAGACGATGGATTTAATTTATAAAGGTGTTAAGGAGCACGATTATGTCGATCCAAAATTATACCATCATATTTTAAATCAAATGGTTAATGAATTGGATAGCGATGTAGTGATTTTAGGTTGTACTGAGATTTCGGTAGCAGAAGAACGAGCTGGTAATCATGATTACCCTGTGATTGATGCGCAAGCGGAGCTAGTTGATGAATCAATTCGATTAGCTGAAAAAATGCAAAAAAATAAATCATCCAAGTGATTGGATGATTTTTTAGTAGTAATTATTGAATGAAAAACAAAAGCCCAATTGAGATTAAAATCGAAATCAGTGTCAATAAAATTACGTAGGGTTTTAAATTACCTTGGATTTTTCTCTGGTAACAAATATCAATGAAAGAAATCGCGACGATTGTCATTATAAAACTTAAAGAGACCAAATAACGATGCTCGTTAAAGTGATTCAAGGTAAAAACCACTTCACTAATCAACAAAAGAATGTAAAACGCGCGCGTATAGACGACACCCTTAATAATCTTTTTGTCTTGTTTACGCGTGATTCCGATTGTTAGTGAGATTAATAAAAGAATCCATAGTAAAGTAATTATGTAGATTAACATGATGTTTAGCCTCCAATCAAATTTTATCATACGGCTCTGTAGAAGTCTTGATGACAAGGGGTATAATTCATGATATAATTATACACGTATTGCGGGTGTAGTTTAGTGGTAAAATTTAAGCTTCCCAAGCTTACGTCGCGGGTTCGATTCCCGTCACCCGCTTTGGGAAGCTACCAACGATGAGAGTGTAGTACTAATTATAATTTCAAAGCAAATCTAAGTTGATGTGAGTTAGATAAATTGTGATTGGGAAGGCGTCCTTTCTAGGTATACAAATTTAATAATGAGTGGGTATTTCCAAATAGAGTGGTACCGCGGGTAATCTCGTCTCTTGCATTGATTTAATTAATGTAAGAGGCTTTTTATTTATGAGGAGGATATTATGGATTACAGACAACAAGTTGCAGACGTAGTTGCTGATGCAACTAACAACCAAATTTCAACGAGTGATATTTACGGAAAAATTGAGAAACCGAAAACTTCAGATAACGGGGACTTAGCATTTCCAACTTTTATTCTAGCTAAGGAGTTACATAAAGCTCCTCAACAGATCGCAAAGGATATCGTCAATAATGTTGATGGAAGTCAGTTTGATAAAGTCGTTGCCGTTGGTCCTTACGTTAACTTCTTCTTGGATAAAGGAAAAGTTAGTAAGCAAGTCATGTCAGAGGTTTTGACGGATAAAGAGCACTATGGTGATAATTACGATGGCAAGGATCAGACCGTGACCATTGATATGTCTTCTCCAAATATTGCTAAGCCCATGTCAATGGGACACCTTCGTTCCACTGTGATTGGAAATTCCATTTCCGAAATTTTAAGAAAAAATGGATATAAAACAATTAAAGATAATCATTTAGGTGATTGGGGAACTCAATTTGGTAAGTTAATTACGGCTTACTTAAAGTGGGGAAATGAAGAGGACGTAAAACGTCATCCAATTCATTACTTAGTTCAGTATTACGTCAAATTTCATAAGGAAGATCAGAAAAATCCTGAACTAGACGAAGAAGCACGCGAATGGTTTAAAAAACTCGAAGATGGTGATCCCGAAGCTACCAAACTATGGAAGTGGTTTAGAGATGTCTCGTTAGAGGCTTTTAATAATACCTATAAAAAACTGGGCGTTAAATTTGATACCTATAATGGTGAGTCATTTTACAATGACAAAATGGATGAAGTGGTTGACATCCTAAAAAAAGATGGCTTACTTCAAGAATCACAAGGAGCTCAGGTGGTCGATTTAAGTAACGCTAACCTAAATCCAGCGCTGATCTTAAAGAGTGATGGGGCTTCTCTTTACATTACCCGAGATATTGCAACAGCGTTATATCGTGAACGGACGTATCATCCAGTCATGAATCTCTACGTGGTGGGATCCGAACAAACCAATTATTTCCATCAACTAAAAGCTGTCTTAAAAAAGATGGGCATAAAGAATGCGGACGGTGTTCATCATATCCCGTTTGGCTTAATTACGGTTAATGGAAAAAAGCTTTCAACTAGACGTGGGAATATTATCTTATTAAACAAGGTTTTAGATGATTCAATTACCATGGCAAAACAACAAATTGCTGAGAAGAATCCTGATTTACCAAATAAAGATGAAGTGGCTACACAAGTTGGGGTTGGTGCCATTATCTTTGGTGATCTTAAGAGTGAGCGAATCAATAGCATTGATTTCGTACTTAAAGACCAATTAAAATTTGAAGGTGAGACTGGCCCATACGTTCAGTATGCCCATGCTCGTGCTGAGAGTATTTTGCGGAAGTCGGGTAAAAAAGAATTTGATGAATCAGCAAATGAATTGACTGATGCAGGTGCTTTTGAAGTCATTAAGTTACTTCAGGCTTTTCCAGAAGTTGTAAAACAAGCTCGAAATGAATTCGAGCCTTCTGATATTGCTAAGTATTCGCTAAGACTAGCTAAGTCATTCAATAAATATTATGCTCATTCTAAGATTTTAGCGGACGATGATGAGCAAGACGCCCGTCTCGACCTTGTTAAAAGTGTTGCGATTGTATTAAAAGAGTCGTTAAGATTGTTGGGAATTAAAGCACCCGATCAAATGTAGAATAAAGTGGATGTCAATTGACATCCACTTTATCTTTTAAAATCCATTAATGTCCATGTGTTACAATAGCATTTAATGATAAAAGGAGATTTGGACTTTTATGGATAACAACAGCAAAAGTAAGTCAATATTTAAAAAAATTTGGGGTTACTTCAGAAAATTCTGGCGTAGATTTCAAATTACGAGATGGATTATTGTAGTTGTTTTATTCGTTATCTTGGTTTTAAGTAGTTATTTGACGATTGTGGCAAAGACTTCGCACGTTCGTGATCTTCAGTCTAATTTATCAAAATCGACTGTGATTTATGATTCACATCACCAAGAAGCTGGCAAATTGTACGCACAAAAGGGTACTTACGTTCAGATGAATAAGATTTCAAAAAATATTCCTAATGCGATTCTTTCGACGGAAGATCGTAATTTCTATAAGGAACATGGTTATTCGGTTAGTGGTTACGGGAGAGCCATTTTACTTGCAATTAAGAATAGGGTACTGGGTCGTGACTACATTAGTGGTGGAGGAAGTACAATTTCGCAGCAGTTAGCCAAGAACACTTTTCTTTCCCAGCAACAAACTTTAACCAGAAAACTTAAAGAATTATTCATTTCAATTGAGATTGAGAACGTTTATTCAAAGAACCAAATTTTGACGATGTATATGAACAACGCTTACTTTGGTAATGGCGTGTATGGGGTCGAAGATGCATCGAAGCGATACTTTGGGCAGTCTGCTGAAGATTTACCGGTCCAGGATGCCGCTGTGTTAGCAGGGATGCTATCGAATCCTAGTAATAATCCTATTGATCATCCGGAGGCGGCACGTCAGAGGAGAAATGTGGTTCTTGATTTAATGGCAAAGAACCATAAGATCACTAATTCGGAGGCAAAAAAATACCAGGCCATGCCGTTGAACACTAAAAATTCCTATCGTTCTACTAATGGGTATAAATATCCCTATTATTTTGACGCTGTTATTAATGAGGCTATCTCAAAATATGGATTAACTGAATCTGACATCATGAATCATGGGTATAAAATTTATACGAATCTAAATCAGCAACAGCAGCAAAGCTTTCAGACTGATTTTAAAAATCCTAATTTGTTTCCTAATGATGCTTCGGATGGGACCAAGGTCCAAGCTGCATCAGTTGCTTTGAATCCAAAAAATGGTGGGGTTCAAGCGGTTGTTGGTGGACGTGGTAAGACGGTTTTCCGTGGTTATAATCGTGCGACCGATATTAAACGTCAGCCTGGTTCGACGATGAAACCACTTGCGGTCTATACGCCAGCTCTTGAAAACGGGTATTATTATGATTCTGAACTTGAAAACCAGAAGAAATCGTATGGATCAAACCACTATACTCCGCATAATTACAATGATGTTTATACAGGAAAAGTTCCGATGTACCAAGCTCTGGCACAGAGTATGAACGCGCCCGCAGTTTGGTTATTAAATAAGATCGGAGTAAACAAGGGATACGATTCGGTTAAAAAATTCAACTTACCGGTCACGGATAAGGATAAAAATCTAGCATTGGCCCTTGGGGGCTTGTCCAACGGAGTTTCCCCACAACAAATGGCTGGTGCCTATACTGCTTTTGCTAATAAAGGGAAAATTTCACAGCCGTTCTATATTACTAAGATCGTTGATTCGACAGGGAAGACGGTCGTTGATAATGAACATCCAAGTTCAAAACAAATCATGTCTCCTTCAACGGCACGACAGATGACAAGTATGATGCTTGGTGTCTTTGATAATGGAACTGGTGTTGATGCTAAACCGAGCGGGTATCAAGTTGCCGGAAAAACTGGAAGTACTGAGGCTGATAATACTCCAGATTCCGATGCTACCAAAGATAAATGGATCATCGGATACACTCCTAACGTTGTGGTAGCAACTTGGGAAGGCTTTGATAGTACCAACTCTACGCATCATTTAGAGAATTTGACTGGGACCGACGTTGGTCCGTTGTACAAGACACAAATGCAACAAATTCTTCCGTACACCAAGGGAACCCAATTTGGTGTCCAAGACGCACAAACGGTGGCACGTGATGGTGATGAAGATAATGATACGCAGAATTCTAAACTATTTAAGGGTATTACTAATGATACTGGTAAAGTCGTTAAGGGAATCGTTAAAGAAGGTGCCAGTGGAATTAAAAGGGGTGCCTCAGAAGTTATTAGCGGTGCGAAAGCTTTACTAGGCCGATAGCTTCACGTATGTTAAAATATACACTGTAACAATATTTAAGGAGGGAAATAATTATGGCAGAAAATGATGTAATGAAAGACGCACAAACTTTACAGGATGCACTAGTAAAGACTGATGAATTTAAAGAACTCCAAGCCACATACGATGAGTTAAAGAAGGACAAAGATGCTTTTAAGACATTTAAGGACTTTCAAACTAATCAAAATGAATTAAGACAAAAGCAAATGGCTGGTCAACAAATTTCGCAAGATGATATGAAAAAAGCTCAAGATCTTGCCAATAAAATGAACAGTCTTGATATCATCAAAAAATTGATGGGTAAAGAAAAAGCAATGGGCAAAGTCATTGATGATGCTAATATGCTAATTACTAAGCCTTTACGTGATATGTATGAAGCTTAATTGATCGTTAATCGGAGCGCCCATTGGTGCTCCGATTTTTTTGTATGGGAGAAATTATAATGAAGTTTATTCATGCGGCAGATTTACATTTGGATAGTCCGTTTTTAGGAATCAGAGAGGATGCTACCACTCCGAGTAAGCTGTGGGACATTTTGCACGAGGCTCCATTCGATTCATTAAAGAAGATTATTGATGATGCCATTTTAGATGATGTTGATTTTGTTTTGCTAGTGGGAGATTTGTTTGACAGTAGTCACCAAAGTGTCAAAGCCATTAGTTTTTTGATTAAACAGTTAGAACGATTGGATGAACATGATATTCCTGTACTTCTTTCGTTTGGTAATCATGATTATCAAAGTGAAGGTGCCAAAAATTTCAATTTTCCGGCTAATGTTTACGTATTTCCCAAAGAAGTGACGACGCACACATTGACTCTTAAAGACGGAAGAACAGTTGCTATTACAGGTTTTAGTTACGCTACTAGGAATATTTCAGATGATATTATCTCTGGATTTCCAGAACGTTCAAACGCTGACTACCAAATTGGGATGGTTCACGGTGCTATTAAGGGTGGCAACGACTCACAGTATGCACCGTTTACCATTAACGAAATGGAAAATTTGGGATATGATTATTGGGCATTAGGGCATATTCATAAACGTCAGCAGTTAGGTCATCATCCCTTAATTGAATATCCGGGGAATATCCAGGGCCGTCATAAAAATGAAATGGGTGAAAAGGGGTACTTATTAGTCAGTGATGAGACTAATGGAGGTTTAAACGTTCAGTTTGAACCCACCTGTCCGCTCATTTGGTCAAATCTTTCAATGAATTTACGGGGAACTGACTCAGAAGAAGCGGTCGTTAATCAAATTATGGAGAAAATTGAGTCGAGTGATTTTTCTAAGCTTAATTTGTTGAGCGTGAAGTTAAATATGAATGAAGAAGCCAATTTTTCATCAGAAGAATTGCTCGACCGGGTTAAGGAAAAGTTACAATATGATTTTGAACGATTTAATGCTTGGGTTTATGAAATTGACGTTGTTGATAATTCTGGGATGAAATTTAATGATCTAGATCAGAAATTCTGGGATGACACTAAGCATGAAGTTTATAATGAAGAAAACCTTAAAAATTTGGCGAAGAAGCTTTTTAAGCACTCTTACATTCGTGACAACTTTTTAAGTGATGAAGCCATCTCTAAATTACTTGATGAAAGTATGAATTTAATTACTAGTAAAACGAAAGGGAACGTGAAGGATGAGGATTAAAAAAGTTGAAGTATTCGGCTTTGGAAAACTTCATAATTTAACACTGAACTTTAGTGGGTTCCAGGTTATTTATGGAAGAAACGAGGCTGGAAAAACAACCCTCTTAAATTTCATTAAAGATGTTTTATTTGGCTTTCGGGACAGTCGGAGTAAGCGAGACTTCACTCCCAAAGATGACTATAAAATGGGTGGTCGTTTAACGGTTGAACAAAATGGAACTACTTATCTTGTTCAAAGAAATGAAGGTAAAAATGGTGGGTTATTAACCGTTTTTGATCAAAATAAAAATGAATTACCTGCTGGAATTTTGGATAAAATTTTAGGTCCAATCAATCGGGAATCATATGATAACCTGTTTTATTTTGGCAACGTTGATTTAAATGATATTTCGAGATTAAATCGTGAAGAATTGTCAAAACGAATACAGCGTGTTGGGGTCGTAGGGATTGATAACTGGATTGAACTAGAGGACGAAAATCAGGAAAATGGTGGTAAGATCTATAAGCCGACTGGTAAAAAGCCTGAGTTAAACCGACTTTTAGTTGATCGAGAAAGATTGAACGCGAAAGTACATGAAGCCAGTAATGAATATCCCAAGTACCATGAATTGACCATTCAAGCTAAAAAAGAACAAGAAAAAAAGACTCAGAATCGCAATAAAAGAAATAAATTTTCTGAGCGATTAAATCAGGTTAATCAAGATTTAGCGAACTGGGATAAATATGCTCAATTAAGACAATTACAAGACGATAAATTAGCGGTTAAACACGGCTTTTCTGAGCATGACTTTGAAACATTTCAAGACATCCAAAATAAGATTAGTAATATTCAATTAGATATTAAGAATGATGAACAAAACATTATTGATTTTAAGAATACGCATCAGGAATCCAATTCTGATTTGAAATTTTACAATGATAATGCTGATTTAATTCGTAATTTATATTTAGAACTGGACGGCCAAATCCAACAGGTCAGACGGATTGAACAGCTTGATCATGATATCAAAACATATCAGACTCGTCTGGCTAATGATGAATTTGATGCTGGTGGAAGTGAAAGTATTCCGTTTAATGATGATGAGATTGACAAAATATCGACCTTAATAGATGAGTATCAAAATGTAAAAGCACAAATAAACTATCAGGTTCATGCGATGCCCACAAATGAGAGCGGAGATAATTCGTTATCATTAATTGCTGATGCGGTTGGTCTAATAATTATTGGAATTGGAATTTTTATGGGTGGAGTAACTCTTCCTATTTTGGTGGTCATTGGGTTATTGTGTATTGGTTTTGGCATTTATCGTTATGTGCAAAAATCGAACCAACCAGTTAAAGAGGAGAATGATACTGACCATTTAAAGCGAAAATTGACTCAGATTGAGCAAGAGTTGGGTCAAATGGGAAACGAGCATCACATCCAGAGTATTCCATTTAACCAATGGACAAGTGCTTTACAAAACTCCATTAAACGACGTGACTTAGATCGTGATAGTTTACAGAATTTCATTGGAAACCAAAAGACAATGAATGAGAAGGTTGAGAGTTACCTCGATCGTTGGAATTTTGCTTCCAGTAAAATTGGTTTAAGTGATTCCGATAATGAAATGGTAGCGTTAAGTAAAATTAAACAGTTCATCTCAAATGTAAATGATCAAAAGCGAAATGCAGAACAGGTGAGCCATGAATTGAGTAGTTTAACTTCAATGTTTGATCGCCATCGTGAGCAGTTGAAAGAAGTAAGTGATCGGCTTGACCATTTCCTAAGGGAACGAAACGTTGCAAGTAGTAGTGATTTTAAAAAATTATACGATGAGCAGCGGATCGCTACGGATAAAAACAAACGTAAAATGGAGTTAGAAAACTCACTTGATCAAACAATTGTTGAAAGATTACAAAAATACGATAATGTTAATCAGTTAAAAAACGTGATTAATGATCTTCAGAAACAAATTGGACAGTTGGACGCAGATTTTTCCGATCAATCTGATCGGTTGGCGCAACTTAACGTGCAAATTAATCACATGGAAAAAGATGGGACGCTTGATTCATTGACCCAGGAATTGGCCAGTATGGATACTAAAGTTAACGAATTGGTTCAAAAGTGGTTGGTTTACCAGTTAACTAATCAGTGGATTGAAAAAGTACTCGATGCCGCTAGTAGTGGAAGAATTCCTAAAGTTAGAAAGGATGCAGCTAAATTCTTTGAAACACTAACGGACGGTCATTATAGTAAAATTGATTATAATAAGAGAAGTATTACGGTTGTTAACTCTGATGGGGTTAAGTTCAAGGTTGAGGAACTTTCAAAAGGAACCATGCAGCAGTTATACTTATCGTTGGTTTTTGCGTTAACGTTGGCTTTTAGTGATGAATATCCAATGCCAATTATGATTGATGATGGTTTTGCTGACTTTGATCACTTTAGAACTGATAAGGCAATTGAATTAATGAAAGCTTTGGCTAAAAGCACGCAGGTGATTTATTTTACGGCTGATGATCGAATTAGACATGATGTAAGAGGCGATCATTTAATTGAATTAAAGTAGTGGAGGTGGAGTCAAATGAGCAAAAAATTGAAAGAATATCAAATGGATGAAGAAATCGATGCGTTTGTATTGGTTAAGTCGGCCGATACTAGAATTGCTAAGAACGGAAAACAATTCATTTCGTTTGTTTTTGAAGATAATTCCGGAGAGATCGGTGGAAAACTTTGGGGTGCCAGTAATGAGGATGTAAAGACTTTTAAAGCTGGGCAGGTCGTTCACATTAATGGCAAACGGGAAGCTTACCAGGGAAGTCCACAAATTAAGATTAATCATCTTCGACAAACAGAATCTGGTGAACCCAGTGATCCATCTAAGTTTATGCAACATGCTCAAATGACTCGTTCCGAGATGGAAGAATATATTGGTCAGACAATTTTCGAAATTATTAATCCAACGTGGAATCGAATTGTTCGGGTACTTCTTAAAAAGCACCAGGACGAATTCTTTACTTTTCCGGCAGCTAAATCGAATCATCATGCTTATGCAGGCGGATTAGCATTTCACACCATTTCGATTTTGAAGCTGGCCAAGGAAGTCGCTAAGATCTATCCACAAGTTAATTCTTCACTTCTGTATGCAGGTGCCATCCTTCATGATTTAGGCAAGACTACTGAGCTGTCAGGACCTGTTTCGACATCTTATACTAGTGAAGGTGATCTGTTAGGACATATCAGTATTATTGATGGGGAAATTGTTGAAGCTGCTGACCAACTAAAAATCGATCAGCATTCTGAAGATTTATTACTTCTAAGACATATGGTGCTCTCACATCATGGAATTAAGGAGTATGGATCCCCGGTTACGCCTGAATTGCTGGAAGCGCAGATTCTCCATGATTTAGATGAACTTGATGCTTCAATTAACATGATTACTGGGGCTTTAAATGATACGGAAGCAGGATCATTTAGTAAACGAATTTTTGGAATGGATCGAAATAAGTTTTATAAACCTGATAAAAAAGAAAATGGTCAGTAACTTAAAAGTTACTGACCATTTTCTTTTTGTGATTGATTATTTCATTGGTTTTGGAGTTGATGTGTAATCAGCCAAGATGTTTTGTAAGTCTTTGTCTTGGATCTTTACATCTCCATCTTTAAGAACTTTTGAAACGACAGCGTGTAAGACATTACTATCGCTCATGCGTTCAGTTGCCAACTGGTCTTTTAATTCAGCTTTGTGATCCTGATATTTACCCTTGGAAGGGTGGTTGACCATTTGGATTACTTGGTATCCAGCTTTAGTTTTGACAGGTTCTTTGGTGTATTCACCATTTTTGAGTTTAAAGGCAGCATTTTTGAAGTTATTGTCAAGACTTGGATCCATATTATCGAATGGAGCCATCTTGCCGCCGTCTTTCTTGTTAGCATCAGTTGAGTACTTCTTGGCTAAGTCAGAGAATTTTTGACCGTTTTCTAAGCCAGAAATTACTTTTTCAGCGTCACCTTGATTTTTGGTGGTAATCTCATTAACGGTTACTTTAGGTTGATATTTCTTGAATTGGTTTTGCAAATCTTTGTCAGAGAAACTTGTGTTAGCAATTACAGCTTGCTTTAACAGAAGATTATCTTTGATTTGTTCTTTTAAACTTTTCTCAGTTAAACCTTGTTGACTGAGAAGGGTTTTAAATTGAGAACCATATTGTGACTTGTATTGGTTAAATTGGTCATCAACTTGAGATGATTTGACTTTATTACCATATTCTTTGTTAAGAACTTTGTTCAAAATCATAGTTTGGAGAACTGTTTTACCCTGTGGGGTCTTTTTCATACTATTGTAATATTGACTTTCTGTAATTTTACCACCACTAGTAGTAGCAACTGTTTTACTACCACAGGCAACCAGTGAAACACTTAAAAGTAATCCTGCAACTCCAACGAGCCATTTTTTCTTCATATATTAGCACATCCATTTCTTCAAAATATTAAAGTACTCAAGACATTCAGTACTCCATTTATTTTTAATATAACATATATTTGATGTAAATTAATATTTGGTCGAATAATTTAATTGAAATTAAATGTTATTTATTTCGTTAGATAAAAGATCAATTCTAGGCTTTAGCTGAAATTGGGCTTCCTGTACGTCACGATTAAGACCATCTATTATTGGTTTTGCATCATTTAAAGCTTTTGTGAATTGGTTTAAATTTTGTTTAACTGAACTAGCTGAATGAAAAATGTTTTTAAGGTCGGCAGTGGTTACGTTATCTGTGGGATTAGACTTCCTTTTTAAAAGGAGTAGACCCGTAACAGAAACACCAACTATTATTCCGGCACTAACTAAGCAAGCGGTCTTTTTTTTCATGAGTTAATCCCCCAATTGTTTGGTAATTGAATTGGCAACTTCTTGGTATTTAGTTTCGTCATATTCTTTAGAATTATCAGAAAAGTTAATTGAAAAAGTATCATCCACACTGTAACGGGGAATTAAATGAAAGTGAGCATGTGGAACAGATTGATAGGCAATTTTCCCGTTATCATTGACAATATTCATTCCCTTGATGTTTGGGTTAGAATTTTTGACCGCACGTGCAATTTCTGGTACTTTCGCAAATACTTTACTAGCTGTAGCTGAGTCAAAATGAAAAATATCCTGAATATGTTTTTTAGGAATCACCAGAGTGTGGCCTGGAGTTGTTTGGGAAATATCTAAAAATGCAAGAATTTCGTCATCTTCATAAACTTTATAACTAGGGATTTCACCCTTGACAATTTTACAAAAAACGCAATTTGGATCGTAATCAGTCATATAAATCTCTCCCTTCAAGTTAATCCAATTATACACTAACATTACCTGCATAATAAGTGATAGCAAGCAATTATGGTATACTGATTACAATAATGAAAAGAAATGAAGGGTAAATATGAGTTTGCAAGTAGAAGACTTGACTGGTGGCTACTCTGGTATGCCAGTCTTAAAAAATGAGACTTTTGATGTTAATGATGGCGAATTAGTTTCTTTAATTGGTTTAAATGGTGCTGGGAAGTCAACTACCATTAATCATATTATTGGACTCATGAAGCCATTTACTGGAACCGTTAAAGTCAATGGTTTGCAGATTGGTCAAAACATTGAAAAATACAAACAACAAATTGCATATATTCCGGAAATGCCAGTATTATACAAAGAATTAACTTTAAAAGAACACATTGATACTACTATCATGGCTTATAATTTGGATAAACAAGTAGCGTGGGAGAAAGCTAATCAGTTACTTAAGACTTTTCGGTTGGATAAACGACTTGATTGGTTTCCTGCCAACTTTTCAAAAGGAATGCGTCAGAAAGTGATGATTGTTTGTGCGTTCATTACTAATGCGTCGCTTTATGTAATTGATGAACCATTTTTAGGTCTCGATCCGCTCGCGGTCGATGATCTTTTGCAGTTGATTGAAGAAAAGAAGAGTAAGGGTGCCAGTATTTTAATGTCGACTCATGTTCTTGATACCGCAGAAAAGTATTGTGATCGTTTTGTGTTAATTAACAAAGGTGAGATTCAAACGGAAGGAACGATGGAACAGATTAGAAAAGAGTATCCCAATGATGGGAAGTCACTTTCAGATATTTATCTGTCTTTAGCAAGGGATGATAAAAATGAATAGGATTTTCCAAAAAAGGTTAAGCAATCATTTAATCGAAATGACTAAATACCTTAAATATGTTTTTAACGATTTTTTTGTGATTGCGATTATGTTCTTTGTGGGTGGTCTAGGCTACGCTTACTCTGGATTTTTAAAGCAATTATCAGGCAATTTATGGTGGGAGCGCCCGATTGCGATTTTGATTTTACTAGTGGTGCTTCAACTTGGTGGACTGGCAACTTTAATCAAGTCCGCTGATAAGGTTTTTATGGCCCCTAGGGAATACCAATTTGCTGGTTACTTTAAGAGAGCATTTCTCTATAGTTTGTTTATGGCATTGCTGATTGATTTAGTAACGTGGTTTGTATTAATGCCATTTTTAAGTGTTTCAATTGGTTGGACAATTTCAGAGTTAATCGGGTTGTTAATCGTAATTTTGCTTTTGAAAACCGGTTGGATGTCATATCAAGTAATCAAACTCTATTTTCAGTTAAATCGACATGTAGTATTAGCCGGTGTAACTGAGTGGGTTATCCCCCTTATTATTCTGGTATTAGCATTGTACTTTAATGTTTTTATAGCTTCACTATTAGCATTAGTTGTGGCTGCATTGTTAATGTATGTCGCTATTCTAACCAAAAATAAGATCTTAAACTGGAACTATGCAATTGAACATGAAGATTCTCGTATGAATCGGATTTATCACTTTTATAGTTTATTCACCGAAGTCCCTGAACTTTCAGGTCGGATTCACCGCAGAAAATACTTGGATCCAATTTTTAAGTTGTTAAAAAAAGATCAAGGTCACGTCTATTCGAATTTGTATCTTCGATCATTATTAAGAGACAGTGGACCAGGTTCACTATACTTTCGCTTAATAATTATTGCCGTTATTTTGGTATTGATTATTCCTAATCAAATTATTGTTTCGTTAATGACAATTATTTTTGTTTATTTAGTCGGATTTCAGTTAATCCCATTTTATGAGCATTTTGAAAGTAATGTGTTTACCCATATTTATCCGGTTAGTCAGAAGATCCAGCTGACGGATTTTCGACAGATCATTCAAATTTTACTTTTGTTTGTATGCTTTATCCTCCTGATTGCAATGTTAATCGCCCGGATGTCGGTTCCTGTAATCTTAATAACGGTGGTAATTTGGATTGTTGAGGGATATGTCTTAACGATTCCCTATTTAAATAAAAAAGTTAAGCAAATTAGAAACTGAGGTTAAATGATGAGAGTTAGAAATAAGCCCTGGGCAAATCAATTTATTTTAGATCATCCTGAATTAATTGTTGATGATCCAGAAAAATACATGGGAAAGTGGGAAACACGTTTTTCTAGAGACGCCCCAATTTATGTCGAAATTGGTTGTGGTAAAGGAAAATTTATTACTGAAATGGCAGAAAAAAATCCCAATATTAATTTTATTGGGATTGAAATTCAAAAGTCAGTAATTGCAATGGCACTAAAAAAAGTCGTAAATAGTCGTTTAGATAACGTTCAATTGATTCATACTGATGGCGGTCTTGTGAACACCATTTTTAAAAAGGGTGAGGTTTCAAAAATTTTTCTAAACTTTTCTGATCCCTGGCCAAAGAAACGACATACAAAACGGCGACTTACCTCGCCGCGTTTTCTTAAGAGTTATCAAGACGTGTTACCTGACCAAGCTAAACTGGAGTTTAAAACTGATAATCGTGGATTATTTGAGTATTCGTTGGTTAGTTTGAATAATTTTGGGATGAAGTTTGAATCCGTTAATCTTGACTTGCATGCTAGCGATGCTGCTAAAGATAATGTAGAAACTGAATATGAAGAAAAATTTAAAGAAAAGGGCCCAATCTATAAGATTGTAGCCCAATTTGTTGATTAACTAATCGACTTTGTGTTTAAAAGTTGAACGTTATCGAGGTTATTTGTGGTCAAATCGAATGTAAATCCATATGATTTAATGTCATGGTTATCATCGTCTAAAATGTTGATTCCGCCAAGGAACTGGCCATCTTCGTTTTGGTTAAAGTCGATCCAGTAACCATACAACTCACTATTATCAAACTTTTTGCTTAATGTATCGGACAAGTGACGTCTAACCCGATCTTGGTCGCGTTCTTGCTTGAATTTAATAAGTGAATACAGCGAAACTCCCGCAATTACGGATCCAGTAATAAAAGCTAGTTTGTGTTTTATGATAATAAAAAGCATCCCTTCGATTGAATTTGTTGAATTTATTATATAACATTTTTAATACGAGTGGGTTATAATATTAATGTTTAGGAGGGATACGATGGAACAATTACCAGTAATGAATCTTAACGAATTAAAGCAAAAAATTAAGCATGGAAAGTACATCCTATTTTTCTCTGCCACATGGTGTCCAGATTGTGCGTTTATCAAGCCTGCTATGCCAGAAATTGTAAAAGATTTTCCAAACTATGACTTTATTGCAGTTGATCGGGATGAAAATATCGATTTAGCTAAGGAAATGAACATTTTTGGAATTCCAAGCTTCGTTGCCTTTGATAATGGGATTGAGACTGGTCGTTTGGTTAATAAAGATCGAAAAACCAAGGAACAAGTAGAAGATTTTATTAAATCTCTTCCACAATAAATTCGGAGGTGAGCTAAATTTGATGATCGCAAGTTATAATCCAAGCCAAATGGGTGATGTTTTGGTTGTCATTCTTGGAGAAGGATTGGAACCACAGAAAATATCAAAATCAAATGATATTGTTCAGATTAAAGATAAGAAGGGACACGTAGTTGGCTATAATTTTTTCAATGCCAGTGAGATTTTAGGGAACTTAAAATCAGAGAATGGAAAAGTTGATCTTTCAAGTAACGATGTTGAAGTTTTAAATGATGCGTTGAAAGAGGCTGGGTTTAAAACTTTCTTACCTACTAGGACGGAACCAAAGTTTGTGGTTGGCTACGTTGAAAAAATGGAAGATCATCCGAAGTCTGATCATCTTCACATAACTCAAACAAAAGTCCAGAATGGGGAAATGCTGCAACTTGTTAGTGGGTCTCCCAATATGAGACCGGGAATCAAAGTTGTCGTAGCGGAAGTTGGAGCCATGATGCCAAATGGACAAATTATTTGGCCAGGAGAGCTTCGTGGGGTAAAAAGTGATGGAATGATTTGTTCTGGAAGAGAATTAGACATTCCTAATGCACCCGATAAACCAGGAGCTTTAGTTTTACCCGATTCTTATGAAGTTGGGCAACCATTTGATTTTGATAAAGCAAAAAATCTTTTTGACGAATAGTTTCTATTCGTTTTTTTATACATAATTCTTTAAGGGTGATTAAATTGGAACATTATGATGGACCGGCATTTTATCGTAAATACTTTAATGGGAAAGTTCCCTTTAAGAGTAGCGATAAAAAAATCAATGATTTTCATAGAACAACAAAAAAATCAAATCAAGAAATTATCCGTAGTGACGATTCTAATGTTAAACAATCAGCCTATCAGTCTCGTTATCAACCAAAGTATCAGAGCGGATTTCAGTTGCGATTTAAAGATGATAAAAAGCACTATGTTGAGTCCCGAAATTCCTTAGTGGAAAGAACAAAAGAATTTACTCCGCGTTCCCGTAACCAAAATAGTAATTTCTATTCCGTTCATCAGTCAGTCGGAAAACCATATCAAGATGCAGCCGTTGAATTGGAGAAGAATGATGATGATTTTGTTCTTTATCTAAATCCTAAGGATCCAACTGCCGTTCCAGCTGATGATCTAGATTTATGGGAAAATGACGTTCAACCAATTGTTAAAGAAAATGTAAATAAGAATGAAAACATTGTGGATAACTCTAAGCCTGTGGATAACTCTGAAGATGATAAAGAATCTTCAGCCAGTAAACGTGAATTAGGCCACTCGCTCGCAGATATCTTTAAAGAGGAGAGTGGCTTAGCGGCTAATCTAGCTTTGTTTAGTGATGATAGAAAAGATAATGATGATCAAAACGCATCAGGTACGGTATCAAGTAATCCCACTTTAAGTGAATCGGATCCACAAGATAAGTTAAAAGAACCTGATGAAAGAAGCGATAACGAGAAGACGTCTTCTCCAATTGATAGTACTGATAAGCGTCAAGATGAGGAAAAAGCACTTCTTCAACCTGCTAATGAACTTACTGATTCAAAAAGTGAAACCACAACGAATCATAGGCATTTGGCCGACACTTCAAGCAATCAGGAGGGTCAGACTAATTATCAATTTCCTCGTCGTGACCTGCTTAATCCACCAATTTCGACTTCTGATGATGGTTTGAGTGAATGGATTGAAAAGCAAGTTAAAACACTTGATGATACATTAAGGGCGTTTGGGGTTCATGGTCACGTAGTCGATTGGACCAATGGACCGACCGTTACTCAGTTTCAAGTTAAGTTGGAACTTGGTGTTAAAGTAAGCAAAATCACTAATCTAACTGATGATTTAAAGATGGCCCTAGCAGCCAAAGATATTAGAATCGAGGCTCCAATTCCTGGCAAGTCGACGGTTGGAATCGAGATTCCTAATCCAAAGCCTAGACCAGTGATGCTTTCAGAGATTTTAGATTCAAATGAATTTGAATCTAGTCATTCACCGTTAGAAGTAGCATTAGGGATGAGTATTGGTGGCGCTTCTAAGACTGCCGATATTCAAAAAATGCCACATGCTTTGATTGCTGGTGCAACGGGATCTGGAAAGAGTGTGTTCATAAACAGTTTGCTTGTTTCATTGTTGTATCGCAATTCACCCCGTGATTTAAGGATGATTTTAATTGATCCTAAGGCGGTTGAATTAGCGCCATATAATGGGATTCCACATTTATTAACTCCGGTTGTTTCAGATCCGAAAGAGGCTTCTGCTGCTTTAAAATGGGTCACTGAGGAAATGGACAACCGTTATGAGCGGCTAGCTGTTGCTGGGGTCAGAAATTTAACTCAGTATAATCAAGAAGCACATAAAAATGGTCGTGATGCGGATAAGTTGCCACAAATCCTAGTTGTCATTGATGAACTTGCTGATTTGATGATGGTTGCATCAACTGAAGTCCAAGATTATATTGTTAGGATTACACAAAAGGCTCGGGCAGCTGGGATTCACTTGATTGTTGCCACTCAAAGACCGAGCGTTGATATTGTAACTGGGACCATTAAGAACAATATTCCAACGCGAATTGCCTTTATGGTGTCAAGCCAGATTGATTCCAGAACAATCATTGATCAAAGTGGAGCTGAGCGATTACTTGGTAAGGGAGATATGCTTTATCTGGGTAGTGGTGCCAGTCAACCAGTGCGACTTCAGAGTGCTTTTGTTACTAACCAAGAAGTTGAGCGAGTTTGTGATCAAGTTCGAAGTCAGGAAACACCAAAGTACGAGTTTCAGCCCAAATCATTGCTTAAAAGTGCAGAACAAGCTCAACAACATGATGACTTGTGGAAGTCAGTTTTGAGTTATATCGCAGATGAAGATGGGATTTCAACTTCAAAATTGCAACGAGTGTTTTCCATTGGATACAATCGTGCTGCAAGTATTATTGACGATTTGGAGCAAAATAATTTTATTTCAGGTGAGCATGGCTCTAAACCGCGAGATGTTTATTTGACGAAAAATGAACTTGCTAAATTGAATATTTAAATTTTTAGATTTTCATTACTTTAATTGGTATTATTAAACCAGACAATAAAAAGGGGAATTCCAACTAAATGACTAACATAAATAAAGACACTACTTATTTTTTTGTAGGAATTAAAGGTACCGGAATGAGTGCAATGGCACTCATTCTCCATGATCGCGGTTGTAAGGTTATGGGTTCTGACATTGAAAAATATACCTTTACTCAGCAAGGATTAGAAAATGCTGGGATTAAGATTGAACCATTCAATCCTGATAACATTAAAAAGGGAATGACGATTATTAAGGGGAATTCTTTCCCTGATACGCATCCGGAGATTGAAAGAGCCGAAGAGTTAGAATTAAAAATTTATAGTTATCCTGATTTCTTGGAAGAATTAATTGAGGGGTACACGAGCATCGGAGTATGTGGTGCTCACGGAAAAACCAGTACCACTGGACTACTTTCTCACGTATTAGGCGGGATCGCACCAACTGATTATCTGATTGGTGATGGATCTGGGAAAGGAACCACTGATGCGCGTTTCTTTGTCTATGAGGCCGACGAGTATCGCCGCCATTTTCTGGCAACTTATCCGGATTATGCCATTATGACTAACATTGATTTTGATCATCCGGATTACTATACCGGAATTGAGGACGTTTTTGACGCCTTTCAAACCTTTGCAAACCAGGTTAAAAAGGCTATTTTTGCTTGGGGCGATGATCAGAATTTACGGAAGTTAAAAGCTTCAGTTCCAATTTATTACTATGGAACTAGTGATGATGACGATTTTCAGGCGGTGGATATTAAGCGAACAACTGCTGGATCGACTTTTCACGTTAAATATGACGGAAAGGACCTAGGGGAATTCAGTATTCCTTTGTATGGAGAACACAATGTCTTAAATTCTTTGGCGGTAATTGCCGTTGCATATTTTGAAGACGTTAATTTGGACGAAATCAGGCGTGAACTTCAAACTTTCAAGGGGGTTAAGCGTCGTTTTTCTCAAGTTAAAGTTGGCGATATGACAATTATTGATGATTACGCACATCATCCCTCTGAGATTAAGGCCACTTTAGATGCCGCTAGACAAGAATATCCCAATAAGGAGATCATTGCTGTTTTTCAGCCCCATACTTTTAGTCGAACGATTGCCTATCTTGATGACTTTGCTAAAACATTAAGCAAAGCAGATAAGGTATACGTTACTAAAATTTATAGTTCTCCAAGAGAAAAGTCGGGACACGTTAAGAGCGAGGATTTGGTTAATAAAATTACCAAAGATGGTGGATTAATTGAGGAAGAAAACATGTCTCCACTGTTGCAATATCACGATGCCGTGGTAATATTTATGGGTGCTGGAGATATTCAAAAGTACGAAAGAGCCTATGAGGAATTGTTAAGTCATTTAAGTAAGAAGGTTAATTAAAGGAGAATAAAAATGAATAATTTTGATGGAGAAAGTGGTCGTCGGGTAGTTGGCGATAATGCTGGACTCAACGCGTTTTTTACCAAAGTATATGGGATTATGGGAATTGCGGTTTTAATTTCTGCTATTTCTGCGTATTTAAGTAGTGTTTTTATGCCAAACATCAGTAGTGGAGCCTCAGGATTAGTAATTTTAATCGTTTGGTTCATAATTTCCTTTGTGATTTCGGGATTTGCACAAAGTAATCCGACGTTAAGCTTTATCGGATTATTGGTTTTCTCGGTTTTAACAGGGCTTTCACTTAGTTACATTTTCATTGCCTTTAATCTTGGTACCATTGGAGCAGCGCTAGTATCCAGTGCTAGTATTTTCTTGGTAATGAGTGCGATTGGTTTCACTACTCACAGAGATTTAACCAAGTTAAGCACGCAATTGTTTGCAGCATTAATTGCTTTAATTATTGCGATGGTAATTAACTTATTCTTGAGAAATCCATGGATTGAGTTATTTATTTCAGCCGTTGGGATCATTATTTTTACTGCGTTGAGTGCTACTGATACACAAAACTTAAAGAAAATGTACATGCAGTACTCTGGTAACATTAATGTAAACGGACTTGCAATTTCTGGGGCACTTCAGTTGTATCTTGATTTTCTAAACCTATTTACATTTCTTCTTGAGGTCTTTGGTATTTTTGGAAATAATCGAGATTAATAAAAAAACATGGTCGATTGACCATGTTTTTTTTCGCAATTGAACTGATTATAAGTGTTAAAATAATAGTAATTAATTCTAAAGGAGAATTTTATGGCAGACAAGAAATTATTATTAATTGACGGAAATTCTTTAACGTATAAAGCATTCTTTGCGTTATTTACTTCCTTGGAACGTTTTACCAATGAAGACGGATTGCACACCAGTGCGATCTATGGTTTTAATCGAATGCTAGATGACATTTTAAAGGATGTTCAGCCAACGTCAGCTCTTGCCGCTTTTGATGCAGGTAAAACAACCTTTAGAACCAAAATGTACGAAGATTATAAAGCCGGACGGGCAAAAATGCCCAACGAATTACGTGAACAATTCCCGTTTGTAATGGATCTGCTCCATGATCGGGGAATTAAAACCTATGAATTGCAAGACTATGAAGCTGACGATATTATTGGGACGCTTTCAAGGAAAGCGGCTGATGACGGCTATCAAGTTACTATCATAACGGGAGACCGTGATCTTACCCAACTTTGTTCGGATAAAGTTACCGTTGCGATTTCAAAGAAGGGTGTGAGTGAAATTGAGAAATACACGCCAGACTTTGTAAAAGAGACGATGGGAATTACTCCTAGACAGATTATTGACGTAAAGGGTCTTCAGGGAGACAACTCGGATAACTATCCGGGTGTTGAAAAAGTTGGTCCAAAGACCGCGATCAAGTTAATTCAAAAATTTGATAGTATTGATAATCTTTATAATCATATCGATGAAGTTTCTGGTAAAAAATTGAAAGAGCATTTGATTAAGGATAAAGACCAGGCATTTTTGTCTAAAAAATTAGCCACCATTGACTGCAATGCTCCCCTAACAATTTCATTATCAGATTTAAAGTATGATGGTCCCGATAATGATAAGTTAGTTGATTTTTATAAGAAAATGAACATGAAATCCTTTTTAAAGGAAATGGAAGGATCAGAGAGTCAGTCGGCTGAGAAACTTCCAGATGTTAAATATACGATTTTAAATAAAGACAATTTAGCCGAGTTAGATCACTTGTCAGAAGATGTTGTCTTTAACATTGAAATGTTGGATGAAAATTACCATACTGCTCCATTTGTTGGTTTTGTTATTGGGGATAAGGATCATTGGTTTGTAAGTAAGGATATTGATCTTTTAGATGATCCGAAAATAAAAGGCATTTTAGAAAATCACGATATTAAAAAAAATGTTTTCGATGCTAAAGCGCAAATTGTGGCTGCCAATCGCGAACATATTCAGTTAAATAACGTTGATTTTGACATGTTATTAGCTTCATATTTACTGAATACCCTTGATAATAGTAATGATTTGGCTAAAGTGGCTAATCGGCACGGATATTATGGGGTTAAACCGGATAGTGAGGTTTATGGAACTGGAAAGAAAAAACAGCTGCCAGAAAATGATGAGACTTTTTTTGCTCACATTGTCAGGAAAGCATTGGCAATTAATGATTTAAAAGATAAAATGATTGATGATTTAAAGAAACACAATCAATTAGATTTGTACCGTAACATAGAAGTTCCATTGTCTTATGTGCTAAGTGCAATGGAGATTGAAGGAATTACGGTGGACGTAGATACCCTTGAAGCATTGAAGAGTAAATTTACTGAGCATTTATCAGAAATTGAGCAGTCGATTTATCACGAGGCTGGAGAAGAATTCAACATCGGGTCACCAAAGCAGTTAGGTGAAATCCTGTTTGATAAGTTGAAATTACCATTTGTGAAAAAAACCAAAACAGGGTACTCTACGTCGGTTGATGTGTTAGAAAAAATTGCGGGTCTGAATCCGATTGTCGATAATGTCCTGGCGTACAGGCAACTGTCAAAATTGATTTCAACTTATATTGATGGAATCAAAAAAGACATTTATTCTCGTGATCATAAAGTTCATACCCGTTATCTGCAGACCTTAACTCAAACTGGAAGATTGTCCTCGGTTGACCCAAACCTTCAAAATATTCCAGTTCGAACTGAAGAAGGTCGCAAAATTCGTGAAGCGTTTGTTCCTCGTCATAAGGGATGGCAACTATTTTCATCGGATTATTCTCAAGTTGAATTACGTGTCTTAGCTGCCATTTCTGGAGATAAGAACATGCAGGAAGCTTTTAAAAATGGGGAAGATATTCATGCAGCGACCGCACGACGGATATTTGAACTTCCAAGCAACGAGGATGTTACTCCCGAGTTGAGAAGACAAGCAAAAGCTGTCAATTTTGGGATTGTCTATGGAATTAGTGCTTATGGACTTGCTAAAAATACTGGCATATCACGAAAACGGGCTCAAGCATTTATTGATAAATATTTCAAGGAATATCCAGGGGTCAAAAAATACACCCAAGATAGCGTTAAGTTCGCTGAAGATCATGGGTATGCCGAAACCATCATGAAACGTCGTCGCTACCTGCCGGATATTAATTCTAAGCAATTTCAGAAGCGTTCGTTTGCCGAAAGAACTGCAATGAACTCACCCATTCAGGGGAGTGCTGCCGATATTGTTAAAGTTGCAATGATCAGAATGCAAAAAGAACTTAAGAAACACGGTTTAAAGGCCACGATGTTACTGCAAATTCATGATGAACTAATCTTTGAAGCACCAAAAGAAGAGATTCCAACTTTAGAAAAATTAGTTCCAAGTGTTATGGATTCTGCGGTTGATCTGGATGTACCGCTAAAAGTTGAAAGTCATTACGGACCAAATTGGTATGATATAAAAAAATAATGGGGTGTAGGAATGCCTGAGTTACCTGAAGTTGAAACGATAAGAAGAGGGTTAACCAATCTTGTACAGGGTAAAAAGATTGTTTCCGTGGATGCTTTGTATCCAAAAATGTTGAATTTACCAGTAAAAGAATTTGAAGATTTGTTAGCTGGTAAGGATATTTTACAAATTGATCGGAGGGGTAAATACCTCTTAATCCGGCTAAGTGACGATTATACTTTAGTTTCTCACTTACGAATGGAAGGTAAATATGATGTGGTACCTGAGGGTACTGAGAATCAAAAACATACTTACGTTGTTTTTCATTTAAGCGATGGTCGAAAGCTTCGTTACAATGACACAAGAAAATTTGGAAAGATGAATTTAGTTAAGGATTCTCAGGTTTATGATTTGTCAGGATTGAATAAAATTGGACCGGAGCCAACTGAGAATGATTTAACGTTTGATTATTTAAAGAAGCAACTGCATAAGTCTCACCGAAAAATTAAGGCATTTTTATTAGATCAATCTAACATTGCTGGGATTGGGAATATTTATGCTGATGAAAGTTTGTGGTTGTCTAAGATTCATCCGGAACAGGCTACTAACTATTTAAGTGATCATGAAATTGAAACTTTAAGGGAAAACATCATTAAAGAAATTCAGTTAGCTATCAAGGGTCATGGAACAACGGTGTTTACTTATAAAAATGCCTTTGGTGAAGAGGGCAGCTTTCAAAATCATCTTCATGTTTATGGTAAAAAGGGACAACCGTGTGAGCGTTGTGGAACTACTATTGAAAAAATCAAGGTTGCACAAAGAGGTACTAGTTTCTGTCCTCATTGTCAAAAAGTTCATGGTGATCTAAGTGAGTAAAGTTATTGGATTAACCGGTGGAATTGCAACCGGCAAATCAGCTGCAAGTGATTATTTAGTTACTTTAGGGGTTTCTACATTAGACCTAGATGCCATCACACATGAATTGGAACAAGATAATCAAGAGTTAATTCATCAAATTAGTGAGCAGTTTGGCAGTTTAGTGATTAAAAGTAACGGGCAAATTGATCGAGGTGTTTTGGGTAAGATTGTTTTTTCAAATCGTGATGGTATGAAAAAGTTAGTCCAAATTGTTAACCCATACCTTTTTCGTGAAGTTAATACTCGGCTAAACAAGTTACACGATCAACGTTTAGTGATGTTAAATGCTCCCACCCTTTTTGAAAATGGATTTCAGATTTTAACTGATGCCAATCTGATGGTTACGTGTGATCCAGTTGTTCAACTGCAACGGTTAGTTAGAAGAAATGATATTTCAATAAGTCGAGCTAGTAAAATGATTGGTGCTCAATGGGCACAACCAATAAAAGCACGACTGTCTGATTGGTGTATTGATAACTCTGGCACTTTCGATCAATTGAAGTCGTCGGTTAAAGATTGGTATGATTTAGTAAGTGTTATGTAATTAGTGAAGGTGAAAAAATGCAATGTCCACGATGTCATCATATCGGTTCAAAGGTTTTAGAAAGTCGTCGGGTCAAAGATGGTGAAAGTATTCGTCGAAGACGGGAATGTGAAGAATGTGGATTTCGGTTTACGACGTTTGAAGTGATTGAATCAAGTCCCTTGTTAGTTGTAAAAAAGAACGGTGATCGAGAAGAATTTAATCGTTCTAAGATTTTGCGTGGAATTGTCAGATCATCTGAAAAGCGTCCAGTTTCGATGGAACAGATGAACCATATTGTTGATAAGGTT
Organism: Fructilactobacillus sp. X8R1C1; assembly: GCF_059900945.1. NCBI lineage: Bacteria > Bacillati > Bacillota > Bacilli > Lactobacillales > Lactobacillaceae > Fructilactobacillus > Fructilactobacillus sp. X8R1C1. The sequence goes on along the minus strand of NZ_JBWXVH010000001.1, from coordinate 302,116 downwards.
GAAAAAATAGCTTATGACGCTGATGATGGCAGCCATGAAGTGGCTAGCCAAACTATTGGTGAGGGTGTTATGAAAGGACTAAAAGAAGTTGACGAAATTGCTTATATTCGGTTTGCAAGTGTTTACCGCCAATTTAAGGATATGTCAGTCTTTTATAATAAACTCAAAGAATTAATGGATGATGAAGACGAAAATAATGAGGATAAGAATAAAGAATGATCAACGGAATTAATCCTAAAACTGATTTTAAAGTTTATCGATCACAGCCCATTAGTGATGTTGAACGTCATTATGTCGATTTGTTGTACATGCCAGTCATTGGTAAAAATGCATATGCCTTATACAATTGTTTATGGTTAATTGATGATGAGAAGCACGTTAATTTTGAATTAATGTCTGATCTTAGCATTGATGCCAAAGAACTAGATGATTCACTTATGAAACTTGAAGGATCGGGTTTGCTTAAGACGTATGTTGATCATTCTTTTGAAATCGACTTGTATGAGTATCAACTTTTACTGCCACTTAATCCTGACCAATTTTTTTGTGATAGTCTTTTGAGTCTGTTATTACTTGAAATGGTTGGTGAAGATCGCTATTTACAACTTTCAGATGAACTCTTACCAGAACATTTTGATTTTAGTGGGTTAGATGATCAAACTCGTAATTTCCTGCAAGTATTTTCAGTTAATAATGAGAAAGTAAATGACCAACCAAGTGTAATCAAGGCAGTTCAAGGCAAGGCTAATGTAAAAAAAGATTCCTTTGATGATAAGCTTTCAAATGATCAGTTTGACTTTAAGCTATTGATGAATATTTTGGATAAGTCCTTTGTCGAAAATGAAAGTGTTAAAAAGTATGAGACACTCTTTAGTAACACCAACCGATTATATGGAATTGGTGAACTTGAGATGGCACAATACATTGAGAAGGCCAGTAACTTGGTTAACAATCGTTTTGACCCTAAAAAGTTTAAGATATTAATTTCTAGACGAAATCAAATAAAGGCTCCAGCAGAAAATCAATCCAATCAAAACCGTGTCCATGAGGCAGACAAGTTACAAAGTAAGCTAACGGCCAAGGAACAGCAATTGGCCCAAATTGCTGATTCTTCCGCTCCAGTAGAATTTCTTGATTCTTTAAAGAGTGAAAAAGGTGGTTTTACTACTTCCGCTGAAGAAAGGATTCTATCTGAACTTATTAATCGCAACACTTTGAGTAATGGAGTGATCAATATCCTTGTTTATCACATCTTGATTGACGAGGGGAAACCTACCATTAATAAAAATTTAATTGACACCATTGCAAATGATTGGGCGCAAAGAAAAATTAATAGTGCATCGAAAGCAATTGACGATATTAAGCACCGTCAGGAACAGGTTACTGAAAGTAAAAACAATCGACAAAGAAGATACCGAAGGCGTACAAATGTCAAAGAAACATTGCCTGACTGGGCTAAGGAAAATAAAAGTCGGGGTAATGAAAAAATTTCGACTACTCAGCGAAAACGAATTGCTGAGAAATTAAATTCATTAAATAAAAAGTCTGGGGATGAGTAATCATGAAGAATGTTAGTGATGAGATGAGCCAATTGATGAAAAAGAAAAATTTGAATCATAATTACCAACAGTTAATGAATTCGGTTTATTCTGATCCAGACGTTAAACAATTTTTAAGTGACAATGAGAGTGAGTTAAGTGATGATGTTGTGAAACGGTCGGCATCAAAACTGTATGAGTTTGTCAATGAAAAGAAAAAGTTGGAAGAGGGAAACGCTAACTTTGCTAAGGGATACCAACCAACCTTGGTTTTAAGTGACCATTTGATTGACGTTTCGTACGAACCTACGCAAGCGTTGTTAAACAAGCAGAAGCGAGAACAATTTGCGTCACGCATTAAGTCCATTTCAATGCCCAAAGAAATTAAATCGGCAAATTTAAGTGACTATGAACAGACAGCTGAACGAGCTCAAGCTTTGGAAGGAGCACTTGATTTTATTGGTTCATATGAAAATAATCCTCAGCATTTTCAGAAGGGATTGTACCTATACGGTCCCTTTGGCGTAGGTAAAACTTATTTACTTGGAGCAATTGCCAATCGTTTGGCCTCTGACGGTTATAGTTCGGTTTTGATTCATTTTCCAAGTTTTGCCGTTGAAATTAAAAATGCAATTGGAAACAATCAAGTTGGCGGTAAGCTGGATGAAATTAAAACTGCTCCAATTTTGATGATTGACGATATTGGAGCAGACTCAATGTCATCTTGGATCAGAGACGACATTCTTGGGGTTATTTTAGAGTATCGAATGCAAAATGAGCTTCCCACCTTTTTTAGTTCTAACTTTTCCATGGATCAATTGGAACAAGAGCATTTAAAGGTTAATGCTCAGGGAGATGTGGAACCACTTAAAGCTAAGCGATTGATGGAACGAATTAAATTTTTAGCAAAGCCCATTGAACTTGATGGTACGAATCGCAGGAATAAATAATGATTATTCTTGACATGTGACAGGTCGTTGTTTAGACTGTTAGTTGTTAAGGACATGAGTGATTACGAATTTCACAGAGAGGATAGGTTTTCTGGAAACTATCTGTTTGGAGTAACTTACTTACCACCTTTATTAAATGACATTAATAAATAGGTTTTAAACGAGATGTCCAGATAAATGGACGAATTTGGGTGGAACCGCGCTAATGGCGTCCCTAGTATTGATTTACTAGGGACTTTTTTTATGAAAGGAATGAGTAAAATGGCTAAATTATCATTTGAGTTTCCAGATGGTAACAAGAAAGAATTTGATTCGGGGGTTACTGCGGCAGATATTGCCAAGTCAATTTCAGTTAGTCTAGCCAAAAAGGCAGTTGCGGCTAAGATTGATGGAAAAGTTGTTGATTTGATGCAACCACTAAAAGATGGTGGCAAGATTGACATCATTACTTCCGGTTCTGATGAGAGTCTTAAAATCCTACGACAGGGTGCTGCTCAGTTACTGGAAACGGCGGTCAAAGAAAAGTATCATGATATTCGCATTGGTGAAATTGCCGCGGATGAAGATGGTTTTTTTGTTGATACTGACAAAGAAGATCGTCAAGTTAGTTCAGATGAACTTGATGAATTAGCTGATAAAATGAAAAAGATCATTAAAAATAATGCTACGGTCGAAAGGGTTTATCTAAGTAAAGATGACGCTTTAAAAGAAGTTGATGGTGATCCTTATCAAGCACAACTAATTGCCAACATTGATTCTGATAATATTCTTTTTTACAGTATCGATGGTGTTAAAACGCTAGCTCAAGGGGTAGTAGCTCCAAGTTTGAAAGATCTAAAACACTTTAAGCTCCTGTCTGTTGCTGGTGCTTATTGGGAAGGTAAGTCATCCAATCCAATGCTTCAAAGAATTTATGGCACGGCCTTCTTTAAAGCTGATGACCTAGATGAAGATTTGAAGAAGCGTAAAGAGGCTAAAGAGCGTGACCATCGTGTTATTGGGAATAACCTCGACTTATTCTTTGTCGATCCAAAGGTTGGGGCTGGTCTTCCTTACTGGATGCCAAAAGGTGCAACGATTCGTCGTACAATTGAGCGTTATATCACTGATAAAGAAATTGCTCATGGTTACCAACATGTTTATACCCCAGTATTAGCTAATTTGGATTTGTATAAGCAATCTGGTCACTGGGATCACTATCGAGACGACATGTTTCCACCAATGAAGATGGATGATGACGAAATGTTGGAATTACGTCCAATGAACTGTCCATCTCATATTCAGATCTACAATCACCATATTCGTTCTTACAAAGAGCTTCCTCTACGAATTGCTGAACTAGGAATGATGCATCGATACGAAAAGTCTGGTGCACTTAGTGGTCTTCAACGAGTTCGTGAAATGACTTTAAATGATGGTCATACGTTTGTTGCACCCGATCAAATTCAAGAAGAATTCAAAAAAATCTTGAATTTGATGATGGAAGTTTATCATGATTTTGACATTAATAACTATACGTTCAGATTAAGTTATCGTGATCCCAAGAATACCGAAAAGTACTTTGACGATGATGAAATGTGGAACAAAGCGCAAACGATGTTAAAGGGCGCTATGGATGACTTGGGCCTTGATTACGTTGAAGCTGAGGGTGAAGCTGCATTTTACGGTCCTAAGCTTGATGTTCAAACTAAGACGGCTCTAGGAAATGAAGAGACGTTATCTACCATTCAACTTGACTTTATGTTACCGGAACGATTTGATCTTCATTATGTTGGTGAAGATGGTAAGGAACACCGTCCGGTTATGATTCATAGAGGAATTGTTTCTACCATGGAACGATTTACCGCTTACTTAATTGAAATGTATAAAGGTGCTTTTCCGACATGGCTTGCACCCGATCAAATTCAAATCATCCCGGTTAGTGATGAAAAACACGGAGATTACGCACGTAAATTAAACGAAAAGTTTCGTGCGTTAAACTTACGTTCCAATGTCGACGAACGTGGTGAAAAGATGGGATACTTGATTCGTGACGCACAAACCAAGAAGATTCCATATACGTTAGTTGTTGGTGATGATGAAATTAAGAATAATACCGTTTCTGTTCGTAAGTATGGTGAAGATGACAGTCGCGATATGTCAATTGATGACTTTATTTCAGAAGTTCTTCATGATATTGCTACTTACTCACGTAATGATGATGAAGAGTCTAAGTCAGTTGACAAAATTAAATAAAGTTGGTATTATTATGTAGTCAAAAGCAGAAGCTTCCCGCTTCTCGCCTGAGTGATTTTGATCGCTGGGCAATCTACGAATGAAAGTCCTAATGTTTTTAGGTGTAGCGGGTGCTCCGTAGCATCCGCTATTTTTCTGCTTAAAATTACCTGGAGGTGAATTACCATAGCAAGAGATAAGATGGTTAACGAGGGTATCCATGCTCGCGAGTTGAGATTAATCGGTGCTAATGGAGATCAATTAGGAATCAAATCTACTAAAGAAGCTTTGTCAATTGCTGAAGAAGCTAATTTGGATTTAGTTGTTGTTGCTCCCAAAGCAAAACCGCCTGTAGCCAAGATTATTGATTACGGGAAATATCGGTTTGATCGCCAAAAGAAAGAGCGTGAAGCTCGAAAGCGTCAAAAAACTGTTAGTGTTAAAGAAATTAGGTTAAGTCCTACGATTGATAGTAATGACTTCAACACCAAACTTAAAAATGCCAAAAAGTTTTTGACAAAGGGTGAACGTGTTCGAGTTTCTATTAGATTTAAGGGACGTGCCATTACCCATAAAAGTATTGGAAGAGATGTCTTAAATAAAATGGCGGAAGCTACTTCTGACGTTGCCGATGTAACTCAACGAGCAAAGATGGATGGCCGAAGTATGTTCTTAATGCTTGCACCAAGTAAGAATGAAAAGAAATAACTCATTTAATTGGGTTATGAATCGATGAGGAGGAATATAATATGCCAAAATTGAAATCAAATCGTGCTGCCGCAAAGCGTTTTAGAAAAACTGCTAATGGTGGTTTAAAGAGTGGTCATGCCTACACTAGTCACCGTTTTCACGGTAAAACTAAGAAACAACGTAGACATTTACGTGGAACACGTATGATGGCTAAGTCAAACTTGAAGACTTACAAAGAATTACTACAAAAATAAGCGAATAATATAGTTTGTATAGGGGGATTTTAATATGCCACGAGTAAAAGGTGGAACTACCACACGTAATCGTCGTAAGCGTGTTCTTAAATTAGCTAAGGGATACCGCGGTGCTAAGCATCGTTTATTCAAAACTGCTAAAGATCAAGTAATGAAGTCACAGGAATATGCCTTTCGTGACCGTCGTGCCAATAAAGGTAATTTCAGAAAGATTTGGATTGCAAGAATTAACGCAGCCACTAGAAATAATGGATTGAGTTACAGTAAATTCATGCATGGTTTGAAACTTGCTAACATCGATATGAACAGAAAAATGTTAGCTGACTTAGCAGTTAACGATGCTGATGCCTTTTCTGCATTAGCGGAAAAAGCCAAAGCAGCATTAAAATAAGCCTAAAAAACTTTCACCGCTCTTGTTTGGTGGAAGTTTTTTTATCGGATTGGGATGCTCCCAATCTATACATAAATGATTTAAAATAGAAACATCAATTCTTATTTACAGAGAGGTCTATATGCTATCATTATTCAAACCGACTTGGATGGTTAACAATATTTATCAAATTTCCCCAGAAAAACTTGAAAGTTACGGGATTAATGTAATTCTGACCGATTTAGATAATACCCTAATTCCGTGGAATAATCCTGAGGGAACCGTAGAACTGCACGATTGGCTCAAAAGAGTTCGAGATCATGGAATCAGGGTGATTGTGGTTTCAAATAATAATCGGGAAAGACTAGAGAAAGCTCTTACTAGTCTTGAGTTACCATTTATTGCCCGGGCTTTAAAACCACTTACTTTTGGGATTTTAAGGGCTCTTAAAACGTATCGTTTAAAACGAAGCCAAGTGGTAATGGTGGGAGATCAAATTTTAACGGATATATGGGCCGCTAATAATACTCGAATTAGAAGTATTTTGGTAAAGCCATTGGTTACTTCAGATGCGTGGAACACACGGATTAATCGTTTCTTTGAAACGTTTGTATATGCACAATTGATGCGAAAGTATAGTGATTTAAAGTGGAAGGATGATATTGATTAATGGATAATGATGAAAATAATGAGCCCTTATATTGCATTGGGTGTGGGGCACAAATTCAAGATACCGATCCGAAACAGGCTGGTTACACGCCTAAATCAGCAATCAAGAAGGGAATTGATTCTGGAAAATTATACTGTCAGCGTTGTTTTAAGCTTCGTCATTATAATCAAATTGAACCAATTAGCATCTCAAATGATGAGTTTGTAAAGTTATTGAGTGAAATTAGCGACACTGATTCGTTAGTAGTATACGTCGTGGATGTATTTGATGTAGATGGAAGTATGATTCCTGGGATTCAGCGCTTTGTTGGTAACAATCCGATTATTTTAGTTGGTAACAAATCAGACTTGTTGCCATCGTCGTTCAACCAGAACAAAGTTAAAGATTGGTTACGTCAAATGGCAAATAAGAATGGAATTAGACCCATTGATATTGAATTAGTATCTGCCAAGACGAATCAATCAGTCGACGATCTGTTAAAAGCCATTTCAAAAAATCAGAAGGGCCGAGATGTCTATGTGGTTGGAGTAACTAACGTTGGCAAATCTACCTTAATTAATCAAATTATCCAACAAAGCACTGGTGAGAAGCAGGTTATTACTACCTCTAAGTTTCCTGGTACTACCCTCGATTTGATCAAAATACCGTTGGAAGATGGAAAAGAGTTGATCGATACACCTGGTGTTGTTCATGAAGATCAGATGGCTCACTATTTAAGTTCTAAAGACTTGAAGTATGTTTCACCGCAAAAACGGATTAAACCCAGGACTTATCAGTTGGATCCAGGGCAGACGTTATTCTTAGGTGCAATTGGCCGGTTTGATTTTATCTCGGGGGAACGTCATGGCTTTACCGTTTATGCTGACAATAATCTGATGATTCATCGAACCAAATTAACAAATGCTGATGAATTTTTTGAGAAACATGCCGGTGAATTATTGACCCCACCAACTGGTAAGGACAACGTCGTTGGGTTAAAACGACATGAATTTAAAATTACTGACAGAAGTGATTTAGTGATTGAAGGACTGGGATGGATTACCGTTCCGAAAGGTTCCACGGTTGCTGGATATGCTCCTAAGGGTGTGTCAGTGTTAGTTAGAAAAGCAATGTTTTAGGAGTATTTAATAATGAATTTAAAGGGAAAACAAAAACGATTTTTAAGAGCAAAAGCGAATCATATGCGGCCCATTTTCTCAGTTGGAAAGAATGGGTTAGATGAGACTTGGATGAATGAAGTTAAAAATGCTGTTGATCACCGTGAATTAATTAAAATTAATCTTCAACAATCTGCCGATGTGGATGTGAGTGACGTTAAACAATTTATTGAGAATAACTCGGACATCCAAGTTGTCCAAACGATTGGTAAGACACTTTTATTGTTTAAGGAATCAAGTAAGGACAATTATCGTAAATTATCGATTGAAGTGGCAAATTTGTAGGAGATTGATTGATGCGCAAAAAGGTTGGAATTTTAGGTGGAACTTTTAACCCCATTCACTATGGTCATTTAATTATGGCTGAACAAGCTTTAACCCAATTAAACCTCGATTTAGTTCTATTTATGCCCGATTATTTGCCACCACATGTTGATTATAAGTCCGCAATTGATGCTTCTGATCGGGTTAACATGATTAATTTAGCCATTAGGGATAACGCTAATTTTAAAATTGAAATGATTGAAGTAAATCGCAAGGGGAAAAGTTATAGCTATGATACGATTAAGGAATTAACTAAAATTCATCCCGATGTTGATTATTACTTTATCATTGGTGGCGATATGGTCGAATATCTGCCAAAATGGTATCGAATTGATGATCTTATTAAAATGGTTAAATTTGTTGGCGTTAATCGTCCGGGTAATTCTGAGTCTTCTAAGTACCCAGTAAGTTTTGTTGACTCACCTGAGATAGCTATTTCATCGTCTTTAATTAGATCACATCTTGAAAAGGGTGAAAGTGTCAGATATTTGTTGCCAGATGCGGTGTTACGGTACATTAAGGAGCATGATTTATATGGATAAAGAGAAAATTAATTATCAAAAATATTCTAAGTATGATCGTGATCAAATTGTTGCCAAACTAAAAGCGACGTTAAAAGAGAAAAGGTTTCAACATTGCTTGCGAGTTGAAGAGACCGCCATTACCTTAGCACGAGAGTTTAATGTGGACGAAACTTTAGCTGGACTTAGTGGTCTGGTTCATGATTATGCCAAACAACGGCCGGATTCGGAATTTATTGACATTATTAAGTCCCATCATTTGAATCCAGAACTACTTAATTATGGAAATGCTATTTGGCATGGCTACGTGGGTTATCTGATTGTGGAATCAGAACTTGGGATTCATGATAATCGAATTCTAAACGCGATTAAATATCATACGATCGCATCGCCTGACATGGACAAAGTTGCACAGATTACTTATATGGCTGACTACATTGAGCCGGCCCGTGATTTTGATGGGGTTGAAAAAGCTCGTAAGATTACCAATCAAAATTTATGGGATGGTGTTAAATATCAAACTAAAAGTACCATTTCATATTTGGCAAGCAACGGAAAGGCAATTTATCCCGGTGCGATTACAGCTTTTAATGTAATTGTTGCTGGTAAAAAGTAGGGGATTATATGGATAATAATAAGATTTTACAAAATATTGTTGAAACTGCTGATAGTAAACGCGCCCACGATATTGTGGTTTTAGACATTGAAGAATTGTCGTTGGTCGGTCGTTATTTTGTCATTATGGATGCTCCTAGTGTTCGTCAGGTGAAGGCAATCGCAAATGATATTATTGATCGATTGAGTGAGGAGCACGTTGAAGTTTTACGGGTCGAAGGGCTAAATACAGGATCTTGGGTATTAATTGACCTCGGTGATATTATTATTCACGTCTTTAAGAGTGAACAACGGTCCTTTTACAACTTAGAGAAGCTTTGGTCTGACGCTCCTGATCTTGATATAACTGATTGGGTCAGTGAAGACTGATATGATTTATTCTGAGTTTGCGTCATTTTATGATAAATTATTTGACAATCATCTATATCAAAAGTGGTATGAGTTTGTAGCTGATAACGTCCCTAAAGAAAAGCATATTTTAGATTTAGCCTGTGGGACTGGTCGCCTTTTGGTTACTTTAAAAAAAGCAGGTTATGTCGTATCTGGAGCTGATTTATCGGATGATATGCTGGCCATCGCAAATGATCATTTAAATGAAAGCCATGTGTTTGACGTGGCGTTAATTAATGCCAATATGTTAGATTTGGATGGTGTACCCAATTATGGTGTCATTACGTGTTTTGACGATTCGATTTGTTATTTAGAAAATATTGAGCAAGTTAAAACAATGTTTGCTCAGGTTAAAGGACATCTTGTTAAGAATGGTAAATTCTTATTTGATGTAATCACCCCTTATCAGACCGATGTTGTTTATCCAGGCTATATGTTTAACACCAACGATGGTGACCATGCTTTTATGTGGAATACCTTTGTTGGTGATTTTCCTCATTCAGTGGAACATGATCTATCTTTTTTTGATTACAATCGGAATATTAACGGTTTTGATGAATATAATGAAACCCATAAAGAACGAACCTATCCCTTGGTAGAATACATTCAGGCACTGAATGAAGTCGGATTTAATAACGTTAAGGTGACGAGTAACTTTGGAAAAGATAAGGTTAAAGATGATACTACCCGTTGGTTCTTTGTATGTAGTGAGGAATAATCCAAATGAAAGCTGTTGGAATAATAACCGAATATGATCCTTTCCATAATGGTCATCTTTATCAATTACAGGAAGCTAAAAGACGAACTGAAGCGGATGTAACGGTAATATTTATGAGTGGTAATTGGACTCAGAGAGGAGAGCCAGCTATCTATGATAAATGGATCCGCACTCAGATGGCTTTAGATAACGGAGTTGATTTAGTAATTGAACTTCCAATATCGGATGCGGTTCAACCTGCCAGTATTTTTGCAGAGCGGTCGATGAAACTTGTAGAGGCTTTGGGCTGTTCATACTTATCGTTTGGTAGTGAGCACAGTGACTGGGATTTTAAGAAGTTGGCATCTATTGACGTTCATCCGTCTGATAATTTTCATAATTATAATTTTTCCTATCCAAAATTATTTCAACGAACAATTAAAGAACAGAGTGGAATTGATTTAATTAAGCCAAATGATACACTTGCGTATTGGTATGCAAAGGCCTATCAGAAGTTGGGTTCCTCTTTAAAACTAGTTCCGGTTAAACGGTACAGTAGTGAGCATAATAGTGGAGAGTTGAGTGGAAAAATTGCGAGTGGCAAAGCTATTCGCGCTTCAATTAAATCACATGATCGTCATTACCAAAAGTTCATTCCCAATTCTTCTGTCGTCCTAGACAACGAAAAACCGGTTTTCTGGTCAGACTTTTGGCCCTTTTTACGTTATGAATTGACTCAAAGTTCGATAGTTGATTTAAATCAAATTTATCAGATGACTGAGGGATTAGAGAATCGTCTAAAGCAAATGGCGGTCAAAGACACAACCTATCAGGCGTTTATTAAAGATGTTAAGACAAAACGGTATACTTACACTAGGATTCAAAGACTGTTGGTCTATACGTTATTTAAAATAAAGAAAACACAAATGACTAGTTATAATCCGGTTGTCCGAGTTTTGGGAATGAACGATACCGGGAAAAGTTATCTGAATCAAGTTAAAAAAGCAATCCCATATCCGATCGTTGATCGAATTGGAAAAGAAGAATTTAATAATACGTTGGAACTTGAATGCCGTTCTGGAATTCTTTATGGAATGATCAATGGTCGAATGCAAGATAAATTTACTTATCCCATTGTTATATAGAAGACCGTGCTATCAAGGATAGGACCTTGACAATGAATTTTATGGTATGTATAATTAGTCGTGTTGCATTGGAGGTTAAATTATGAAGTGGTCATTTGAAAAACTACTAGGATATAAGAAAGAGCCGTTTACAACCCATGAGACAGTGGATTTAAAAGACGATTTAATGAATCGATATCCGAAAAGTATTCTTGATGCCACTTCCTTTGACGTTGATGTATCTGCTACTCCTGACAAGGGAGATGTGATTATAGATGCTCACGTCAAGGGTAGTGTAACAGTTCCTTCTTCACGATCGTTAACCCCAGTTAAGTTACCCATGGATTTTAACATTAGTGAGATTTATGTGTTAACTGAAACTGCGCTAAATCGATATGATAATGAAGAAGTAGTGTTAGTTGTTGGTGATGACTTGATGATTGATTTTGATAAAGCAGTTGCTGATAACATAATTGTCAACATTCCGATGCAAGTTCTTTCACCAGAAGAGCAAAAAGGCAAAGCAATGCCTGAAGGAAATGACTGGGAAGTTATTTCTGAAGATGATTTTAATCGACAGGTGGAAGAAGATAAAAATGTTGATCCACGTCTTGCAAAATTAAAGGATTTCAAACCTTCAGACGATGACAAGACTTAAAAATTCACTAGTGGAAATCAAATTAAGAGGAGGTTGTGAATAATGGCTGTACCAAAGAGAAAAACTTCTAAAGCAAGAAGAAACATGCGTCGTTCGCATGACAGTTTATCAGTTCCTGGCATGAGCCCATGTCCTAACTGTGGCGAACTACGTAAGTCACATTTTGTATGTCCTAACTGTGGTTACTATGACGGTAAAGAAGTAGTTGCCAAAAAGGGTTAATTTAAAATAAAGAACTTCAAAAACACCATGGGTTTTTGAAGTTCTTTTTTTGTAATAAAAAACCGACAATTTAATTGTCGGTTTTATTTACTCGTTATGATTATGATGCTGTTGTTTTCCCGCATTACGTTTTCGGTTGTTTTCGTGTTCAATCTCAGTTTCAGATTCTCCAGATTTAGAAACTGTATTTTTGGAGCTGGTTGTTGAACTTGGTTCGGCCCTTGTCTCAATCTCTTCTTCTAATTCCTTTGGAATGACAACTTTGGGAGGATTCTTTTGGGCTTTTTCATTAATTTGTTTTCTAATTCGTGGACGGGACAAATTGATGATAAAGGTCTGAACGCAGGCAAATAATCCGCCAATAAAGAAGTAAATTCCTAATCCAGCTGGGGATGAAAGAGTAACAAATAGAATCATGATCGGACTAATTAACATCATAATCGCCATTTGCTTTTTCTGTTCTTTAGGGATCCCAACGGTTGAAAGGTATCCCTGAAGTGCATAAGCCAGAAACGACAAGACGGCTAATAAGATGCTGGATTGGCCTAGTTTAATGCCCATAAAGACGGTATGAGAAACTTCAGGTGAGTAACGAATAGCTGCATACAGAGCAGCAAACACTGGCAACTGGATCAATAATGGCAAGCATCCAATTCCACCTGTCATACTGATTCCGTTGTCTTTATAGAGTTGCATCATCTGCTGATTTAAGGCAACCTGCTGTTCTTTGGTCGTTGCTTTTTTTAGGAGTTGTTGAATCTTGGTCATTTGTGGTTTAACCAAATTCATTTTTTCCTGTTGAATAGTAGATTTTTTCATCTGACTAATCATCATTGGTAAAAGCAAAGTTCTAACAATTACGGTAATTGCGATCAGGGCCCATCCATAGCCACCAACGTATTGTGCTAGCCAATCCATAACGTGTTGCCCGGGAACGGCTAAATAATGATAAACGAATCCAAAGGGACGTCCCTTTGAATCGGTTCTTACACATCCAGTTAAAAAAATGCCAACCATGGCAATAAAACCGAATAAAACTAGTTTCTTAATTTTTTTCATTTAGTTAACTCCTAACTTTTAAGTAACATGTTACATACTAACCTAATAAGAATATTTCAGCAATTTCAAGTTAGATTTTAATTGAAAATGAATTTGGAACTTTTGGAAGTTTAATTGACTGTGTTTTAATGTTTTGGATCTTAGCAAAACCATTGGGTGCAGTTTTAATTGAATGAATAAAATCGTCTAACTCCGATTTAGTCCCATTTGCGATGATTAAAACGGTTCCGTTGGGCATGTTTTGGACACTTCCAGTAATCGAATATTGATCTGCGATTTTTTTAGTACTATATCGAAATCCAACGCCTTGGACAAGTCCTGAAACGATTATTTTGACTGACTGATTGTTTGACAAAATGATTCTCCTTAAAAGCGTTTACCGTAACTGTGATATTATAAGAACAACAATATCAATTCTAATTCATTTTAAGGGGAATATAAATGGAAAGAATTAATTCTAAACAAAACCAAACCATTAAAGATATTAAAAAGTTACATACCAGTAAAGGAAGAAAAAAGAGTGGGGAATATTTAATTGAAAGTTGGCATCTGGTATCCGAGGCAATGAATTATCTTAAAGCAGATCAGTTGGTAACCATCTTAGCAACCGAAGATCAATATTTGGCTCATGGAGATGACCTTTCTGGTGAAAATATCATTGTTATATCAGATGAAGTTGCTACTGAATTAAGTGATACTTCGACAACTCAAGGAATTTTTACCGTGTGTAAGATTGAAGAACCAAAGATTGATGTTGCTAAAGTTAGCGGAGCTTGGCTTCTGCTTGATAACGTTCAAGATCCCGGTAATATCGGAACGATGGTAAGGACAGCGGATGCCGCAGGTTTTTCTGGAGTGATCTTTGGTGACGGAACTTCTAGTGAATATAACGGGAAGGTTTTACGTGCCATGCAGGGAAGTCAGTTTCATCTTCCGATTATTAAAATGAATCTAGAACATGCCGTTGAGATGTTTAAGAAGCTAAAAATTAAGGTATATGGGACAGAGCTTAATTCCAGTGCCATTAACTATCGAGATGTCCCTTCTAAAAATGATTTCGCTTTAATTATGGGTAATGAGGGGAATGGAATGAGCCCTGGCTTACTAAAATTAACTGATGATAATTTGTATATTCCCATTGAGGGGAAGGCTGAATCTTTAAATGTGGCAATTGCGGCTGCTGTTATCATGTTTCGAATCAAAAATTAAATTGTTTCTTAAAGTGAGTCCTTATGATTGAATGGAACTTATCTAATTGGGTAGAATTAACCTAGAGACGGATTGGAGTAATGTAGTATGGAAACAGAATCGTGGAAAGATGACCCTGAATATGTTTCAATCATTTCTGATTTGTTAGAAAGTCCGCAAATTCAAAAATTAGGTGATTACACCCAACATCACCATTCGACTAGATTGAAGCATTCAATTGCAGTGTCTTATGAGAGTTATAAAATTGCTAAAAAGATGAATTTAGATTATCGAGCGGCTGCCCGTGGCGGATTATTGCATGATCTATTCTATTATGATTGGCGAACCACTAAGTTTGATTTAGGTTCACATGCATATATTCATCCACGTGTTGCCCTAAGAAACGCCAAAAAGATCACTGATATCACTCCGAAGGAACAAGATATTATTCTAAAACATATGTGGGGGTTAACCCTTGCAAGACCCAAGTACATGGAAAGTGTGATTGTTTCACTTGTTGATGATTATTCGGCAGTTGATGAATTTTTCTCACCGATGAAGAAAAAAGTTAAAGGATTATTAAAAAGATAAGTTAGGAGGATATGAGAATGGATTTAACTGATAAAGAAATCATTCATTTGTGTCCTAAATTTCAAGTGGCGTTTCAAATTCTAGGGAAAAAATGGAACGGTTTAATCATTGAATCATTTTTATTAGCCGGACCACTTCGATTTCGCGAATTAGCCAATAAAGTTGAGGAATGTAGTGATCGTGTATTGACCGAACGCTTAAAAGAGTTGGCTAAAGTGGGAATCGTAAAAAGACAAGCTGATAAGAACTCTGGAGTGGTTTATTATCAGTTAACTTCTAAGGGTGAAGAACTTCGTCCGATTATGAAGGCGGTTCATGGATGGTCTGACAAGTGGTGTGATCCTGATCATGCTTGACCAGTGATAAAAATTGCTATAATATTTATTTAAATACAATGATAAAAGAAGTAGTAGACCGACGAACACAGAGAGTTCATGTTAGCTGAAATTGGACGTTACGGTTGAATTCGCTTTTTGATGTTAGCATTGAATATTAAAATGTTCGGTCGATGTCGTTATTCATCATTATAAGTGCACACTTTGGTGTGAATTTGGGTGGTAACGCGATGCTTCGTCCCTTTTTTGGGATGGAGCTTTTTTTATGGAATTGGAGGTTAGTATGGCTTTAAAAGAAGATTTAGAACAAATTAAATCCAGTGGGTTGCAGGATATTGAGGCTACTAGTGATAGTAAAGCTTTAAATGATTTAAAGGTGAAACTTTTAGGAAAAAAGGGCTCAATTACTAAAGCCCTTCATGGAATATCATCACTTCCAGTCGAAGAAAGACCAAAGATTGGTAGCTTGGCGAATAAAGTTAGAGACGAACTTTCAAAAAAGATTGATTCCAAAAGATTGGAATTAGATCAAGCCGCTCTAAACCAAAAGTTAAAGGATGAAAAGATTGATGTCACCCTACCAGGTGACTCGGTTCCAAAGGGGCATCCTCATGTTATCCAACAAATTATTGATGAAATTGATGATATTTTTATTGGAATGGGCTACCAGGTTCTTTCGGGTCCTGAAGTAGAAGAGGAAGTTTATAATTTTGAAATGATGAATCTGCCGAAGAACCATCCCGCAAGAGACATGCAGGATACTTTTTATATTACCAAGGATATTTTAATGAGAACTCATACCTCACCGATGCAGGCACGAGCACTTCAAAAACATGATTTTTCTAAAGGCCCCTTAAAGATGGTTTCCCCGGGCGTAGTTTATAGACGTGATACTGATGATCCAACTCATTCTCACCAATTTCATCAGGTAGAGGGAATTGTGATTGATAAGCACATTACGATGGCCGATTTAAAGGGAACTCTTGAGGTAATGACACACAAATTGTTTGGGGATAAATTTAAAGTCCGTCTCAGACCAAGTTACTTTCCGTTTACCGAGCCATCAGTTGAAGCAGACATTACCTGTTTTAATTGTAATGGAAAGGGTTGCGATGTATGTAAAAATACTGGTTGGATTGAGGTCCTTGGGGCAGGAATGGTTCATCCTAACGTTTTAAAAATGGCTGGAGTAGACAGTAGTGTATATGGTGGATTTGCCTTTGGGGTGGGTCCCGACCGATTTGCCATGCTGAAATACGGAGTAGACGATATTCGAGACTTTTATCTTAATGATCTACGTTTCTTGTCACAATTTGATTAAGGGAGGAAATAAATTTGCTGATATCTTATGAATGGTTGAAAGACTACGTTCAAATTAAGCTTTCTCCAAAAGAACTAGCTAACAAAATTGAAAAAACGTCAGTTGAAGTTGACTCCGTTTTTAAGCGGAGTGATGGATTAAAGAAAATCGTGGTTGGAAAAATCTTGTCCATTAAGGATCACCCCGATGCAGATCACCTTCACATTACGCAGATCGATGTCGGCGAACAAGAACCGATTCAGATTGTTTGTGGTGCGCCAAACGTTCAGGTAGGCAAAAAGGTTATTGTTGCTTTATCTGGAGCGCGAATTGCCAATAACGTTAAAATTAAGAAGTCCAAGATGCGTGGAGTTGAATCAAACGGTATGCTCTGTGCCTTAGATGAGATCGGGTTTGATAAGTCATTGGTACCTGATGAATGGAAAGACGGAATCTATTTCTTACCAGATAATGCCCGAATTGGTGACGAGGTTTATAACTATTTGGGAATGAATGAATCGTTAATTGATTTGGACGTCACTCCTAATCGTGGAGACATGTTAAGTGTTCGTGGAACTGCTTATGATTTGGGGGCGGTATTTAATGAGTCGGTTGACTTCATCGAACATGCTAGTGCTCCAACTGGAACACACGACAGCGAGGAATTTGTTTCAGCAAAGGCTGATACTAATTTAGCGCCAATTTATAAGCTTAAAGTTGTTAAGGGCGTAAACGTGAAGCCTAGTCCACTTTGGCTTCAAATTAAATTATGGAATTCAGGCATTAAACCAATCAATAATGTCGTTGATATTACTAATTTTGTTATGACTAAGGTTGGACAGCCAATGCATGCCTATGATCTTGACAAATTAAAAACTAATAAGGTTGAGGTTAGAAATGCTAAAGATGGTGAGTCAATTACGACTCTAGATGGCAATGACCGTAAATTAACCGACACGGATGTTGTTGTTGCGGCTGACCAGCCAATTGCTTTAGCAGGACTAATGGGTGGAAAAAATTCGGAAGTTACGTCTGGCACTAAGAATATTTTATTGGAGGCAGGAGTTTTTGATCCGGTTAAAACCAGGAAGATGGCACAAAAACAGCTCTTACACACGGATGCCTCACAACGCTTTGAACGGGGAATTGACCACGGAAACGTTGAACAAGCACTTGAGTATGCTTCGGGAATGACCCAAGATTTAGCTCTTGGTCAATCTCAACAAGGGGTTGTTAGTGGGAGTGATGTTGAGGTTAAGCCACGAGTGATTTCAATTTCAACTTCTCACATTAATCACGTTCTTGGGACTAATCTTAGTAACGAGGAAATCATTTCAATCTTTAAACGTCTAGGTTTCTCAGTTGAGGCATCTGGAGACGATCTGACGGTCACGGTTCCTACTAGATGTTGGGACATTCAAATTGATGCTGACTTAATTGAAGAGGTTGCCAGAATCTATGGATATGACAATATTCCGTCAACATTACCAATCACTCAAACGACTGAAGGTGGACTAACACCAAAGCAATTAATGATTCGAAAATCTAGAGAAACACTTGAGGGACTTGGATTAACGCATGCTATGTCATACTCGTTAACTACAAAAGCCAAGGCAAAGATGTTTATGGTAAATGGTAGTCATGAGACTAATTTGCAGTGGCCAATGACAGAAGATCATGCCGTTTTACGTATGAATTTAATTTCAGGATTATTGGATGATGTGGCATATAACCAGGCTCGAAACGTGCTTAATGTGCCACTTTATGAGCAAGGTCGTGTTTTTTATAAGCAAACTCCTGATCAGATAAGACCAGACGAAGTGGAACATATTGCTGGTGCCATTTCTGGATCGTTAGTTGCTCCAAGCTGGGACCAGAAAGCTAAGTCAGTTGATTTTTATCAAATTAAGGGAATTCTTGAAAAATACTTAGAAAGTCTTTCCTTAAAGGGTGACGTTACTTATGTTGCGACTGATAAAATTCTCGAAATGCATCCAGGTAGAACAGCGCTTGTTAAACTAGATGATCACATCATCGGTTTTGTGGGAGAAGTTCATCCAGAAGTCGCTAAACAATTTAAGATTAAAGAAACCTATGTTTTTGAACTTGACCTTGATTATTTAAATGTGGCTCCTAAGTCTGGACAACAATACCAAAAGGTTGGTCAGTACCCTGCTATTCATCGTGATATTGCTATGTTAGTGGATCGTACCATTACTAATGAGGACATATATAATGTAATTATTAGAAGAGGTGGGGCCTACTTACAAAATGCTACTGTGTTTGACGTATATCAGGGGCAAAATGTGCCTGAAGGCAAAAAATCAATTGCCTATTCATTGATTTTTGAAGATCCTAACGCCACTTTGAAAGACGACATTGTTGATAAAGCGGTTGATAAAATACAAAAACGTTTGACCACTGAATTAAGCGCTGAGATTAGATAAGGGTGGATTCATAATGAGTGAGAGAAAAAGTCATTTGGGTGGTTTTATTTCCAAAATTAAAACTAGTTCATTTGGGAAGAAAATTATTTATTCCGTGATTGCAATTATTGTAATTTTAGTAATTGCAATTGCGTTATTTGGACATCACTATTTTAAAACTTCACTTCAACCACTGGATCCTCATGATAATGAAGTGACTCAAGTTAACATTCCAAGAGGCGCTTCCACCAAAAAGATTGGGGCAATCTTACAGAAGTCAGAAGTAGTTAAAAGTGGGATGGTATTTAATTACTATGTAAAATCACACAACATCACTAGTTTTAAGTCAGGATATTATCAATTAAAGCCGTCAATGTCCCTAGATACGATTGCCAAGAGTTTACAAAAGGGTGGAAGTTTCGAACCCATTCAAAGCACTGATAGTAAAGTTACCGTTCCAGAAGGAGCTAACATCGACCAAATTGCGGATATTGTGGCTAAAAATACCGATTTTTCTAGGGCAGAATTTATTTCCCTGATGAAGAATCGTAATTTCTTTGATGAAATGACCAAGGATTATCCAGAATTACTGGGGTCCGCTAAAGATGCCAAGGGGACCCGTTATCTTTTTGAAGGATACCTTTATCCAGCGACATATCCCGTCCCTAAACATTCGTCGTTAAAGATGATGGTCAGTTTAATGCTCGCTAAAAGCAATCAAATGTATGGTCCATATTATCAAAGAATGAAAGAGCAAAAGCTGACGGTTCAGCAAACTTTAACGTTAGCATCTTTGATTGAACGTGAAGGTGTAAGTCAAAATGATCGTAATAAGATGGCTGGTGTGTTAAGAAATCGCATTGATAAAAAGATGCCACTTCAATCGGATGTGGCTGTTTTGTATGCACTTCATAAAAACTCAAAGACACTTTCAAAACGTGATTTAATGGTTAATTCCAAATATAATCTTTATGTTAATAAAGGGTTTGGTCCTGGACCATTTGATAACCCTTCGGTAAGCTCAGTCCAAGCTGTGCTATATCCAACTGATATGTCTAAAGGATATTTATATTTCTTGGCCGATCCGAAAACTAAAAAGATTTATTACGCTAAAACCTTAAAAGAACAGCAAAATAACATTAAAACTCATATGGATCGATAGTGGAGGATTAAAATAGTGAAAAGCAAAAAAAGACCTGTAATTATTGGAGTTACTGGAGGTTCTAGTAGTGGCAAAACTACGGTAAGTAGGTCAATCTTGAATCGTTTGCTGGGACATTCAATTGCAATCTTGCAGCAAGATTCTTACTATAAGGATCAATCCAATATGACGATGGACGAAAGAAGACAGGTTAACTACGATCATCCGCTTGCTTTTGACACTGATTTAATGGTTAAGCAATTGAAGCAGCTGTTAAACTATGAATCAATTGAGAAACCGGTTTATGATTATTCCAAATTTACCCGGAGTGGTGAAACTGTCACTCAAGAACCACGTGATGTAATTATTGTTGAAGGGATTCTAATCCTTGATGATAAAAGGCTCCGGGACCTAATGGATATTAAAGTTTATGTAGATACTGATGCTGATATTCGCGTCATTAGGCGGATTGAGCGGGATACCAAAGAACGTGGTAGAACGCTTGATTCGGTAATTCAACAATATTTAGCAACCGTTCGCCCCATGCATCTCCAATTTGTTGAACCCACGAAACGATATGCTGATATAATTATTCCTGAGGGTGGCAAAAATCAAGTAGCAATTGACTTACTAGTTACTAAAATTCAATCAATTTTAAATGACATTGGTGACGATCCGATTAGTAATGCAATTGATACGACAATATAATTAAGTTGCCAAACTTTAATTTAAATGGTATTTTAATTTTGAATAAAATAGTGAGGTGTAAGAATGGCTGAAGATGAAATGTACCCGATGACTGAAGAGGGGAAAGAAAAGCTCGAAACTGAATTAAAAGATTTAAAGGTCAATCAAAGACCAAAGATTGTTGATCGAATCAAAGTCGCTAGAAGTTACGGCGATTTATCTGAAAATTCTGAATACGAATCTGCCAAAAACGAACAAAGTATGTTAGAGAGCAGAATTGCTACGGTAGAGCACATGCTACAATATGCTCAAGTGGTTGATAAGGAAGAGACCGACGAAGATGAAGTGACCGTTGGAAAAGAAATTCAGTTTAAGGAACTACCTGATGAAGAGCCAGAGACATTTACAATTGTCGGAGCTGCTGAAGCTGACCCGATGAGTGGAAAAATCTCGAATGATTCTCCAATTGCACAGGCTTTGCTTGGCCATAAAGTAGGGGAAAACGTTGATATTGATATTCCTGCTGGCGTAATGCATGTCAAGATATTATCAGTTAAATAATAATTTTAATTTAAAATAGGGCAATCGTCTCAAGTGACGATTGCCCTATTTATTATATCTTTTTTTAAACCAACTTCTTAAAATTAAGGTGAGAAGTGTCAAAGCACTAATGATTATTCCCATATTTAAGAATGGTGGCCAATATGAAAGCTGAATGTGCTTCATTCCTTTTCCAGTTTTAAGTGCAATGAAGTAATGATCCCATTTCGTGATTGAATGTTTCTTTCCGTTTATTTGGGCACTCCAGCCTTTCGAGTATGGGATACTTGAAGCAATTACTGAATTAGAACCGTTTGTCTTTATATCAGCCTTTACCGTTCGTGCGTTTGGGCTGGATATTTTTTTGGTTCCCGATTGAAGTTTTCGATCGGTTTGCTTAAATAAAGAATTATTTAGCTGGTATAAAGTAAAGTTTTCTAACCAAAGTGATGACTTTTTCAAGCTGATTTTTACTTTAATCTTTTTGTTTTTTGCGTTATTGGCAATGTTAATGACCTTAATCGAATTAGATTCAGGACTAAGTGACAGTTGGTTACCATCAACTGACAAATCACAGTTACCGTTATTTAACGCTGTTCCCATCGTCAAATAGTAAGAGTCATTAGTTTTTGGCTTAAACGTGAGATCAAGAGAGGCCGGCTGTAAGACGTTGACTTTGTTGAAGATGGTGCCAGTAAGTTGATTGTGTTTGGTTACGTTGTTATATCTAACGTGATTGAAGTTAATGCTCGAAAAGAGGTTACTTTGGACTTGGTTGTCTCCCGTTAGATTTGACCATAGCTGTGTTTGGTATTGAATGGGATCTGGACTGGCAGCATTTTTGTGGATTGATTGGTCACTGGCTCTAAACATCATTGGTAACGCATACTGATTTTCGTATACTGAAAATCCCTCAGATGATCCCATGTTTTTGTATGAGTTTTGGTCATATCGTTCTGGGAATTCTCTAATACCTGGAACGTCAACTGAAGCTGTGTAGGGACGAGCCAGATGGTATTTCATTGAGAGCAGTGCATCTGAAACCATGGTCCCACTGGAATATTCAATTACACCATCGCCATTTGGCTGGCCAATCTTTCCAATTAGATCAGACATTTTAGGATTCATGACTGATGAAAATAGGGAGGCACCATAAAAATTAAAGTTAAAGGGGTCATTTTTAGTTCGGGAAAAGTCCTTGCTGATTCGATATGGGCCATCTAAAGAATGATGTTTCAGGTAAGTTGTGACATGATCTAATTTATTTACGTAACCACGGTATTCTGAGTTACTTAAGTATGAGATGTTATTTAAAGAGAGAATAAGATTAATGGTAATCCCAAAGACAATTAGTGAAAAAACACCCAAATTAAACCATTTTTCATTCCGGAAGTGGGTTAATAAAACGATGATGGCGGCTAAAATCATAAGTCCCTCAATCACAATTGTGAACCATTTAAGGTAGTTATATTGAGGCATTCTAATGGTGGTATAAGCGACCATTAGTGCAAGCAATAAAATTATGAGCCACGTTCCAATTTGCTTAAAACTAATTGCCTGAATGTGAGCCAAACTAACTAGTGCGACCATGATGAACCAGAAACATATTACAAACGAAAAACGGTAGGGGTACCAGATTGGAAACTGAAATGCGTGCCAAAATAAGTCGAGTGGCTGAAAACACGTTGAAAGCAGTAAAAAGATGGTCATTACCAAAGTTAAAACTCGAGTTCTTTTGGAAAAGGTTTTATTAACAAAAAAGAACAAAAATAGTACCAAAATCGTTTCTGAAATAAAAAGGTTTGGTAAGCCCTTGGGCATTTGGTCAAAATTAAAAGCACCAGGAGCAAATTTAGTTACTAAGTCAAGCATTGGATATTCAAATTTAAATTTCAATTTATCAGAAAATCCCTGGCCCTTGGAGTTAATCAGTGAATAAATGGTGGGCAGAAGAATGAAAGCAGCTAACCCCACCGAAATTAATCCATTTGCGACTAGTCGCAAAAATCCAACAAACATATCTTTGATATTTGAAACATGGATGGCTAAATAGTAGATAGTTAGTGCTACGATAAAAATCGTAATCATGTATGCCATATAATAGTTAATGATCAACATAGCGGTATATGATGTAATGAAAAGTAGTTTTTGGTTGTTTTTTAAGAGTTTAACTAAACCAAGCACAATTAAAGGAAGTAAAATCATGGCATCGAGCCAAATGATATTTAGGTTATTTGCAATCATCCAACCATTTAATGCATATGCAGTTGCAAATGATGACAGTATGAGTGAAGAATTAGTAAGATGAAGTTTGCGAACTAGAATGGTAAAGGTCAAACCAGATAAGCCAATCTTTAAAAGTAATAGGATGAGAATCCCTGATGGGAGAGATGCATTATTAAAAAAGAGTAAGATAAGGTTTAATGGACTCATTAGATAGTAAGCCCAAGTCCCGATCATTTCATTCCCTAGTCCGTTAGAAAACGAATAAAGAATTGATGAAGGATGGTGCAAGATGGCTCTTCTAAAATATGCAAAAAAATCAATGTACTGTTGTCCTAAATCAACCGTTAGAATCGTATTATTTCCGAAGGGTGCCATATTGCGATATGCTGCGTATAATGCCATAATAACTAGTGGTATTAAAAAGCTTAGGATTAATGCGAAGTTTTTAGGTAGGCTCTTTTTTATTTTTTGGTTAAGCATTTAATTACCTCATTAATTTATAAAGCAATGAATTATAATAAGATTAGATTTGTCGTTTTTCTAATAAATAGAGTATCATATATAAATTAAGAAAAGCGCCATAAGTGATGAATTCGAGTTATTAATTAGTTAAGGAGCGTTAGCATCGTGAGAAACTTTTTTGATCGGTTATTTAGAAGAAGGAGTCGGGATTCAAGCCGGCGAAACGGTAATTCCAAAATTCCATTTCGACTGAATTTTATCTTCGCAATTGTTGGAATATTGTTTGCAGTTTTAGTATTTCGACTAGCATACATGCAGATTTTTCAAGGATCAGTTTATAAATCTGATGTTAATCAGAGCGATAATTCAGTTAAGTATGGTAATGTTCCGCGTGGGATGATCTATGACTCAACCGGGAAAGTTTTAGTTGGTAACAAAACTCATCGGGCCATCACCTATACTAAAGGATTAAGCGTAATGCCCCAGGAGATTTATAATGATGCCAATAAACTTGGGAGTTACATCACCCTCCCAACTAAAGGGCTTACTAAAAAGCAGATTGGTGAATACTACTTGGCCGATAAGACTAACCTTACAAACGCTACTAAGGAAGTTCCTAATGGAACAAAGTTAGCGCCACAAGCAGCCTACAATAAGGCTTTAGATATGATCCAGAATGGGAAAATTGTAAAGGTTACCCCTCAAATGAAGAACGCAGCTGCTATTTTTACTGAAATGAGTGGGGCTTATCAATTATCAACTACCAACATTAAAACTGATGGTGTAAGTAACAAAGAAATTGCTGAAGTCGGTGAACATGCTTCTGAAATGCCTGGAGTTCAGGTTGGAACAAGTTGGTCTCGTGATTATCCATCTGGAAATGAGATTCAAAGTATTGTTGGAAATGTTTCATCCAGTAAAACTGGGTTACCTTCTGATCGGGTTAATGAACTTTTAGCTGAAGGGTATTCAAGAAATGATTCAGTTGGACAAAGTAATTTGGAACAACAATATGAACCAATTTTACGTGGCTCTAAATCCCAGACCGAGGTTAAAGTTGGAGGGGATAACAAGATTGTTAAAGAAGTTAAGAAGTATCCAGGCCAACGGGGCCAGAATCTTCAGTTGTCCATTAACTCTAAGTTTCAAAATAAACTCCAAGATTTGGTTAAGGGTGCAGAGTCTGGTGGCGTTGGTGATTCAACGGGAGCTTATGCCGTTGTTATGAACCCAAAGACCGGTGCGGTAATTGGAATGGCTGGTGTTAACCGTGATCCTAAGACTGGTAAAGTAACACCAAACGAATTAGGAACCATCAACAGTGCCATTGTAATGGGATCGGTTGTTAAAGGTGCGATGGTTTCAGGTGCCCTAATGGATAAGGTTATTACACCGAATAACAGTACAATGGAAGATATGCCAATTGATATTGGTGGAGCTAAAAAGAGTTCTTGGTTTAACAAAAATGGTGAGGCCAATATGCCGGTTAACGCCCAGGGTGCTCTAGAGGTTTCCTCTAACTCTTACATGATGCAACTTGCTATGAAAGAAGGGGGCTTCAGGTATAAAGCGGGAGGATCACTTAACATGAGTCCCAACATTTTTAACATCGAACGAAACTACTTCAATCAATTTGGTTTAGGTGTTAAGACTGGGATTGATCTACCGGGTGAAACTGCTGGCATTCAAGGACCATCAACGTTTGCTAATATTGGGAAATCTTTGGATGAATCATTTGGTAACTATGATTCGTACACTACGATTCAATTAGCCCAATACATGTCCACCATTGCTAATGGCGGATATCGTTTGAAGCCACATGTGGTTCAAAATGTAAGATCAACCAATACCAAGAACGGACAACTTGGAGCTGTTCAGAATACGACGATGCCAACGGTGTTAAATGAAATTCCAATGACACAACAAGAACGAAACGTTGTTACCCAGGGATTGTATCAAGTAGTTCATGGTACCAATAAATATAAAACCGGTGGAGATTTGTCAAGCCTATCTCCCGAAGTATCTGCTAAGACGGGTACTGCCCAAACATTTTACAATGGAAAACCAACTGTTACTCTGAGTTTGGCTTCCTATGCACCATCAAAGGATCCACAGGTAGTGGTCGCATTAGCCATTCCTAATCTTCCGGTTGACGCTGAAAGTAATAACTTGAATCTTGCTAAACAAATTTATCAAGCATACTGGGATGATGTTCAGAATAAGCCATAAAATACTGTTAAGTAAAATTACTTAACGTTCTTTAAATGAGACTGGATATATAGTGCTAAAGATGTTAATATTATGATTGTTGAATTAGTTATAAAAAACGAATATGTTTGGAGGTATTTGACATGCGTGTTCATATCACTTTGGAATGTACTGAATGCCACGAACGCAATTACTTATCAACTAAGAGTCGTAGAAATAATCCCGATCGCTTAGAATTAGAAAAGTATTGCCCACGTGATAGAAAAGTTACTTTACATCGCGAAACAAAATAAGATTTTGGGTTTTTACCCAAAATCTTTTTTATTATAAAATTAATGGGTGATGTAAATGAATAAAAATAAAGTTAGAGAATTGGTTTTAAAAAGAATGAAAAATGCTAAGCCATCGGATCAATTCTTTTATGGGTTGTATGAAGCGCTCTTTGACCTTCAAGAATGGCAGAACGCCAAGGTGGTTGCCACAACCATGAATACCGCCATTGAGATTCCTACAGCTCCCATAATTTTTGCGGCTTTAAATGATGGGAAAAAGGTGGTGGTTCCTCATACACTTCCTAAGCATCAGATGGAGTTTGTTGAGCTTAGCCATACTTTAAAGTTTCAAAAGACTAAGTTTGGGATCTGGGAGCCCGTTAATGGAAAGACGATCATCAGTAATTTGATTGATTTGATAGTGGTTCCAGGAGTTGCTTTTAATCCTTATAGTAATCAGAGAATTGGTTATGGTGCGGGATTTTATGATCGTTATTTATCTCGATTTGACGGCTATAAGGTTTCACTGGCCCAAAAAGCACAAATCGTTTCTGAGTTAAATTGGAAGCCAGATCCATTTGACGTTAGATTGGATCGGATTATTTTTTAGAGGATTTAAGATGATCAAACAAAAACTTAAAAGAGTCAATAATTATCCCTGGGTAACGTACTTATTACTGTTCATCATGGTAGTTGTATACTTAATGATGACTTTAAGTGGTGGCTCAGAGAACACCGTTAATCTACTAAAGTTTGGTGCGCAATATAACCCCTTAGTAAAAGATGGTCAGTGGTGGCGCCTAATTACTCCCATTTTTGTTCATATTGGTTTTCAACATATTTTAATTAATGGAATCACCTTATACTATTTGGGGAAATTAATTGAACCAATCGTTGGTCATTTAAGATATTTTGTCATTTTTATGGTTGCAGGATTTTGTGGAAATTTAATGAGCTTCGCGTTTGGAAGCGGAATTTCAGCAGGATCCAGTACCGCTATTTTTGGATTATTCGGTGCCTTTTTGATGATTGCTTTTCAGTATCGTGGTGATTCATTTGTCAGAAGTACTGCAAAGACGTTTATTCTTTTTGTAGTAATTAACCTTGTATTTGATATCTTTACGCCTGGTATTGATATTTTTGGTCATATTGGCGGATTCATTGGTGGTTACCTGATTAGTTTTGTTGTAGGATTAAAGCACAATATCAATTTAGATAAAATTATGAGATTATTTTATGCAACCGCTTTAATTATTGGTATAATAATAATGTACTATTTAGGTTCTGTTCGTTGACACGTTGTACATAGTTAATTTAGGATGATGATTAAAATGACAACTCTATATGATGTTCAACAACTGTTAAAAAAATTTGGAATATATGTATATGTCGGTAAACGACTTTGGGATATTGAAGTAATGGCCTTAGAACTCGACCATCTTCATGATGCTCATGTAGTTAGTGATCGAGAGTTTACATCCGCAAAACTAGTATTAACACGTGAACACAGGATTGAAGAAAAAAACTTAAAATCTAAAAATGAGACGGGAGGTCTATAGAATGGCAAAGAATTTGATTGGGATTGACTTAGGTGGTACCACTACTAAAATGGCTTTTTTGGACGAAAATGGTGAGGTTCTTGATAAATGGAGAGTACTCACTGATACTAGTGATAAGGGCGCTCACATCGTTGAGAACATTGTTAAGTCAATCAACAAACATATCGAGGATTCTGACAAAACCATTAATGATTTTGTTGGAATTGGAATGGGAACACCAGGAACTGTAAACCGTGAAAAGGGGACAGTTTCCGAAGCTTTTAACCTTAACTGGAAGGATGAACAACCAGTTCGAGAATTGATTCAGAATGGGGTTGGATTACCATTTCAATTAGACAATGATGCCAATGTGGCTTCCTTAGGTGAATACTGGAAGGGTGCAGGTAGTACTGAAGACGACGTAGTCTTTGTTACGTTAGGAACTGGAGTTGGTGGTGGAGTAATTGCTAACGGTAAACTCCTTCATGGTGTTAATGGTGGAGCAGGTGAAGTTGGACACATTGCTGTTCAACCAAATGGTTACCTTTGTACCTGTGGCAAAAGGGGTTGCTTAGAACAGTACGCTTCAGCAACTGGAATTGTTCACGTAGCTAAGGATATGTCTAAAGATTTTAAGGGACATTCACGGTTAAAGGATCTCGAAAATACTGATGAAAAAATCACTTCAAAAATGGTTTTTTACCTAGCAGATAATGGCGACATTTTTGCTAATCAGGTTGTGGATAAGATTTGTTTTTACCTTGGATTAGCCTTATCTGATATTGGGAATACTTTGAACCCAGCAAGTATCATTATCGGTGGTGGAGTTTCGAATGCTGGAAACACTTTGCTTCAACCAACTACTAGATATTTCCAGGAAAATGCCTTTCCATCAATTAGAGATTCAACTAAAGTTAAATTAGCTCAGTTGGGTAATGATGCTGGGGTAATTGGTGCAGCTTCGTTAGCATTACAATTTAGATAAAAGTATTGGAGAGATTTTAATTGAGTAGTGTGATAGTTTCAGTTCTTTATTTTCTGATCACTCTAGGAGTGGTTCTGTTAATTTGGTGGTTATACCATGAATTTACTATTTTAATGGCCAAACGTTATTGTAAGTTTTTAAATGAAGATGAATTTCAAAGTGGGATTCGCAAATCGCAAGTTATTGACTTACGTGAAAGTAAAGCTTTTAATGATGGTCATATTCTTGGTTCAAGAAACATGCCATATTCAACTTTTCGAAGTTTTTATCAAGAACTGAGACCAGATCTACCAGTTTATTTGTACGATCAGAATAAGACTTTGAGTATGAAAGCTGCCAAATTCCTTCACAAAAAGGGTTTTAAAAATATTTCAATTCTTAACGAGGGTTACCAGCGATGGGATGGCAAAATTAAAAAGGGTTAAATAAAAAGAGAACTCGATCGAGTTCTCTTTTTATTATTAATAATTAACTTAAATGAGCTGAATGACTTTTTCTGTTTGCTCTTTTACGGTTTTCATTAATTTTGGACTCTTGTTCCTCCATTGGTTGAACCACCGTTTTCTTGAATGAAAGCCAAACTCCTGCAGCGATTCCAATACATGCTGCAACTCCTGTAGTAAATCCTTGTGTAAATTTACTCATAGTCATTGCCTCCTTTTTTATTATCTACTTGTCCATTATGCGTTATTTGCGCTAATATATCCAGTATAGAACATCATTAATTAGGTGAATTTATGAACAAATTATTAGCGATTGTTGGTCCAACGGCTGTTGGAAAAACGGACTTATCAATTAAAATTGCAAAACAGTTTAATGGAGAAATTATTTCTGGCGACTCAATGCAGGTTTACCGTCATCTAGATATTGGTACTGCCAAGATTTCTCGAACGGAGCAACAGGGAATTCCTCATTATTTAATAAACATCATTGATGTTGACGAACAATATTCGGTGGTTGATTTTGTTGAAGCTGCTGAAAAATTAATTAAGGAAATTACGAATCGAGGGCATCTTCCAATTATTGTTGGTGGCACTGGATTTTATCTTAATTCACTCTTAAGGGGATTAAATTTAGGAAGTAAGAATGATCCTGAAATTAGAGCAACATTGATTAATGAACTTAACGAATTTGGTCCAATGAAAATGTGGGATAAATTAAATCAGGTTGATCCTGTAACGGCATCAAAGACACCTGTGCAAAACACACGACGCATTTTACGGGCTCTCGAAGTATACCTTGTTAGTGGAAAGCCAATTTCCAAGCAGAATAATCAGGGACAGCAGTATGATGAATTGATTGTGGGACTTAATACGCGTCGTGATGTCCTATACCAGCGGATTAATCAACGAGTAGACCAGATGATGGAAAACGGGTTAATTAAAGAAAATAAATGGCTTTTTGAAAATGGGGGGAGTAAAATTCCTGCTAGTAAGGGAATTGGGTATCGCGAATTCATCCCATATTTCAAGGGTAACGAAAGTTTGGATCAAGTAGTAGAAGATGTTAAGCAAGACTCAAGACACTACGCTAAGAGACAACTAACGTGGTTTAGGAACAAGATGGATGTTACTTGGTATGATTTAATTCAACATCCTGAAGAAATTACTCAAATTGAACAGCAAATTAAGGAGTGGCAAAATAATGATGGATATTAACAAAATGGTTTCTGATACAGTCAACTTATATCGGCAATTAGATGCTAAAAATCAAACAATCTGGAAACCCGGAACTCATGTTTCAAGTTCTTACGTTTCGTTAGACATTCACTTTTCTGAATTGGCTAAAAATTCTGGGATGCTTCAAACAGACATCACTA
The DNA here is from genome assembly GCF_059900945.1 of Fructilactobacillus sp. X8R1C1. Taxonomy (NCBI): domain Bacteria; kingdom Bacillati; phylum Bacillota; class Bacilli; order Lactobacillales; family Lactobacillaceae; genus Fructilactobacillus; species Fructilactobacillus sp. X8R1C1. Next base: position 270,945 of record NZ_JBWXVH010000001.1, on the reverse strand, counting down.
GTTCCGAGAACAATCGTGACAACCAGCTCGAAAGTTACATTAGGACTCTCAGGGATTTTTTGCTAATTGCTAACCTACAAAGTTGGGTGGATGTGATTACTGTAGATGACGAGATGTTAAATAAGTTATTAGGAATGAAAAAGACTGATGACCTTAATTCTTTATATTTATCAATGCTGAATATGTTACTAAAAAGTTATTATGAGAAAAGCAAGATTGGATATAAGCACGCTTGGACTTTATTCTTAAAGTTCGGCCTTGTTGATTTAGGCTTTAGTTCAGATACAATCACCGATAGATTTAACAGTCTACTGCAAGATGATTTAAAGCTGGTTTTAAATGATCATTAAATCAAGCAATGTACTAAAAACCATTGACTTATAGTTCGATATTCAATATAATTATTCTTGTTGTTTGAGTTTATGTCGCAGTAGCTCAGCTGGATAGAGCAACGGTCTTCTAAACCGTAGGTCGAGCGTTCGAATCGCTCCTGCGACATCTCGAAAAAGGGGCACACGCTTGATATCTGGTGTGTCCCTTTTTCATTTGACTTATAACATTAATTTTTATATACTTATGATGTTGTAATTGTGGACTTCCACAGCTACAACCGCTCAGTTTGAGTTTTAAGGCCCATTGGGCACTTAATACTGGCGAGTCTAAGCAAATTATAAGGAGGTGCACTACATGTACGCAATTATTGAAACAGGTGGCAAGCAATACAAGGTTTCTGAAGGTGAAGCCATCTTTGTTGAAAAACTTGATGCTAACGAAGGTGACAAGGTTACTTTTGATGATGTTGTCTTTGTTAGTGGCAAGACTCCTAAGGTTGGTTCACCATTAGTTGATGGTGCTTCAGTCGAAGGAAAAGTTGATAAGCAAGGTAAGGGTAAGAAGATCCGTATCTTTAGATATAAACCTAAAAAGGGTGCTCAATCAAAGAAGGGTCATAGACAACCTTATACTAAGGTTACTATCAACAAGATTAACGCTTAAGCCATATGATTAAAGCTACATTTGATTTAAATCATAATTTAATAACTGGATTTAAAGTGACTGGCCACGCTGATTCTGGTGAGTATGGGCATGATATCGTCTGTGCAGCAGTATCAGCGTTAGCAATTTCTTCTGTGAACGGGTTAATTACCGTTTGTGACATTGATCCATATGTAGAACAGGATGAAAAAAATGGAGGATATCTCCAAGTTAAGATTCCGGTTGAACATTTGAATGATGTTAAGGTCCAAACGTTACTTAAAAGCTTTATGAATGGACTTATGGATATTTCAAAACAGTATTCGAATTACGTTGAAGTAAAATAACACTTTTAATTTGGAGGTGTAAACGCATGTTAAAAATGAATCTACAATTTTTCTCTCACCATAAAACCGGTGGTTCATCATCTAACGGTCGTGACTCAGCTGGACGTCGTTTAGGGACTAAAGCTGCTGATGGCTCATCAGTAACAACTGGTACAATTTTATACCGTCAACGTGGAACTCATATCTATCCAGGTAAGAACGTTAAACGTGGTGGAGATGACACATTATTTGCTTTAGTTGATGGGATTGTTCGTTTCGAACGTTTAGGTCGTGACAAACGTCAAGTTTCTGTTTACCCTGAAGCAGAAGTAGCAACTAAGTAAATCCAAAGAGGCCTAGCGTTAATGCAGGGGTCTCTTTTTTTATCAATATCGTAACTTGCTTTTACTTGATCGATATTGATATGATAGGAACATAAATATGTGGGAGGCATGAAAATGTCAATTTCAATTGTAAAAGTAAAAAATGGTATGACCATTCAAGCTGACAATAACATCTGGAAGATTGTTAGTTTTCAACACGTAAAGCCCGGTAAGGGTGGAGCATTTGTTCGTACTAAGTTAAAGAATTTAAGGACGGGAGCCGTTCAGGAAAAGACTTTCAGAGCTAGTGCTAAAGTTGAAAAAGCTAACATTGAAACCAAAAAGATGCAATACCTCTACGATGATGGTAGTGGCCTTGTCTTTATGGACATGGATAATTATGAACAACTAACGATTCCAAGAGAGCAAGTTAAAGAAGAAATGAACTACTTACAAGAGAATATGGAAGTTCAAGTTATTCAGTATGGCGGTGAAACTCTGGGAGTTGAAGTGCCTAAGACGGTCACACTTGAAGTAGCGGATACTGAACCTGGAATTAAGGGTGATACTGCTTCTGGTGGATCAAAACCTGCTACTATGACCACTGGTTTAACGCTTCAAGTTCCATTCTTTGTAAATAAGGGTGATAAGTTAGTGATCAATACTGATGACGGTACTTACATTTCTCGGGCATAATGGTCAGAAGGATCTGATTGTTTAGCCAATTGGGGGTTATATTATGGCAGCAGACGAAAGTTTCATTACACTCGACAATAAGAAATCAGACCTAGGGTCGATTAAAATTGCACCTCGTGTGATTGAGGTCATTGCTGGAATTGCGGCCGTGCAAGTTGAAGGTGTTAACCGGATGCGTGGCAGTTTTTCTTCCAGTGTTAACGAATTATTTGGAAGAAAAGAGCGCGGTAAGGGTATCAGATTAGCAATTGAAAATGGCAAATTGAATGTTGATATTTTTGTATACCTAAATTACGGGGTTTCGGTTCCTAAAGTTGCTTTAGAGATTCAAAACCAAGTAAAACAACAGTTGTTGTTTATGACTGACCTTCGTATCGGTTCCGTAAATGTTCACGTTGAAGGAATGATTCCTCCAAAGAGTACTGGTAAAGTTGATACTGATAAATTATTCGATAATGAGGATAAAAAGTGAAAATAAGTCGACATCAAATTAGAGAGTTAGCTTTTCAAACCCTATTTGCGATGGAAAGTAATGATGCTGTTGAACCAAGTGAATTTTTTGATTATCTTACAAATGAAGATGTAAAGGCACCAGAATATTACTTGGAAATTGTTAATGGGGTAAGAGAGCATAAAAGTGAACTTGATAAGATCATCACGGATCACTTAGCGAATAAATGGTCGATTGATCGAATTAGTAAAGCTGACCTGATTATCTTAAGAATTGCGCTGTATGAAATTAAGTATGAAGAAGCAACGCCAAATAAAGTTGCCATTAATGAAGCTTTAGAATTAGCTAAAAAGTTTTGTGATGATAAGTCACGAAACTTTATTAATGGCGTTTTAGATAGTGCGATTGAAAAATAAGAACCCGTGATGGGTTCTTATTTTTTTACATTTAGCTAGAACAAAAATAATATGCTAAAATTGTACTAATAATAATGTATCGGGAGATGTTTTCGTGGTTAGCATAATTGATGGCAGAAAGGTTGCAAGAGACCTGAACTTAAAAACAAAAAAGCGAGTTTTTAAACTAAAACAAGCTGGAATTACTCCAGGATTAGCGGTAGTAATCGTTGGAAATGACCAGGCAAGTCAAAGATATGTTCGAAGCAAAGAAAAAAAGGCAACAGAGTTAGGCATCTATTCCGTTAAGAAAGCTTTACCTGAATCAACCACGCAAGACGAATTGATCCAAATTGTGAGAAGTTTGAATGAGAACCCTGAAATCAACGGAATCTTAGTTCAATCGCCGCTTCCTGATCATATTAACGAAGACAAAGTGATTGAGGCAATTGATCCTACAAAAGATGTGGATGGTTTTCATCCCGTTAATGTCGGCAAGTTATTTCTTAATCTTAAGGAGAATTACCCGGTTGCATGTACTCCGAAAGGCATTATGATTTTACTATCGGAGTACCATATTGACTTAGATGGTAAAAACGTTGTGATTGTTGGCCGTAGTTCAATTGTTGGAAAGCCAATGTTAGCTTTGATGCTTAACGCCGATGCAACTGTGATTGACGTTCATAGTCACACTGATGATGTTTCAAAGTACACGAAGCAAGCTGATGTAGTTATTTCAGCGGTCGGCAAGTATGCCATATTAAATGATGATGATTTTAAACCAGGTGCCGTTGTTATTGATGTTGGTCAAAATATGGATGAGAATGGTAAATTGGCTGGCGACGTCGAATACAAATCAAAAAGTGACAATATCGAATATATCACTCCGGTGCCGGGTGGCGTAGGACCAATGACAATCGCAACCTTGATGCAACAAACGGTTGATATGTGTGAATGGAGCAAAAAGAGTGGCAAGTAAATATTTAACTGTATCAGCTTTGACGCAGTATATCAAAAAGAAATTTGACGTTGACCCATACCTAGGACGAGTTTACCTTACCGGTGAAATCTCCAACTTTCGCTTGCGACCAACTCATCAATATTTTAGTTTAAAGGATGACAACTCAAAAATTAACGTTACGATGTTTAAATCGGCCTTCTCTAAGGTTAAATTCATGCCAGAGGAGGGAATGAAAGTCCTTGTTACTGGACATGTTTCCGTGTATGAAAAAACCGGAATGTATCAGTTTTATATTGATCACATGGAACCGGATGGAGTAGGTCAACTTTATGAAGCCTACGAACAGTTAAAAAATAAACTTGCCAAAGAGGGCTTGTTTGAGGAAATTCATAAAAAACCTCTTCCAATGTATCCTAAGAGAATTGCTGTAGTCACGTCTCAAAGTGGTGCAGTTATTAAGGACATCATCACTACCGTTAGACGGAGATTTCCGATTGCTCAAATTGTTTTGTTTCCAGCAGCTGTTCAGGGTGAGAATGCAGCGAGTGAGATCGCTCATCAAATTAACCGAGTCAACGAAATTGGCGGCTTCGATACTCTTATTATTGGTCGTGGTGGTGGTTCTATTGAAGATTTATGGCCATTTAATGAAGAAATTGTCGCAAGAGCTATTTATAATAGTAAAATTCCAGTGATTTCATCAGTTGGACATGAAACTGATACAACGATTGCTGATTTAGTTTCTGACAAACGGGCAGCAACCCCGACCGCAGCTGCGGAGTTGGCAGTTCCTGTGCTTAGTGATGTAATTCTTGATTTAAAGACTAAACAGACTAGGATTTATAATGCCATGGATAACATTTTGGCCCGTTCGAGGTCACAATACGATAAAGTAATGAATTCTTACGTTTTTAACCAGCCCGAACGTCTTTATGAATCCTATGTCCAGCAATTAGATACTTTAAATACCAAACTGGGTACTAACATGAAAGATTTACTAAATCATTACCATAATCAACTTCAAGCTTATTTAGAACAACTAAAATTAAACTCACCGGTTCATAGCATCAATGCAAACCAAAAACAGGTTAATTATTATCTTGAATCGATGAAAAAGTCCGTTCAAGTGATTTTGAAAACAAAACGGAATCAGTTAAATTCAAACGTCAGTGCACTCGACCATCTCAGCCCACTACGTTTAATGAGTTCTGGATATGGGATGGTTACAAATGATCATGAGAAATTAGTTAAGTCGGCTAAGGATTTAAAAAAGGATGAACACATTCGTATTCAGTTCAGTGATGGAAGTGCTAGTGCAACCGTTGATCATGTTGGACTTAAAGGAGACAGTAAATAATGGCAGATAAAAAACCAACTTTTGAAGAAAATATGGATAAATTAGAAGAAATTGTTAATCAACTTGAACAGGGGGACGTACCTTTAGAAAAAGCCCTTTCAGAATTTAAAGATGGAGTTGAGTTAAGTAACGAAATGCAAAAGACACTTTCAAATGCACAAAAAACGCTTACTAAAATGATGGATGACAGTGATAATGAAATCCCATTTGATCGTGATCAACAAGGTGGAGACAGTGATGACACCCAATAAACAAACTCTTTCAGAATTTAAAGATAAATATATTCCGAAAATCGATCAAACTTTAGAAACAAACATTGATAAGTCGAGCTCGATAAAATTAATTGTAGATGCCATGAAATATTCTTTGATGGCTGGTGGAAAACGATTACGACCATTATTGACGTTAGCCACCCTAAAAACTTTGAATTACGAAGTTGACGAGTCCACCATTAAAACCAGTTCTGCGGTTGAGTTAGTTCATACCTATTCTTTAATTCATGATGATCTACCAGCCATGGACAATGATGATTATCGTCGTGGTCAACTCTCCAATCACAAAAAATTTGGCGCTGATATTGCAACTTTAGCTGGAGACGGATTGTTGACGTTAGCGTTTAACTGGCTTTCAAGAGCTGATTTGTCAGCTGTAAAAAAAGTTCAATTGATTCAGTTATTGTCCCATGCTGCTGGTCCAGACGGAATGGTAGCTGGTCAAACTGTAGATGTTAGTTCAGATAACCAACATTTGAATCTGGATGAATTAATGCATTTACATAGAAACAAAACCGGTGAGCTGTTTCATTATTGTGTTATAGCAGGAGCGACCATTGCTGATGCTGATCAAGCAAGTCGGAAATGTTTATCTGCGTTTGCTTGGAATTTTGGGCTAGCATTTCAAATATTTGATGATATTAAAGATGCTCCTAACCTTGAAAATCAGGATGATGTTGATAAAAATACGTATGTAAATTTGTTGGGAATTAATGGAGCAATTCAAAAATTAGATGAGACTGTTAGTAAAAGTCAAGAGGCATTAAGTAAGTTGCCGGATGAATTTTCACCCGATTTGTTAGATTCATTTTTATCTTATTTTGTGGTGAAAAAGTGAGGTTATAATGGCAAAGGATAAAGAGCGGGTTGATGTCTTACTTGTCAAGCAAGGATTGTTTGACACACGCGAAAGGGCAAAAAGAGCCGTCATGGCTGGTGAAGTACTTGGAAAAAATGAACAACGCATGGATAAGCCTGGGGTGAAGATTCCAGTTGAAACCAAGCTGCATTTAAAGGGAAATGCACTTCCCTTTGTCAGTCGGGGTGGATTAAAATTAGCAAAAGCACTCAAAAGTTTTAATGTTAGTGTTCGTGATAGAATCGTTTTGGACATCGGATCCTCCACCGGTGGATTTACGGATGTAATGTTACAAAATGGAGCTAAATTGAGTTACGCCTTAGATGTTGGGACAAACCAATTAGTTTGGAAGCTTAGAAACGACCCTCGTGTTGTTGTAATGGAGAATACTAATTTTAGGTACAGTAAACCAGAAGATTTTACTTGTGGAGAACCTAGTTTCGCCTCAATTGACGTTTCTTTTATTTCTCTTAAATTAATTTTAAAGCCCTTAAAATCAATTTTAGTTAAAAATGGGGAAGTAGTGGCATTAATAAAACCCCAGTTTGAGGCTGGTCGTGGAAACGTTGGTAAGCATGGCATTGTAAGGGACAAAAACGTGCATAAACAGGTGATTACTAACGTCATTCAGTTTGCGACTGAGGCTGGTTTTTCTGTTTTAGGACTTGATTTTTCTCCCATCAAGGGTGGTGAAGGGAATATCGAATTCTTGATTCATCTAAAGTCATCTGATGACCCTGAAGTAGGAAACGATGTTGCAGTTGAAGATGTCATGGATCGGGCTTATAAAAGTTTAAATAATTAAGAAGGTGAGAAGTTGTTACAGGAAATTTCAATCAAAGACTTTGCGATTATTGATCAATTGGAAGTTAATTTTTACTCAGGGATGACAGTTCTGTCAGGAGAAACTGGTGCAGGAAAGTCGATTATTATTGATGCCGTTGGTCTACTTGCTGGTGGTAGGGGATCGTCTCACTTTATTAGAAAGGGTGCGAACAAATCAATTTTACAGGGAATGTTTGCCATTCCTAAAGATGGTCTTACTGCTCATGTGTTGGATAAATTTGGGATCGAACATGATGATGATACGGTAATTTTACAGCGTGAATTATATCGTAATGGCCGCAACGTATGTCGCATCAATGGCATATTGGTGAATACAAATACGCTAAAAAAAGTTGGCGAAACTTTGGTTGATATTTATGGACAAAATGAACATCAAGCGCTGATGCAACCTGATAAGCACATTGGGTTACTTGATGAATTTGCTGGCGACAGCCTCAAACCTACGCTTAAGCTTTATCAGGAACAATATGAAAAATACCTTAAATTAAAGAAAGAATTAAATAATAAAAATAAAAATGAAAAAGAATGGGCTCAACGCATTGATATGCTTAAGTACCAGGTAAATGAAATTGAAACGGCTGATTTAACGGATGGCGAAGAAGAAGATCTGATAGCCGAAAGGGATCGTTTAAATAATTTTCAAGCCATTAGCGATAGTCTAGGAAGAAGTTTTAATGATATTAATGGTGATGAAAGTATTAGTCCGATTGATATGATCGGGGATGCCATGAATGCTCTTGAAGATTTAGAACGGTTAGATGATGAGTTTAAGTCAATTTCTGAGAATGTTAAAAATGCTTATTATACGCTGCAAGATGCTTCTGGAGAGATTAGTAATCAGATGGATAATTTGGAGTTTGAACCTGACAGATTGAACGAAGTTGAGCAACGCTTAAATACTATTTTTGAGTTAAAACGAAAATACGGTGATTCGATTAAACAGATTTTAAAGTATTACGATAAAATCTCTGGTGAATTAACTGATATGGAGACGGATGAAAAGAGTGGCAATAATTTAGAAGAACGCTTCAATGCTTCCGTCAAAGAATTAAATAAACTTGGGAAAAAGTTAAGTGATATTAGACATCAGCAAGCCGAAAAGTTAACTGCTGAAATTCATCAACAATTAGCTGATTTGTACATGGATAAAACGCAGTTCGAAGTTCGTTTTTCCAATTTACCTAAAGATACTTTTAATCGAAATGGAATTGAAGAAGTTGAGTTTTACATCCGAACGAATCCGGGTGAGGACATGGCACCGTTATCCAAAATTGCCTCAGGTGGTGAACTTTCTCGAATTATGTTAGCTCTTAAAACGATCTTTTCCCGCGTCCAAGGAGTAACTTCAATCGTGTTTGACGAGGTAGATACGGGTGTTTCGGGAAGAGTGGCTCAAGCAATTGCAGATAAAATTAGTGCAATTGGTAAGAAATCCCAGGTTTTGTGTATCACCCATCTGCCACAGGTTGCCGCCATGGCTGATAATCATGATTTCATCTCGAAGCATGTTGATTCTAATAATCGAACGGAAACTTCGGTTCAACCCTTATCAGGTGAGCAACGAGTTAAGGAACTTGCTAGAATGTTAGCAGGAACCACAGTTACTAAGTTAACCATGGAACACGCTTCTGAACTTTTAAACTTGGCCAATCAACAAAAAAGACAAAAAATTAAATAGCATTCATTTTATCTCTTATTGATTAATTGATTTATAAATTGCATAATATATATAAAGAAGTTACGAAAAAGGAGCGGTTTAAGTGAGTGAAAGAGGAATGTTAATTGTTCTTTCTGGTCCAAGTGGAGTGGGGAAGGGAACGGTTAGAAAAGCCCTTTTTAATGAGCCTGATGTCGATTTCAAGTATTCAATCTCGATGACTACCAGAAAACCCCGTGAGGGAGAAGTTAACGGGGTTGATTATTACTTTGTTTCAAAGGATCAATTTGAACAGAATATTAAAAATGGTAAGATGCTGGAGTATGCTAAGTATGTTGACAATTATTATGGCACCCCGTTACAATACGTAAACGAGACATTAGATTCAGGAAGAGATGTTTTTCTGGAAATTGAAGTTAATGGTGCCATGCAGGTGCGTGCCAACTGCCCCGATGGAGTTTTTATTTTCCTAACTCCACCTGACATTGATTCACTTAGGGATCGTTTGGTTGGCCGTGGGACTGATGATATTGAAGTTATCAACAAACGAATTGAAAAAGCTTCTAAGGAAATCCGAATGATGCAAAACTATGATTATGCAGTTGTGAATGATAAGGTTTCAAATGCGGTAGACCGAATTAAAACAATTGTTAAAAGTGAACGTTTAAAGGTAAACCGTGTTATGCCAAATTATCTTAATAAATTAGGAGATGAAGTTTAATGTTTATTTATCCACCACTTGAAGATTTATTGCAACACGTTGATTCAAGATATTCGCTCGTTATGTTAGCAAGCAAAAGAGCTGAAGAACTTGATCAAGGTGCGAAACCACTGCTTTCCCATTATAAGTCAGTAAAATCAGTTGGAATGGCGTTGGAAGAAATTGCTGCCGGCGTGTTAACCATCGCTCCAAAAAGTAAGTAAGAAAGGACTTTTGTGATGAATCTCATCACAGGGTCTTTTTTTATTAAATGAATAATAAGGGATGTGTAGTATAATTAATAAGAAATACTTTGGAGGGTATAATTTTGTTAAACGGGAAGCAAATTGTCTTATTTGTATCTGGTAGCGTTGCTGCTTATAAGGCAGTTTATTTATTGAGACTTTTAAAAAAGAATGGTGCTAGTGTCAAAGTTGTAATGACACCGTTTGCCAAACGATTTGTCTCGAAATTAACTTTTCAAGTTTTATCGAAGAATGATGTCTATGATGATCAAAGTTATTTTGATGACTCAACAACGATTAATCATATTGGGCTAGCTAAATGGGCCGATTTGGCAATTGTTGCCCCTGCTACCGCTGATTTTATTTCTAAAACAGCAAATGGGATTGCGGATGATTTTGCAAGTACGACTATGTTAGCCATGGAGTGCCCCAAGTATTTTGCGCCAGCAATGAATGATGTCATGCTAAAAAATCCAGCTACCCAAAGAAATCTTCAAAGATTAAAAGATGATGGTATCGAATTTATTGAGCCACAAGTTGGTCCACTAGCCGAAGGATATTCAGCTCTAGGTCGACTTGCTGAACCAGAAGAAATTTATCAGTTTGTGGTTAGTCAATTAAGTGATCATGATGACCAACCTCTTTCTGGGGTTAATATACTAGTAACTGCTGGTGGTACTAGAGAACCAATTGATCCGGTTAGGTACTTATCAAATAATTCATCAGGAAAGATGGGATATGCAATTGCTGAGGTTGCTAAAGAAATGGGGGCTAAAGTGACACTTGTAAGTGCCAACAGTCAGTGCCAGATTCCAGATGGTGTGAAAGTTATCAAAGTTAGTTCTGCTGATCAACTGGAGCACCAGGTACAACGCTTATTTTCAGATAATCAGGTTTTGATTATGGCTGCTGCAGTTAGTGATTTTAAACCTGCTCATGCGGAAAAACAAAAAATAAAGAAGGATCAAGACCATGATTCTTTAGATCTCCATCTAATTAAGAACGATGATATTGTTGCAAAAGTGGCACAACAGAAGAACCCTAATCAGGTGGTGGTCGGTTTTGCGGCCGAGACCAATGATCCTCTTAAAAATGCTAAGCAAAAGTTGATGAAAAAGAAATTAGACCTAGTGGTATTAAATGATGTTTCCAATTCATTAATTGGTTTTAATAGTGATGATAATCAGGTTTCAATCATCTCAAAGGATGGTTTGGTCAAAAAGACAGAAGTTGAGTCTAAATTAAAAGTTGCTAGTGAAGTGTTAAATGTCGTTGTTGACCTTTTATAGCTAATCTGTAATATGCAAGAATGGAAAGAAGGGGTAATTTGAAAATTGCAAAAGTGATTGTTGATGTTCCGACCATGCAAACAAATGTACCCTATTCATACTTAATTCCTACTGGATTAGAAGATCAACTGAAACGAGGCATGAGGGTCATTGTTCCATTTGGGAATGGAAACAGAAAAGTTGAAGGTTTTGTCGTTGATATTACAGATGAGAAACCGGACCAGCTTAATCAACTCAAAAAGATTGATAGTACCATGGATTTGAGCCCAGTGTTGAACGACGAAATGATTGAACTTTCTAAGTGGTTGGCTGATACAACTTATTCTTTTCGAATTAGTTGTCTTTTGACCATGCTTCCTAATGCGATGAAGGCAAGATATACAACCTATGTAAAAGCAACTGGAAATCTTGCCGATCAAGAGCTTAATGATAAGTTTAAAGACCAGAGTATGGTTCCGTTTGACACGGAGCATTTTAATAGTACGGAGATGGGGAAACTTGCTAAGTTACGTAAGAACAATAAAATCCAAGTGATTTACAAAGTTCAAAATGAAGCCAAAAAGAAAACGGAAACGGCCATTTTAAATCAATTAAGTGATTTTGGTCAGGCAAAAAAACAACTTCGTAAGAATGCCACTTCTCAATTAAACTTACTTTCTGTCTTAGAGAACCATACTGATCAACCAATTATTCAGACCCACCTCGTTAATGATCTTAAAATATCCAATTCAGCGATTAGCAGTTTTGAAAAGAAGAATTGGATAAAAAAAGTTCAGGTTGAGAAGTATCGTGATCCGTACAAACATGACATTACAATTGATCAACCAAAAAAGTTAACCGTTGATCAAGCACATGCTGTTCGTGAAATTGATCGTTCCATTGAAGCCCATCGAAATGAAACCTATCTACTTGAAGGAGTAACTGGATCAGGTAAGACTGAGGTTTATCTTCAATCCATCCAAAAGGCTCTGGATTTAGGTGAGACGGCGTTGATGTTAGTTCCAGAGATTTCTTTAACCCCCCAGATGGTTAATCGAGTTAAAAATCGGTTTGGTAATCAAGTTGCTGTAATTCATAGTGGTTTGTCAACTGGGGAAAAGTATGATGAGTGGCGTAGAATTAATAATGGAAAGGCAAAGGTAGTAGTAGGGGCAAGATCAGCAGTTTTTGCTCCTCTTTCTGATATTGGTATTATTATTCTTGATGAGGAACACGATACAAGTTACAAGCAGGATGATAATCCACGTTACCACACGCGGGATGTTGCCATTTGGCGTGGCAATTATCATCATTGTCCGGTCGTACTTGGGAGTGCAACACCTTCGCTTGAGTCAAGGGCTCGTGCCGGAAAGGGAGTTTATAAATTTTTATGCCTTCCCGATCGCATTAATCAAAGGCGTTTACCAGAAGTTTCAGTTGTTGACATGACCAGAGAAGAAGAGACTCATGATGGAATCTTTTCGCACCAATTACTTAGTGCGATTAAGCAAAGAATTGAAAAGCACGAACAAGTAGTGTTAATGCTTAATCGTCGGGGATTCTCGTCTTTTCTGATGTGTCGAGATTGTGGCTATGTTTTAAAGTGTCCCAACTGTGATATTTCTTTGACGCTTCACATGGATTCTCATACGATGAAGTGTCACTACTGCGGATTTGAGGAACCAATTCCTAAGTATTGTCCCAACTGTCACAGTAAAAATATTCGTTACTTTGGTACTGGAACTGAAAAGGTAGAGCGACAATTACATGAACTCGTTTCAAAAGCGCGAGTAATCAGAATGGATGTCGATACAACCCGGAAAAAGGGTTCTCATGAGAAGTTACTTCGTGAATTTGGTGAACATCATGCTGATGTTTTACTAGGAACGCAGATGATTGCTAAGGGACTGGATTTTCCGAATGTAACTTTGGTGGGGGTATTAAATGCTGATACCGGATTGGATTTACCTGATTTTCGTTCTAGTGAACGAACGTTTGATTTATTAACTCAAGTTTCCGGACGAGCTGGACGAGCTGATAAGGATGGAGAAGTCATTATTCAGACCTATAATCCAGATAATTATGTGATTCAATTGGCTAAAGACCAGGATTATGAAGCATTTTATCAAAAAGAAATGCAATTAAGACATTTAGCTGATTATTCTCCATACTTCTTTACCATTAAAGTTTCAATTAGTTCACTAAATGAGAGGCAGGCGGCTAATGAATCTTATGAGGTTGCTAATTATCTTAAAAAGTCGCTTGATCAAACTACCATTATTTTGGGGCCAACCCCTAGGCCGATTGCTCGAATGAAAAAACGTTATTATTTCCAAATCATTATTAAGTACAAACGTGACTTAAAACTCAATGAAAGCTTAAAGCATATTTTACAAATATCACAAAAAGAAGTTAGAAAGGGTTTACGGATCGGGATTGATCCAGAACCAGTCAGTTTTATGTAGGTGAATTATTATGAAATCAATTGTATTTATGGGAACGCCTGAATTTAGTGTTCCAATCCTAAAAGCTTTAGATCAGAACTACAAAGTGTTGGCAGTGGTAACCCAGCCAGATCGACCGGTGGGGCGAAAACATCAAATTGAAGAATCACCGGTTAAGAAAGCTAGTCAAGATTTGGGGTTACCGGTACTACAACCGCAAAAATTAGGTGGAAGTCCCGAAATGGAAGAAATCATTCAAATGAAGCCAGATTTTATTATTACTGCTGCATTTGGCCAATTTTTGCCGACTAAATTGCTTGAAGCAGCGCAAATTGCGGATATCAATGTTCATGGATCTTTACTGCCGAAATATCGTGGTGGGGCTCCGGTTCAATATGCCATTATGAACGGAGATAAAGAAACTGGAATTTCGATTATGTACATGGTCAAAAAGATGGATGCTGGTGACGTTTTAGCTCAACAACCTGTTAAGATTGAAAACATCGACGATACTGATAGTATGTTTAAAAAGTTGAGTTTAGTGGGACGTGACCTTCTCTTAAAGACTTTAAAAGAAGTTATTAATGGAACTGCACATCCCCAAAAACAGGATGAAGAACAAGTTGTGTTTTCGCCAAACATTAAGCGAGAACAAGAAGAGCTAGATTTTTCTCAACCTGCTAGTTTGGTTGATGCAAAAGTCAGAGCGTTAAGACCCGATCCGACCGCATTTGCAATGGTGAATGGGAAACCAAATAAGATTTGGGAAACAACGGTTATTGATGAGCAGACTGATTTAGATCCTGGTAAGGTGGTTAGTAAAGATAAACACCATTTAAAAATTGCTGCTGGGAACGGAACGGTTTTGGGAATTGAAGAAATTCAACCGTCTGGGAAGCCAAAAAAATCAATTACCGAATATTTGAACGGCAACCAGAAATTAGAAATTGGAGATCAATTTATTGACAGAAAATAACTCAAGTAATCCACGATACTTAGCCGTAAGAACACTAGAGCGTGTTCATGGCGGTGCATATTCTAATCTTCAAATCAACAATGTGATCGATTCTAGCACGATGAGTCTCAAAGATATTTCCCTGTATACTAATATCGTTTATGGTGTGATTCAGCACCGGTTAACGTTAGCTTATTATGTTGACCATTTAGTAAAAAGATCTGACAAACTTGATGGTTGGGTCAAAGAATTACTGTATACGGCAATTTATCAAATGCAGTATTTAGACAAAATACCAGATCGTGCGATTTTTGATGAATCAATTAAGATTGCCAAAAAGCGTGGGCATGATGGTATTAGACGACTTGTTACCGGAGTCCTTCACTACATCCAACGAAATGGATTGCCTCCAATTGATAAAATTAAAGACACTGCCACTTACGACTCAATCTTTTATAGTGTTCCGCTGTGGATTGTAAAGCAACTTAATGAGCAACTTGGTATGGATAAGACGGTTGATATACTTAAAAGTATTAATCAGCCAGCTAAGCAATCAGTCCGGGTGAGCCATCGTAAGATTTCTGATGATGATTTAAAGAAGAAATTTTTCCAAGAGGGATATGAGGTTAAGAGTAGTGAAGTAGCTGATCATGCGCTTATCTTATCTGGTAAAAGTGCTAGTGGTAGTCCTCTGTTTAAAGAGGGTTTGTTTACGATTCAGGACGAAAGTGCCATGTTGCCAGTTCAATCCATGGACATTAGAAATGATGACTATGTACTAGATGCTTGTGCGGCTCCTGGTGGTAAAACCACGCAAATTGCTGAATATTTGACTACTGGTAAGGTTGAGGCTTTAGATCTGCACCTCAAAAAATTAACCAAAATTGAGCAAAATGCAGCCCGAATGGGTGTGAAAGATAATATTGAAGTTCATGCCATTGACGCTCGTAATGTTTCTGAATTATTTGGTGAAAGTACTTTTGATAAAATCCTGGTTGATGCTCCCTGTTCGGGACTTGGATTGATGAGGCGTAAACCAGAGATTAGATACGATAAGACACTTGATGACGTTTTACATCTTGTAAAGATTCAAACTGAAATTTTGAATGCTGTGGCACCAACACTCAAAGTGGGCGGACAGTTGGTATTTAGTACATGTACCATCATGAATCAAGAAAATAGTGAGAATATCAGCAGGTTTTTAGATCAGCACCAAAACTTTAAACCGGTTTGGGTCAAGACAAGAAAAGACCTAAAGCCAAATCGTGATACAGATGCTTTAAAAATTTATCCAGACGACTATGATTCTGATGGCTTCTTTATCGCGGGCTTTCAGAGGATTCAATAGGAGATTAATGTGAGAAAAGGCAAGATTTATCAATCTTTGAGTGGGTTCTATGACGTTGAGTCCGATGAAAAAATGTACCGGACGAGAGCACGAGGGAACTTTAGAAAAAGAAATATTAAACCCATCGTTGGCGACCTGGTTGAGTTTGATGAAACTAATGTGAACGAGGGATACATTTTAAGGGTTTTACCAAGGTTTAATCAATTAGTTAGACCACCAGTTGCTAATACTGATCAAGCAATTGTAGTTAATTCAGCCATTGAACCTGCTTTTTCTTTCTCACTATTAGATAAGCAACTTGTGGCCCTCGAAAAGCAGAAGATTATCCCAATTATTTATCTTAGTAAGACTGACTTGTTAACGTCAAAAGCGCAGGTTGATTTTTTTAAAACGGTTGCGGATGATTATAGGAAAATTGGTTATGAAGTTGTGTTGCCTGATAAAAAAGATGATGTAAATGCAGTGAGTGATGTTTCGAAGTTACTTCCTCACAAACAATCAATCGTAATGGGTCAGACTGGGTCAGGAAAATCAACACTGCTTAACGAAATTGACCCTAAGTTAAAGCTTAAAACTGGAGTCGTATCTAAGTCTTTAAGTCGAGGGAAGCATACCACTAGGAAGGTGTCTTTACTAACGGTAAATGGCGGCTTGATTGCTGACACACCAGGCTTCTCTTCTTTTGATACTTTGGAAATTAAGTCAAATGAATTAAAAAATTATTTTCCGGAATTTGTACGTGCTTCACCCAACTGTAAGTTTCGTGAATGTCTGCATGTTAATGAACCTGGTTGTGCCGTGAAAGCTGGGGTTGAAAGTGGTACAATTCTATCGAGCAGGTATGATGATTATCTGCAAGAATATCATTTATTAAAAGCACAAAAGCCAATTTATAATAAGAAAAGAGGAAATTAAACATGATTAAAGTTGCTCCTTCAATTTTAAGTGCGGATTACGTAAACCTACAAAAAGACATTGAAAAGGTCGATAAGGGTGGTGCGGAATTACTACATATCGATGTTATGGATGGGATGTTTGTTCCAGCGATTGCCTATGGTCCAGGCTGGGTCAAAGAGATTCGCCCCATTACTGGATTAACACTTGACTGTCATTTAATGATTGAGAATCCTGAAAGATATATTGATACTTTTGCTGATGCTAACGCAGATATTATTGGGGTTCATGTTGAATCAACTTCCCATATTCATCGTGCTCTTCAAATGATTAAAGATAAAAACGTTAAAGCTGAAGTCGTAATTAATCCGGGAACCCCAGTGGAGATGATTAAGCCAGTCTTGTACATGGTTGATCAAGTTCTTGTTATGACTGTTAATCCCGGATTTGGTGGTCAAAAGTTTATTCCTGAAACGATTAGTAAGGTTAGAGAATTAAATAAATTACGTGAAGAAAATGATTCATATTCCTATGACATTGAAATTGATGGTGGTGTTAACAATAAGACGGTGGTTGACGCCTATAAAGCTGGCGCAAACGTCGCTGTAGCTGGTTCATATGTTTTTGATGCAAAAGATCCTGCTGCTCGTATTCAGGCTCTTAAGAACGCTACTAATTTTTAGTTATGAATAAGGTAAATGTCGTTGTTGGGGGACCAATTGAGTTATGGCCATCTAACTTAAAGACAAAAAAAATAAAGGGTCCCTTCATTGGGGTTGATCGAGGAAGTTTACGACTAATCAAATTGGGCATTATTCCTGAATACGCTGTTGGTGACTTCGATTCGGTTTCAGATTCGGAATTTAAAATAATATTACAAAAAGCCAAGCATGTTATTCGGGTTGATCCGGTAAAGGATGAGACTGATACTGAATTAGGTATCAGGACCGCTGGCAAGTATTTTCCTAAGAATGAGATAGATATTTATGGCTTTTCAGGCGGGCGTCTTGATCACTTGCTGACCAATTTTTTGATGGTCTTAAAGCCAAATATTAAACCCTATCTTTCAAAGCTGAGACTCATTGATAGTCAAAATGTAATCCGATACTTTCTAAGTGGGTCGTATCATATTAAGAAAATCACTGGAATGAAATATTTAGACTTTTGTCCGCTGTTACCAATGCATTTAACGCTCAGTGATGAAAGATATCAATTAAATCATTATTGGGTGGGGTATCCAACTTCTTATTCAAGTAATGAATTTATTGGAGATAGTGCTTCGTTTGTTTTTGATGAAGGAGTATTGATGGTGATTCAAAGTCGAGACTAAAAAACAGTACAACCATTCAATGGTTGTACTGTTTTTAATTAATTAAAATAATAATGATTATACTCTGGTAATCTTACCAGATTTTAAAGTTCTGGCACTAACCCAAACACGTTTGGGCTTACCATCAACTAAGATGCGTACCTTTTGTAGGTTTGGCTTCCAACTTCTTCTTGATGAGTTTAAAGCGTGAGAACGACGATTGCCGAAATGAGTTCTCTTACCATTAATTTGATCCTTAGCCATAATATCCCTCCTTACTTTGGAATTCTTTTATATTCAATAGTTTACCTAAATAACTTACCATAATACCGTCATAAATGCAAAGTTTCTTTCAAGTAAATGTCCTTGACACCATGATTCATATTTTTGTTTTATAATGGGGTGTGGTAACATTAGATATCGTTATGAGCTCGAAAGGATAAGGGGGATGCAAACGATGGCTGTAAAGTTAAACACTCAATATGGATCAATTGATATTGATAATGATGTAATTGCTACAGTAGTCGGCGGTGCCGCAACTGATAATTATGGAGTTGTTGGCATGGCTAGCAAAAACCAATTTAAAGATAATATGAATGAAATTCTTCGAAAGGATAGTTACTCAAAAGGAGTAGTTGTCAGAGAAGTTAACAAGAAAGTTCAAGTTGACGTCAACGTCATTGTGAGTTATGGAACCAAGATCTCTGAAGTTTCTCGTAATGTTCAGTCAAAAGTTAAATATAATTTGGAATCAATGTTAGGGATTAATGCGGATTCAGTAAACGTAATTGTTCAGGGTGTTAAAGTTATTAACGACTAGTGGTTTGAGTATAAGGAGGATTTGATAATAGTGTCATTAACTAAGATTACTACTAAAGAGTTCGACCAAATGGTTCAAGCCGCCGCGGTCGTTCTTAATAATAATACGGATTTTATTAATTCGTTAAATGTTTTCCCAGTTCCAGACGGAGACACTGGAACGAACATGAGTTTGTCATTATCAAGTGGGGAAAGTTACGTCGATAAATCAAATGATGATACGATTGGCGGCAAAGCTTCTGCACTTGCTAAGGGGCTATTAATGGGAGCGCGAGGTAACTCTGGTGTCATTATGTCTCAGATTTTCCGTGGTTTTGCAAAAAACGTTGAAGGTAAAAAGGATCTTGATGCTCAAGAATTTGCAGATGCTATTATCGCTGGAGCTAAGACTGCTTATAGTTCGGTCATGAAGCCCACTGAAGGGACCATCTTGACGGTAGTTAGACTAGCTGCTAAAGCTGGTGAAAATACTTCTTCAGATACTGATGATGTTATAAAGGTAATGGACTCAATTCTTGATGCTTCTGAGAAAGCTCTTAAAAAAACTCCAGATCTTCTCCCAGTATTAAAGCAAGTGGGAGTGGTGGATTCTGGTGGACAAGGATTGGTATTTGTTTTTCAAGCTTTTGATGATGTTTTAAATGGTCGAAAGATTGAAGACAAAGGTGAACATCAACCTAATTCTGAAGAAATGAACGAAATGATTGATGTTGAGCATCATAAGAGTGCTCAAGGTAAATTAAACCCAGCAGACATTGTTTATGGGTATTGTACCCAAATTATGGTGCGAATTGGGAAGGGAAAGCAGGTTACCCAGAAATTCGACTACGATACTTTTTATAACTATCTGGCGAAATTAGGGGACTCGCTTTTGGTTATTAATGATGATGAAGTGGTTCGCGTTCACGTTCACACGGAGCATCCTGGCAAGGTCTTGTCGTGGGGACAACAATTTGGTGACTTAGCAACCGTTAAAGTTGATAACATGCGACTGCAACAAGAATCAATCATGGAAAGCGATGAAAAAGCTCAAAAGACCGATGATTTAAAGGAAGAAAAAGAGCATAAAAAGCCGCGTGACTTAGCAATTATTGCGGTGGTTGCGGGAGCAGGTTTAGAGAAGCTCTTTAAGAGCTTAGGAGTAACTAACATCATTAGTGGCGGACAAACGATGAACCCTAGTACGCAAGATATTGTTGACGCTGTCAATAACAGTAATGCTAAAAAAGCGATCGTTCTTCCTAACAATAAGAATATTTTCCTATCGGCAGAGCAAGCCCAGGGAATCACAGACATTCCGATGGAAGTTGTCCACACCAAGACAATCCCACAAGGATTAACCGCGATGTTCTCATTTGATCCTGATAATACTTTTAAAGAAAACCAGACCCAGATGGACGACTCTTTAGATACCGTTAAAAGTGGCCAAGTGACGACTGCTGTTCGTGATACAAAGATTAATGGAATGGACATTAAAAAGGGTAGTTACATGGGAATTATTGATGGAGACATTCAGGTCCTTGGTTCTTCTTTAGATGATGCAGCTATTAAGATGCTGAAAAAAATGTTAGATGATGATAGCGAAAACGTTACGATTATTTTTGGAAAAGACGCTGATCAGGATGATGCTGATAAAGTTTCGAATGCTGTCTTATCAGTGGACGATGAATTAGAAGTTGAGACTCATGAGGGGGATCAACCAGTTTATCCGTTGATTATTTCCGTTGAATAGGTAATATTATATAGATAGATACTTAATAAGACTGCTAGTCCTTGTGGATTAACAGTCTTTTTAGGAGGTGAATTTGATGAGTGGGTTAGATGACCATGTGGAAACGCTTAGAGGAGTCGGTCCCAAAAAAGTTGAAGCTCTAAATGATTTGGGGATTGTGACCATTTATGATTTACTGACATACTTTCCATTTCGTTATGAAGATTTTCGAACTAAAGATCTTTCTGAAATTTCTGATCAGCAGGTGGTCACTCTGAAGGGTAAGGTTGCTATAAATCCAACGGTTAATTTTTTTGGAAGACGTAGAAGTCGTTTAACTATTAAGTTACTAGTTGGTAATGATGTGATTCCGGTGTCTTTTTTTAATCAGCCGTGGCTAAAGAAACAGGTTGAAGCCGGGGATGAAATTTTGATTTACGGAAAGTTTGATGCAAATAAAAAATCGATGGCCGGAATTAAAATTTTGAAAGCTGGTGATGGCGAAAAATTTGGTTCAATTTATCCCGCTAACCATAAGATTACCCAGAATACCATTCGCCAATTGGTAACCGAAGCCTATGATCAGTACCAAGGTCAAATTGAAGATTTCATCCCCAATTGGGTTTTAAAAAAGTATAAATTAGAAAATTTAAAAAATGTCATTTCTAACATGCACTTTCCAAAAAATCAAAGAGCAGCAGCACTCGCACGTAGAACCGCAAAGTTTGATGAATTTTTCTTGTTTCAAATGCGAATGCAAACTTTAAAACATCAGAAAAATCAGGCCCCTAATTCTGCGATAACCATTAATCGTGCTAAATTACAGACGTTTGTGAGTTCTCTTCCGTACGAATTGACCCTGGCACAAAAAAAGGTTATTTCAGAAATTTTATCTGATCTAAAGCGTCCATATCAGATGAATCGGCTTTTACAGGGAGATGTTGGGAGCGGAAAAACGGTTGTAGCGGCTATCGCAATTTATGCTGCGGTTCTTTCTGGGGAACAAGCCGTAATAATGGCTCCCACTGAAATTTTAGCCGAACAACATGCTGACGGACTTGCTGAGCTTTTTAAGGATACTAGTGTTAACATTGGACTACTGACTGGTGATACTTCTAGAGCGGCTCGAAATGAACTTTTACCCCGTATTGAAAGTGGCGAGATTAACTTGGTGGTGGGTACTCATGCATTGTTTCAAAAAGAGGTTAAATACCATAATTTAGGATTAGCTGTCATTGATGAACAGCATCGGTTTGGAGTTAACCAAAGAAAAGCCCTGAGAGAAAAGGGTAAATCGACGAACGTGTTATCAATGACTGCTACGCCTATTCCACGAACTCTATCGATCACAGCGTATGGTGAGATGGATGTCTCGGTAATTGATGAGTTGCCAGGTGGTAGAAAACCAATTAAAACGGCTTGGATTAAGAATCAACAGATTGATGCAATGCTTAATTTTGTCAAAAAGCGCTTAAATCATGGAGAACAAGTTTACGTGGTAGTCCCCCTTATCGGTGAATCTGAAGCAGTGGATATGAGAAACGTTACTGATACATACCAAAACTTTCAGCAAGAACTTGGTGATAAATACACGGTTGGCTTACTCCATGGTCAAATGAGTGATGAAGACAAAAATAAAGTAATGGATGCTTTTAAGACTAATAAGGTACAAGTTCTAGTTTCTACTACAGTAATTGAAGTCGGAGTTGACGTTTCCAACGCAAGTACCATTGTGATTTATGATGCTGACCATTTTGGGTTGGCTCAACTACATCAACTTCGGGGTCGTGTGGGGCGAGGGGACCAGCAAGCTTATTGTATTTTAATTGCTGATCCTAAAAATGAAACTGGTAGAAAACGAATGAATGTGATGTGTTCATCAACTGATGGTTTCTTTATTTCACAAAAAGATTTAGAATTAAGAGGTCCTGGGGACATTCTTGGTAAAAATCAGTCTGGAATGCCAACCTTTAAAGTTGGAGATCCAGTTGCTGACATTAATATTTTGAGCACAGCGCAGACCGTTGCAAAAGAAATCGTTGATGATGTTAATTGGGAACAGGAACCGAAAAATCGAAAGTTAGTAAAAAGACTTAAATCTTTAAATCAAGATGTTAAGTTTGATTAAGGAGCTTTGCCTATAATGATAAAAATTGCTGTTGATGCAATGGGTGGCGATAATGCACCTGATGAAATTGTCAGAGGGATTGAGCTTGCTCGTGATGAAATGGATTACGTGGAGTTTCAACTCTTTGGTGATTCTGATAAAATCAATTCGTTGTTAAATAACAAAGAAAATATCAAAGTGATTCAATCAGATGAAGTTATAAAAATGGAAGATGAACCCGTTAAAGCAGTAAAAGAAAAAAAGGGATCAAGTCTGGTCATGGCTGCTCGAGCTGTTAAAGATGGAACAGCTGATGCATTTTATTCCTGTGGAAATACTGGTGCCATTCTAGTTGCTGGTTTATTGATAATCGGTAGAATCAAAGGAATTGATCGTCCGGGACTGGTTACTACTTTACCAGTAATTGATAACGATACTGGTTTCACGTTAATTGATTGTGGAGCAAATGCTGATGCTAAGGTTGTTAACGTTTATCAGTATGCACTACTAGGTAAGTATTATGCTGAAAGAGTTTTAAAGATTAAAAATCCACGGGTTGGGTTGATTAATAATGGCACTGAGTCTGACAAAGGAAATAAGATTCATCAAAAAATGTATCGTGCTTTAAGAAAAAATGATGACATTAATTTTATTGGTAACATCGAATCACGAGGGTTGCTGAATGGAGTTACCGATGTAGCGGTAACCGATGGCTTTACCGGTAATGCGGTTTTAAAGAGTATTGAAGGAACTGCATTGTCAATGATTAATATGTTAAAAGACGGCATTATAAATGGTGGAGTGAAGTCCAAAGTGGGTGCTTTATTACTCAAGAATACTTTAAGAAAGATTGCCCACAAGATGGATTACACTAAGTATGGGGGTGCCGTCCTACTTGGATTGAAGGCCCCAGTGGTGAAGAGCCACGGTAGTAGTAAGGCTAAGACAATTAGAAATACGATACTTCAAATTCAGCAAATTATTAATTCTAATTTTGTTGATTCAGTGAAAGAATATTTTTCTAATCATACTGATGAAATGGATAGTATTAAAAATGGTGAGCAGTAGGAGGGATCACTGATGGATAGAGAAACAGTATTTAAAAAAGTAGCAGAAATCACCTCAAGTCGTTTTAAGGTTCCGGTTGATAAGGTAACGAATGACTTAAACTTTACTAATGATTTAGGCGCTGATTTTATTGATATGGCGGGATTTATCGTTGAATTAGAGGATGAGTTTGGCGATGTTTTCACCAGTGAAAATACTGAGAATATCAGTGATGTCGGCGATCTAGTAAATGTAATTATGCGAGATATTGATCCAAAAACGAAAAAACACATTGCAAAGAAATAGATGATTCGTTGTTATGACGGGTCATTTTTTATTATGCAATTATCGTAATTTAGGCATTAATGATATAATTAAAAGAAAAAATGTTACCTTTGGAGGAAATAGAATTGCAAAAGCAGTTTGATGACTTGTTAAAAGACAAGTTTAATATTAAGTTTAACGATGAAGCACTTTTAGATGAAGCAATGACCCAAGCATCATACGTGAACGAGCATCCCGGTCAAGGATTAAAATTTTATGAACGTCTGGAGTTTTTAGGGGATGCTGTCTATCAATTAGTGGTTTCAGACTACATCTTTAGACGTTTTCCAGAATTACCACAAGGTCGACTGACTAGATTAAGGGCTGCGATGGTTAATGAGCATAGCTTTAGTCGTTTTGCCCGTGAATGTCATTTTGACAAGTATATCCGACTCGGCAAAGGTGAAGAAAAGGCGAATGCCAGACAACGTGACTCACTTTTATGTGATATTTTTGAATCATTTATTGGAGCGGTGTATCTCGATCAAGGAATAGAAACGGTGAGGAATTTTTGTCAGATTGTGATTTTTCCTAAGCTTGATGAGGGTTGGTTTGACGAATTCTTTGATCATAAAACTGAATTACAGGAAGTTGTTCAAGAAAATGGCCCAGTAGATTTAGACTATGAACTAGTTAGTGAAGATGGTCCTGATAATGACCGTAAATTTAAAGTTGCGGTAAAAATTAACGGCAAAGAAATGGGAGTCGGGTTAGGACATTCCAAGAAAGATGCAGAACAGAAAGCGGCAAAGAAAGCACTCAATGAACTGGGAGTAAGCACAAGTATTAAGTAAATGAGGCATTAAGGTGAAGTTAAAATCAATTGAGATTGCAGGATTTAAATCTTTTGCAGATAAAACCACAATTGACTTTCAGGATGGGCTTACTGGAATTGTTGGTCCAAATGGTAGCGGAAAAAGTAATGTCATCGAGGCAATTCGTTGGGTTTTAGGTGAGCAGTCGGCCAAAACTTTACGTGGTAAAAAAATGTTAGACGTCATTTTCTCTGGGTCCAAGGGGCGCAGAGCTCTTAGTCGTGCAGAAGTTAGCATTTATTTTGATAATTCTGATCATTTTTTGGATTCTGATTATACCGAAATTAAAATCACACGTAAAGTTTATCGAAATGGTGATAGTTCTTATTCAATCAATGATAAAGATTGTCGTTTGAAGGATATTAATAATCTTTTTATGGATACTGGATTAGGTGAAGGTTCCCTTTCCATTATTTCTCAGGGGAATGTTGATGAAATTCTCAATGATGATGCTGAAAAAAGGCGATCAATTATTGAGACAGCTGCTGGAGTTTATCGATATAAAAAACAAAAGGTGGAAACTGAACAAAAGTTAGCTGATACTCAAGGAAATTTGGATCGAATCTCAGATATTATTAACGAGTTGGACAAACAAATTGGGCCTCTAAAGGAGCAAAGTGATGCTGCGTCCCTCTATTTGGATAAGAAAAAATATCTTGATCAATTGAAGTATTCTAAATTAGTGATTAAGATTAAAAATCATGAAGACGCAAAATTGAATCTAGAAAATGAACTTAAAAAGCAAGACACTACTTTTACTAATTTAAAAATAAAAGTTAAGGAAGTTAAAGAACGCAAACAAGGGTTAACGAATAAGATTAAAAGTTTGGGTCAAAAGCGTGAACAACTTCAAAATCAACTTTTAAGTGACACTAAATCACTCGAATCAGCTCATAGTGATCAGCAGTTATCTCAGCAACGACGTGAATTTAATCAACAAAAGATTAACGACTTAGAAAGTAAAGTAAGTGATTTAAAAGAGCAACTGGAAAACGTCAAAGACAATATTACTGACAACCAAAGTCAAATTAGTAAAAAGCAAGTTCTCATTTCCGACTATTCTCATAAGATGAAGCAGCTTGAAGCAGCTTCTATTCGGCAAAATTTATTAGAAAAACAAACAGAACTTGAAAATATAAGAAATGATTACATAGATTTGATGCAGTCATTAGCCAGTGCCAAGAATAATTTAAAGTTAATGCAAAAATTATCCAAGCGTAGTGATAGTGAGGTAAAAGAGAAGTACCAGCAAATTAATGCGATTGAAGATCAAAGCAACCTTTTAAAGCAAGAAATCACTTCAGAAGAGACCGAATTATCGAAACTTCAAAACAACCAGAAACAAATGGTGGATGAATTAAAGCAAGTTGATAAGAAGTTGTCAGATTCAAGGGACAAAGAAAAAGAATTAAAGGCAAGCTGGTATGCTGCATTACGTGTTTTTCAGGAGACTAAAACGGAACGAGATAGTATTAAGTCAATCTTGGAAAATCATAATTCGCTTTATCGCGGGACGCGAAACTTATTAAAAAGCAAAGCGAATTTAACTGGTATTAAAGGAACAGTAAGTGATTTTATTGAAGTTCCTGATCGTTATGTTATAGCCATTGAAACAGCACTGGGAAGTCAGATTCAGCAGGTTATCACCGGGAATGTTAAAGATGCTAGAGATGCAATTCACTATTTAAGCGAGAAGAAACTGGGAAGAGTTACGTTCTTGCCTATGAATGCCGTTAATGAACGTTATTTATCCTCTAATGTGTTAAATGAGGTAAAATCGATTTCTGGCTTTGTTGGAATTGCTTCGGACCTGGTCAAAATGCCAACGGATATGACACGGGTTAAGAATCACCTGATGGGTGGTACGATGATTGCGGTTGATTTAAAAAGTGCTACAAAGATCAGTAAGACAATTGGTCATAAGGCTAAAGTGGTAACTTTAGATGGGGATGTCGTTAATGCTGGAGGTGCAATCACTGGTGGATCAAATCACAACCAGTCCACTGGCTTACTAAGTCAAAAAGAAAAATTGGTCCACTTAAATCAGCAAGTTGAAGAAATGAGCCAGAAGATGAATGCTGGTGAGGAGACTATCAAAAAATTCCAAGATCAGCACACAATAAAGCAGGATAAGCACGATGAACTTCGTCAAAAATTAAATGAATTAAAAGGAGAGATTCAAGCTAAACAAAAAAGCATTAGTATGAATCAAAGTAGTTTAAAGGAGTCTCAAAGAAATGCTGATGCAATTCGATTACAATTAAAAAACACAACTAGTGATGATGGTGTAAATGAGATTGATCTTTCTCATAAGATTAATGATTTAAAAATGCAAATTAAGCAAAATCAGTCTAAGAATACCTCAATCAAAAGTCAGATTGAAAAACTTACTCGGAATGTTAACGAAAATAATATCAAATCATCTGAAATCAAAGAAAAGTTGATTCGCTTAAAGGAACAAAATAGTCAACTCAAGTCCAGCAGGGAAAGTCTTTTAAAACAAAGGTTGAATTTTGAAACTCAATTAAAAAGCTTAGCCAATAGTATAAATGGACTTAAGCAATCAATTAATCAAGAAGTGGTGGCAGTAAAAACTAATATTCCCGAACTAGAACAACAAATCCAAAGTACTAAGCGGGATATTAACGATCTTAATTCAAAAATTGATAAGTTTAACCAAGATGATCAAAAATATGATCATCAAGTTTCCGATCTTCAGGATCGTTTAATTTCTCAAACAGGAATAGTTCAAAAGCTAGAATCAAATTTAAAAACAGCTATAGATAACCTTGATTCTGAGCGTTATCAACGCGATAACATGATTAAAGGAACTAGCTCAATGAAGAAGGTGGAACTTGAATTACCCGAAATCGATTCATTGATTAAATCACTCCAATCTGAAATTGACGAGTTGGGTCCGATTAATGTTAATTCGATTGATGCCTATGCAGAAGTAAAGGATCGTTACGAATTTATGAATCATCAACTTGATGATTTAATTGAATCTAAGAGTCAACTGATTGGGATAATGAATGAAATGGATCAAACGGTAAAAGTTAAATTTAGCGAAACTTATGATAAAATTGCAACTGCGTTTAGTCATATTTTTCGCAATATTTTTGGTGGTGGGGAAGCCAAACTAAAAATGGATGACCCGCATCATTTACTTACAACCGGGATCGATATCTTGGTAAAACCACCCGGAAAGAAATACCGTAATCTCAATTTACTTTCTGGTGGTGAGAAAGCTCTAACGGCTTTGGCACTGCTTTTTTCAGTTCTTGAGGTAAAACCAGTTCCGTTTGTAATATTGGATGAAGCTGAATCTGCTCTTGACCCTGCCAATGTGGATCGTTTTGCGCGGTATATGCAGAGTTTAAAGAATAATACACAATTTATTGTAATCACCCACAGAAAGGAAACGATGATCTATGCGGATCATCTTTATGGAGTTACAATGCAAGATTCGGGTGTATCTAAGGTTGTTTCGGTCAACTTAGATGAATCTAAAAAACTAGGAGAATAATTATGGGTTTATTTGATATTTTTAAAGGTAAGAAGAAAGAATCTGACGACAAAGAGAGCAAAACCAAGCAGTCTAAAAGAGAAGATGAGAAAGCAAAGGTTACTGGTGACGACACCTCTGATCAAGGTGACCACTTTCAACAAACTGAAGAAAATGAAGTTAGTCAGAAAAATGATGGATCAAGCGAGAGTGAGAACGATGGAGCTGATGTTTCTGAAGAACCGGAAGAACAAACGCAAACATCAAAAGATGGTGTTCGAAGCACTGACGATAACAAGTCAGATGAAAAAGGCCAGTCTGTGGTTGATACAGATCATTCTTCTAATAAAAATGAAGATGTAAAAGAGTCTACTGATGATGTAACTAAGCAGCCTGAATCAACTGAAAAAGCATACGAACATGGTCTGGCAAAATCACGGTCTTCGTTTGGACAAAAATTAAATGCGCTATTTGCTAATTTTCGCTCAGTTGATGATGATTTCTTTGATGATTTAGAAGATACGCTGGTTGAATCCGATGTTGGATTTGAAACTGCAATCCAACTAACTGATGAACTAAAAGAAGAGGTTAAATTAAAAAATGCCAAGAAACCAAAAGAAGTTCAAAATCTAATCGTCCAAAAGATGATCGATTTGTATGATGCACCAAGTGATAAAGATAGTTCAATCAAATTATCTCAAACTGGCCCAACTGTGATTTTATTTGTTGGTGTCAATGGAGTTGGAAAAACGACGACTATTGGTAAGATGGCCAATAATTTTAAAAAGCAAAATAAAAAGGTGCTTTTAGCGGCTGCTGATACATTTAGAGCGGGCGCCATTGAACAATTAGATGAATGGGCTAAACGTGATGGTGTTGATATTGTTAAAAAGTCCGCTGGTAGTGATCCAGCTTCGGTTGTTTTTGAAGCAGTAGATAAAGCCAAAAAAGAAAATTATGATGTTTTATTTGTTGATACAGCCGGAAGATTGCAAAATAAAGTTAATTTAATGAATGAACTTGCTAAAATTGATAAGGTCATTAAGCGTGAAATTCCAGACGCACCTCAAGAAGTATTGCTAGTGATTGATGCAACTACTGGTCAAAATGCTTTGAATCAAGCCAAGATGTTCAATGAAATCACTAACATTACGGGAATTGTTTTAACAAAGCTTGATGGAACTGCCAAGGGTGGAATTGTAATTGCAATCAAAAATAAGCTTAATATTCCGGTAAAGTTCGTTGGACTGGGAGAAACGGTTAATGATTTGCGTAAATTTGATTCTAAGAGCTTTATTGACGGTTTATTTAAGGGATTAATTCAAGACAATTAGTGGTGACTTTAGATGGACATTAAAAAGAATAATCGGATTAATGCTTTGTATGATTTTTATGGTGAATTACTCACTAAGAAACAGGCAGAGTACATTCAAGAATACTATGCAGATGATTTTTCGTTAGGTGAGATTTCAGAAAATTTCAATATTAGTCGCCAAGCGGTTTATGATAACATTAAAAGAACTGAGCAAATTCTTGAAGACTATGAAAGTAAAATGCACCTATATCAATTGTTTGTATTACGCAATCGGCAAACCGATGAGATTAGAGATTACATTAAAAAGCACTATCCAAATGATGAACACTTAAATGCGTTGGTGAATCACTTAGAAATTACGGAAGAAAATTAGGGGTGAAAAGATGGCTTTCGAAGGTTTAACCGATCGATTACAAAAAGCTTTTAAAAACTTAAGAGGAAAAGGCAAGGTCAGCGAATCTGATTTGCGTGAAACAATGCGGGAAATTAGATTGGCATTACTAGAAGCGGACGTTAACTTTAAGGTGGTTCGTCAGTTTGTAAAGAAGGTTCAAGAAAAAGCTAAGGGCGCTGATGTTCTTGAAGGATTAAATCCGGCCCAACAAATTGTTAAGATCGTTAACGATGAACTGACTAACATGATGGGTGAATCTGCCACTCCGCTAGTTAAATCAGACAAGATTCCTACAGTCATTATGATGGTAGGACTTCAAGGAGCAGGTAAAACTACTTCAGCAGGTAAATTAGCTAAAAGGCTTAAATCTGAAGATAATGCGCGTCCATTAATGATCGCTGCCGATGTTTATCGTCCCGCAGCAATTGAACAGTTAGAAAAGGTGGGCGAACAAGTTGATGTTCCAGTATTTCAAGAGGGAACGGATGTTGACCCAGTACAAATTGTTCAAGATGGTTTAAAGGAAGCTAGCAAGAATAATAACGATTATGTGTTAATTGATACGGCCGGTCGGCTTCAAATTGACGAAAACTTGATGGATGAATTAAAGAATATTAAAAAGGTGGCCAATCCAAATGATATTCTTTTAGTTGTTGATGCTATGACAGGTCAAAATGCAGTTGATACGGCGGTCGGATTTAACGATGCTTTAGATATTACCGGGGTTATTCTAACAAAGTTAGACGGAGATACTCGTGGTGGAGCTGCTTTGTCAATCAGGGCTGTGACTGACAAACCAATTATGTTTGTTGGTCAAGGTGAAAAATTAGATGATTTGGACGTATTTCACCCAGATCGAATGGCTTCTCGAATTTTGGGAATGGGCGACATGCTTTCGTTCATCGAAAAGACTCAGAAAGAGTATGATGAAAATCAAGCTAAGGAATTAACCGAAAAAATCAAGGAAAATTCTTTTGATTTTGATGATTTTGTTGATCAATTAGAACAAATTCAAAAGATGGGTCCAATTCAAGATTTGGTTAAAATGATTCCAGGAATGGCTAATAATCCAGCATTGAAGAATTTAAACGTTAATCCCAAAGATTTAGACCACATTAAAGCGATTATCTATTCAATGACTGATGAGGAACGATCCAATCCGGATGTGTTAAATCCTTCAAGGAGACGTCGAATTGCTCGCGGATCGGCTCAACCGATTCAACAAGTCAATCGACTCATTAAACAATTTGATCAAATGAAGAAAATGATGAACAAAGTGTCTAACGGAAATATGTCGGGTTTGTCAAATATGATGGATTCTGCTGGAATGGGTGGAGGAATGACTGGTAAATTGTCGAATCTCGCCATGAAGCGGATGAGTCGTAAGATCAAAAAGAATAAAAAGAAGCGACGAAAAAATAAAAAAAGACATTAATTTTAGACTGTAAAGAAAAAAGCCTTTACATCACTAATATTTATTGGTAATATTAGTAACTGTTAAGAAGACTATTAGGAGGTGTGTTTATGTCATTAAAAATTAGATTAAGAAGAATGGGTTCAAAGAAGCGTCCGTTTTACCGTATCGTGGTTGCTGACTCACGTAGTCCTCGTGACGGCCGTTTTATCGAAATTGTTGGTACTTACAATCCATTAACTGAACCTGATCAAGTAACTTTAAAAGAAGAATCAATCATGGACTGGTTGGAAAAAGGTGCTAAACCTTCTGATACTGTTCGTAATATTTTGTCAGATGCAGGTATTATGAAACAATTACATGATGCTAAATTAGCAGCTAAGAAATAAGTGATTGATTATGGTTAATTTTGATAATTTAATTAAAACAATCGTTAAGCCATTAGTTAAATATCCTGATGATATTAGTATTAATCATCAGGATACTGATCAATTTAGCGAATATATATTGTCTACCAATCCTAATGACGTTGGACGTATTATTGGAAAAAAGGGTCGAGTTGCTCAGACGATTCGAACCATAATTTATAGTGTTCACGTTAATGATGGAAAGCGAATTAAACTCGTTATTGATGATGGCAAAGATTAGCTCTTAGATAAAACTCGTTTTTATTTAAGAGTTTTTTTATAGAAATAGGTGAACTATGGATTACTTAGAAATTGGGAAATTAGTAAATACTCAGGGAATTAAAGGTGAAGTACGAATAAAACCTACTACTGATTTTATTGATCAACGCTTTAAAGTTGGTAATCTTGTTTATGTATTCCCCAAAGACGGAAAAATGGAAGAATTGAAGATTGACGGGGTTAGAAGCCATAAGGGATTTATTCTGTTGCATTTTTCTGGTCGCAATTCCATAAATGATGTTGAATACCTTAAACCTGCCATCCTAAAAATTACGTCGGAGCAAAGAAAAAATACTGACTTACAACCAGGCGAATATTTCTATCAACAAATTATCGGCATGGATGTTATCGATAAAGATGATAATAAAATTGGTGTAATAAGTGATATTATGGATATGCCTGCCAATGATGTCTGGGTAGTGGAGCGTAAAAATAAAGATGATTTGTTACTTCCAAAGATTGATTCGGTCGTAAAAAAAGTGGATATTCCTAATCATAAAGTAGTCGTTGAGTTAATGGAGGGAATGCAGTAACGATGAAGATCGATATATTGAGCCTTTTCCCTAATATTTTAAAGGGCCCTTTGAGTGAATCCATTATCGGTAAGGCCATTGAAAAAGAAATCATAAATATTGATATTACTAATTTTCGTGATTTTTCGACTAATAAACATCATAACGTGGATGATACCCCCTTTGGTGGGGGAGCTGGAATGTTACTTAAGCCTCAACCAATGCTTGATGCTTTTGCGCATTCTCAAGAAGTTTCAGAAAAACAGGGTTATTCATCTGGTAGAGTCATTTTAACTGATCCGGCAGGGAAAAAATTTGATGAAAACGATGCTGCAAATCTTGCCAAAGAGGACCATTTGACCTTTTTATGTGGTCACTATGAGGGCTTTGACGAACGAATTAAATCCGTAGTAACTGACGAGTATTCAATTGGTGATTTTGTCCTTACGGGTGGTGAATTGCCTGCGCTAGTAATGATTGATGCGACCGTTCGACTCATTAAGGGTGTCCTTGGTAATCAAGAGTCAGCTCCAGGAGATTCTTTTTCAAGTGGATTGCTTGAATATCCTCAATACACGCGACCAGCAGACTTTAGGGGATTAGAAGTTCCACCGATTTTAACTAGTGGTGATCATCAAAAAATTGATGATTGGCGACAGAAGGAATCTTTAAGAAAGACATATTTAAGACGACCAGATCTGATTAATTACAATAAACTGTCAAAAAGGCAAAAGGAATTATTGGCGGACGTTAAAATTGAGGAAGAAGATCGGTAAGTATTGAGTTTTTTGGTTTGTATGTTATAATTTTAAGTGGTCTTTTATGGCTAAATAAAACGGTATTCCGCTGTCGAGAAGATAAGAATGCTAGTTAGGAGAAATGATTATGCGTCAAAATAAATTGATTGATAAGATCAATAGTGATCAACTTCGTTCAGATATTCCTGAATTTCGTGTCGGTGATACCGTTACGGTTTCCGTAAAGGTTGTTGAAGGTAGTAACGAACGTATTCAGAAGTTTACTGGTGTTGTAATTAAACGTCATGGTTCAGGCATTCAAGCTACTTACACAGTAAGAAGAATTGCCAGTGGAGTTGGGGTTGAAAGAATCTTCCCATTACATTCACCACGAATTGCTAAGATTGATGTTGTTAGACGTGGTTCAGTTCGTCGTGCTAAGTTGTATTACTTACGTGATCGTTCTGGTAAGGCTGCTCGTATTAAAGAAGCAAGTCGTAAGCATTAATTTTATGTAAAAAAAAGAGTTCGCATTGCGAGCTCTTTTTTTATTGGTCATCAACTTCTTTAGCAGTTTTAGTACCTCTTCGACTGTTGTATTCATACATTAACCAACCAACCAATGCAAAAGCTAGTGGTCCCACAATGGTCCAGAAGGCGGTGGTGTAATCATGAGTCAAGATTGGTTGAATAGCAGTAAAACCAATTCCTAACACTAGTACAACCAAGATAATGGTTACCATGATGTTAGTGACAATTCGGTTCTTGTAAAAGACAAAGGGACGAGGAACATTCTTTAGTTTCTTGAAGAATGGAAAAGCTCCAACTAAGAATAAGTAGGGGAAAGTTGTCGAAATATTAGCCATATCAGTTAAAATTAAGTAAAATTGTTGAGCATTATTGCCACTGAAAGAAATGACAAAGATAACGGCAACAACGACGAATGCTTGAATCCACATTGCAAACCCTGGCATGCCATGTTTGTTTAATTTAACCACTTTTTTAGGCCATAAATCTGGATTGGATCCCTCAATAAATGATTTGATTGGGGAATATATCAGAACAAAGAAAGAACCTAAGTACGGAATAAACATCCCTAAACCGGCTACTCGAGCCATGAAGCGACCAAATTCCATTGCTGATCCGGCTGAAAAGCCAAGGGTTTTAGCGAAAACATAACCAAGGTTATTCATTAAAACGTAAGTGATGTTACCCAAGTTGACCGAACCCTTTCCGACAACTTCATGCCAGTTAGCTGTAATACCAACCAAAAAAATGGATCCAGAATAGATGACTGCCATGATGATTGCCGCAATGATGACCCCACGGGGAAAAGTCTTCGTAGGATTTTTGACCTTATCAACGACTCCACCAATTGATTCCATTCCTCCATACGCAAAAATCGCATAAACAACAAATGACATGATGGCGATTGGAGTTACGAATAATGGATTAGGGGATTGAATGAAACTTTTAGCGCCATTGACTGGCTCAGCAAGTTGGCCCTTATTTAAGACCCAAACAATTACTGATAAGATAGCAAAGATCAGTGGCAAAGCAATTGATAATACTCCCCCGATGTTTGCAATCTGAGCAATTGAATCAAAACCATGAGTCGCACACAAAGTAATAATTAAAATCCAGGCAATCCCGAGGATTCCAATTGTTTGCATTGGGGTAAAAATTCCGAACAAATGCCATGTTTGGGTTTTATCCGTTCCAAAAATAATGTTAGAAAATGGAATCCAAACCTTAGAAGAAGTCGAGATCATCCAAATGATCCATGATGATAGCCAGATAAAGGTTCCGATGAAGGCTAAGCGTTCACCAATTGACTCTTTAAGCCAGGAATAAATTCCACCTTTAGCACTACTGAAAGTCGAACCATATTCGGCAAACATTAATGAAACCGGTAAGAAAAATACTAGTGCTCCAAATATGTACCAGATAATACTGGCGTAGCCCATTTGATCATAGGCGACGGTCGTATTACCAAAGCCAAATATCGCAGTGAGTATCATTAAAACTAAAGACATTAAGCCTAATTTACTTTGCTTTTTCCCTTTAGACATAAAGTCACTCTCCTTGATTAAATTTAATGGAAATACTAATAAAGTATACTCTCTTTTTTTATAGATTTAAATCTTGGTGATAGTTAAGAGGAGAGAAGTCCGTTGAGTTTGTAATCAAGTATTGACCAAGGTTCTTAAAGCTACGCAAAGCGAGTTTACTTGTCTTAGAACTGGCCTCATTAGCAAGCTGAGGTAGTTCTGTTGAATCCAAGCCGTGGGACTCCTGTTCTACCTGCTGTAAAATTTGTTCGTATTGTTCGATTAAATTTTGTTGCACGTTTTTAAGTTTGTCACCAAATTCAAGGTAGTGGGGGTCAACTAAGATTCCAACTAGCTTGAAGATCCAGTAAGCCGATTTAGGATCAAAATCCATCTTGACGTGGTACTTATATGCTTTTGGAGTATCAGAAATTCCCTCAAGAAATGGGACGTAAGTACTCTGAGCCGCTACACCCATAGCAAGCCAGTGAATTCCACCAATTTCAATTGGTAGATTAGGTTTGATTTGGAGCACGTGTGATTCTTGGGTTTTGGCTAAACTCACGGGACGAAATCGAGTTCGATCAGCTTCTTCGCCTGCACCAATTGGATCGAATTGAGTTCCCTGATAGTGTGAACTGAGCAACTTTTGGGCATCGAGTGCCGATATTAATTTTTCACTTTTCCTTGTAAAGGGGAGGTCTTGGGAAGTGGGATCCTGCTTGATTTCTGGGCTAAACATTTTTTGCCCGTACCAAACCCGAGGGGTGTTGTAGTAGGTGTCTGATAAGTCATGGGTTCCAAAAATGTGTCTAAAGTTAAAACCAGAACGATCCGGATTTAAATTGTTTTTTGATACAAAGTCCCTAATCCCTGGTGACCACATGAAGTGATCATTATCTTTAAAGTTAACTTCTTCAATGGCCATTTGATTAGCAACGACGGCGTACTCATCGTCTGGGATTCTTTCAGCGATCCATTGGTGTCCGGAACCAATCT
Source organism: Fructilactobacillus sp. X8R1C1 (assembly GCF_059900945.1). NCBI lineage: Bacteria > Bacillati > Bacillota > Bacilli > Lactobacillales > Lactobacillaceae > Fructilactobacillus > Fructilactobacillus sp. X8R1C1. The sequence continues at coordinate 234,228 of NZ_JBWXVH010000001.1, read as the reverse complement.
CTAAGTACCAAACTTCTTCTTTATCAGACATAAGGACTCCGTTGTTTTCACTGGCTCCATATTTTTCAACAATGTTACCAAGACGTTTGACGGCTTCTTTTGCGGAATGAACATAAGGCAAGACTACGGTTACCATGGCTTCTTCGCCGATTCCATCTTTTACAAGGGGATCATAACCTAGAACACGTGCGTTAGCGTACGTACTTTCAGTTGCACTCATAGCAACCCCATATTCGTTAATGCCATCCTCTTCGAATAAACCGTCTTGGTCGGTCCATTCGGGAGTAGCAGTGTATTTTCCCCGTGTTTTTGGTAGCGGCATTTTGAAGCCGTTATCAGTTGATTTGAATTCCTGATCATCCTGATGCTCCTTATGTTCATGGACAACAAATCGTTTTGGCCATGATGCTTTAGCATCTTCATTGCGACCAATTAAAGTGCTGCCATCAACCGTGGCATCTTTTCCAACTAAAATGCTGGTACATGCGGAATATTCATTAAAACTTGTCATTTAGATTGCCTCCTATTAAATCACATGTAAGTATTCTACCATATTGCCTTTGTTATGGTATAACTTCACGTTTGGTATGCTAAATTACTTAGGGTATAATTAACACATAACATTTATTTGAAAAAACGAGGGAAAATATGAGTAGCAAGCAATACATAATGGCAATTGATGAAGGAACGACCTCTGCTCGAGCAATGTTATTTGATCATGATGGCCAGATTGTGGGAAAAGTACAACGTGAGTTTAAACAATCTTTTCCTCATCCAGGGTGGGTGGAACAAGATCCAGTTGAAATTTGGAATGCCGTTGAATCTGTGATTTCTGAGGTATTGATTAACTCTGAAGTTCCTCCCTATAAAGTGCGAAGTATCGGCATTACTAATCAACGTGAAACGACTGTAATTTGGGATAGACGAAGTGGAAAGCCCATCTACAATGCTGTGGTGTGGCAATCAAAACAGACCAGTGAAATTGCTGATCGGTTAATAACTGATGGTTACGCTGATTTAATTCACCAAAAGACGGGACTGATTGTTGATTCTTATTTTGCTGGTACGAAAATTAGATGGATTTTAGATCATGTAAAGGGATCCCAGAGACGGGCGGAGAGTGGAGATTTATTATTTGGAACCATTGATTCATGGTTGCTATGGAATCTGACCGGCGGAACCGTTCATGCCACTGATTATACTAATGCTAGTAGGACAATGTTATATAACATCAACGATTTGAAATGGGATGATGATCTGTTAGAGCTCTTCGATATTCCTAAGAAAATGTTACCTAAAGTGAAACCATCGTCACACTTCTTTGGATATACGAAGGGATATTCATTTTTAGGGGTACAGATTCCAATTGCCGGAATTGCCGGTGACCAACAAGCATCATTATTTGGACAATTAGCATTACAACCCGGAATGACAAAGAATACTTATGGAACGGGTGCCTTTATTATGATGAATACAGGAAAAACGCCAAGGTTTTCTAGTAATGGATTGTTAACCACAATTGCCTACGGATTGAATGGAGAAGTTAAATATGCTTTAGAAGGTAGCATTTTTGTGGCCGGATCGGCAATTCAATGGTTAAAGGATGAGATGGGTTTAATTTCATCGGCTAAGGCCTCTGAGCAAATGGCTTATGATGCCAAAACGAGTGACGGAGTTTACGTAGTGCCAGCGTTTACTGGACTAGGGGCACCATATTGGGATCAGGAAATTCGTGGATCGATTTTTGGCTTGACATCATCAACGACGCGTAATCAATTAGTTCGTGCGACCATTGAATCGTTAGGATTTCAAACAAAGGATGTTCTTGATACGATGGTAGAAGAGACTAAGATTCCGGTTAAATCACTAGTAGTAGATGGTGGAGCTGCTAAAAATGATTACTTAATGCAGTTTCAAGCCGATATTTTAAATGATCAAATTGAACGGTCATTAATTTCAGAGACTACGGCACAGGGAGCAGCTTATCTGGCTGGTTTGGCTGTTGGATTTTGGAAGGATATTGATGAAATTAAAAGAAGTAAGCGTGTTGGTACTTTTTTTGAATCACATATGAGTGGCGATAAAAGAAAAAAACTATACAAGGGATGGAAGATGGCCGTGAGAGCTGCCAAGCAATTTGAATAATAAGGACTTATCAGTATGAAATTACCTGAAGATTTTAAAAGTAAATATCATAATCTGTTAAAAGATGATTATCAAAGTTTTATTGATTCTTTTGATGAAGACTCTTACAATGCCTTTCGAACTAATCCGCTCAAAACTAAAGCTGATGTTCGTTTGGATATGACAAGCCCGATTTCCTATACCCAAAATGGTTATTACGGAAAAATTAGCGGGAAAACCGTCGAGCATCAGAGTGGTTACGTTTACAGTCAGGAACCATCTGCCATGTACGTAGCAGAGGTGGTTGATCCTAGTATGGGAGATCAGGTATTAGACTTGTGTGCTGCCCCAGGAGGAAAGTCGACTCATTTGGCTGGTATGATGAAAAACAAGGGCTTACTTGTATCAAATGAGATTGACCGGAGCCGAGCTAAGGTTCTAGTTGAAAATCTGGAACGGTTTGGGGTGTGGGATCCTTTAATCTTGAATGAAGATCCACATAACCTGTCAAAGCATTTTCCAAGGTATTTTGATAAGATCTTGATTGACGCACCATGTTCGGGTGAGGGAATGTTTAGAAAAAATCATGACGCAACAAAATACTGGTCAATTGATTATCCGAAAGAGTGTGCTGTGCGGCAAAAAGACATTGTAAGAGAAGCCGTTAAGATGTTAAAACCAGGTGGACAATTGATTTATTCAACTTGTACTTTTTCACCAGAAGAAGACGAACAGATAATTGCTTGGATCTTAGCTAATTATGATTTTAAGGCTCTCCCGATTAAGAAGTATGATGGGATGATCGACGGAAAACCGGAATGGGCGGATGGAAGCGAAGAGTTAACTAAAACGGCTCGTCTGTTTCCTAACTTATTTAAAGGTGATGGGCATTTTATTGCCAAGTTGCAGAGTACAGATGTTGGAAAATCCAAAAAGATTAAGCATCAAAGAAGTAACGTCTCAAGTAGTATAAAAAAAGAGTGGAAAGAGTTCTGTAACGTTAACTTTAAGCGCGATTTTTTGACAAAAGATTTTCTAGAATTTGGGAGTACCCTGTATTCATTTAATCCGGCAATCCCCGATTTAGATGGTTTAAAAGTAATGCGACCCGGAACGCCACTTGGAACGATTAAAAAGAATCGGATTGAGCCTTCGTATGCATTGGCATTGGCAATTAATCCTAATGACGTAAAAAACATCGTTAAAATTACTGATCATCAGTGGCAGAGTTATGTCCATGGTGACACCGTTGCCGTGGATCCCAACTTAAAGAAGGGGTGGTACTTAATTCAATGTCGCGGAATGAGTGTTGGATTTGGTAAAGTCGTGAATGGGACGTTAAAAAACTTTTTCCCTAAGGGATTAAGGTTTAAAGCATGAGAAAATAAAAAGACCTTCGTTTTTTAAACGAAGGTCTTTTTATTTGCGCTGATTTAAGTAATTTTGTAATTCTGGACTGGTTACTGATTCACATTGACGCAGTTCATTAATGTTGTGTGCGCCTAGTGCGGTGAAAATGGATTTAATGCCAATAATCCAATCGTTAATCATTTTCACGGTCTCGTCTTCACCGTCATCAATTAGTTTCACCAAAATCTGACTCGCAATGCCAACGGCATCGGCACCCAAATACAAGGATTTGACGATTTCCATGGGATTAGTGATGCCACCAGTTGCTACGATGTTCATGCTAGGAACTTTTTGGGATTCAAAGAGAGATTCCACCGTGGTAATTCCCCAGTCTTTAAAATAGTCCATTTCTTTTTGATGACGACGGAAGTTCTCAATTTGAGCAAAGTTAGTTCCGCCACGACCCCCAATGTTTACATATTCAACTCCAAGGTCCAAAAGGGTTTGAATTGATTTAGAACTCATCCCGAATCCAACTTCCTTGACGATTACTGGTACTTTAATATTTTGGACAATGTTTGAAATATTGGATAGCCAGTTAAATGAATTTGATCCCTCGGGCATGATGAGTTCTTGAACTGAATTAACGTGGATCTCTAATGCATTAGCTTGAAGAATATCAATTGCTTGCTCAGCCGCTTTTGGGGTTGTCCCAGCACCAATGTTAGCAAAGATCAGTCCATCTGGGTTTTGCTTTCTAATGATCGAAAAGGTATCGATTAGTTCCGGATGTTTGATTGCTACACTCTCTGATCCCGAAGCCATTGCGATTCCGCATCTTTTGGAGATAGCGGCTAGGTGATAATTTAGTTTTTTGGTATACTCACTGCCACCAGTCATCGCTTCAATGTAAAAGGGGACCCTTAAAGACAGCGAGCCTAATTGAGTCGAGATATCTACATCCTGATATGTCATTTCAGGGAATGTTACTGGCATAAAATGAACCTGATCGAATCCAGCTTCAGATTCTATGTGGTGAAATTTTTTAGCAAGCGAGACGTGTTCATCTTTTCGATGTGACTGTTGGTTAGTCATTTGTTTCTCCTAATTATTATGAATATTAAGGTCTAGTAGCTTAATTCCATGGCGGTTCCAATCGCTAACAAGATCATCGATATTATCATCCTTATTAATAATGACGATCCCACAATCACCACCACCTGCTCCCGAAGTTTTGGCTGCACCACCAAAATGATCGGCAATGTCAATTAATTCTTTTAGCTTGGGGGTTTCAATTTCAACGTTGGCAAATTCACCGAGTTTTAAAAGGAGTTTGCGGTTGTTTTCAATGTTCCTTTGGATCATTTCCAGATTAGAACTTTTAAAGCCATTAACAATATTTAAGACACACTCCTGACTGAAGTGAAGAAAGTCTTGATAAAGTTCAGAATTTCTGGCTTTTTTTAGCTCCACTCGATCAACTAGATTTGAAGTTGAAGCGGGTGAACCTGACCATCCAATTAATAATTGTAAATTCTTTGGTGCTGTTAGCGGCATAATTTTTAAACTAGGCCATTTTAAATCTAACAGTTCCACTAAATCAACATCTTTACGGGCATTGGCTAACCACTGTCGGTCAAATGAATGGTAAGCAATCCAACCGCCGAATACACTAGCAGCTACATCGCCTAATGAACCATTTCCTTGAACTTCAAAATGAGCAATTGCGGCTAGCTTGAAGAGCTGCATCGTTGAAAGGTTAATGTCGTAGAATTCGCATAAGGCTTTAACGGTTGCAACCGTGACGGCAGCTGAAGAACCTAATCCGTACTTACGTCCGTCGGCACTATCGAGTTCACTATTTACGATGATATCGTATGTTTTTAAACTTTTATCGAGAGTTTCAACGTATTCTTCAGTTACTTTAATCGCTGAAATGATGTACTGAAAAGGATTATCACGATTATCGAAGACCATGCGATGGCCTAATCTCTTCCAATGAAGCATATTTTCATCGTACTGTTTTGAATAGATGCTTCCAAAATCTGAACTTGCTTTAATGCCAACCCTAACAAAGCGATCACATGCAGCGATGATAGCAGGGTAGCCGGTCTCAACTACTGCATATTCACCAGCTACGTACAATTTGCCCGGTGCTTTTGCGGAAATCATGTAATTAATTACTCCCTTAATTTAAATATTCGATTCCAGGACCTGGAGTGGTAGCAACCACGTTTGATGATCCAAAAGTGCTTTTAAATCGATTTACAACTTGGTTTAAATTATCATGTTGGACTAACACTTTTACATTTGGACCAGCGTCAATTGTAAAATAGCAACTGATGCCATTGTCTCTTAATTCATGAACAATTTGAATTGCTTTAAGTGTATCTCCATTAAAATATGTAAAAGCTGGATCGGAACTGAACGTGAGGGCGTGCATTTTCATGGCATTTTCCTCAGCAGTGTGGCCCATTAAGTCGAAGTTATGAGTACGAATTGCTTTTCTCATCGTGGTCATGTCATGACTAGTAACTTTTTTCCATGATTGATAGTAAGGGGAGGTGGACTTAGAAATTTTCATACCCTCTCTACTAGAAATTTTTTTTTCGTTTCGATTAATAATAACAGCTACTAGGTTAATGTCCCAATCAATGTCTTCTTCAATTGGAATGGCAAAGGAAGTTTCGTCACTATGACCCTTTTCCCATTTGACGAAACCGCCAAAAATAGAGCGTGTTGCTGAACCTGATCCTCGTCTAGCGAGCCTAGAAAGATCTTTTTTAGAAAGATTCATTCCAATGGCTTTACTAGAAGCGGCAGCGAGAGCAGCAAACCCTGAAGCAGATGAAGCAAGCCCAGCAGCAGTAGGGATATTGTTATTTGTCTTAACGTGGGCGTGAATATCAACATTGGCTTTTTTTCGAACGATGTCAAGAAAACTGACAATCTTTTTTCCTTCCGAATCATTAATTAGATGATTGTTAAAAGTGATTTGATCAGAACTTAGAGATGGGTCAAAGCGAACTTCAGTATCGGTATAGAAGTCATTTAAAGTTAAAGACAGGCTACTGTCTTCTGGAATAATGAGTTGACTATTGGCCTTCCCCCAATATTTGATTAGTGCAATATTAGTATGAGCACGAGCCTTCTGGGTTCTATAGATATTAGTATTGTCGGACATAATAAATCTCCTTACTTCATTTCATTTAATGATTGGACCCAAACTCCTTGTGCTCCACTTTGTTTAAGGGTTGTCTTGATTTTTTGCGTGGTGGTTTTAGAATCTGACAGAGCAATAATGCATCCACCGAGTCCGCTTCCCGTTAGTTTAGCACCGAGGGCACCCGCCTGATTAGCAGCATTTACCAGGGTATTAATTTCTGTTGAACTAACTCCCAATTTTGAAAGATCATTTTGGGCCAGATTCATTAATTTGCCGGTTTGTTTGAGTTTATTGTATGTCAGAGAATGTTTAGCTGCTTCAGCTAAATCCCCGAGGTCGTTAATTAAATCATTCGTATTTTGAAAGTTATGATCCATTTCATCTCTTACCATTGAAACTGCCGTGGAAGTATTACTTGAGATACCAGTATCAGCAATGATGAGATTTCCTGCGTTTGAAACAGGAAAATCGTAAAACTGACCTTTTTCAAATAAGATGGGATTAAGCGCGCTGACGGTTTTAGCGTCAATTCCACTTGGATTACCATGAGTTATCTTTTCCTCTACATCGGTAAATTTCTTAAGCTGGTTAGCGTTTAGTTGATGATTAAAGAAATGAAAAAAGGCTTTGGTAACTGCACTAGCTGTTGCAGCGGATGAACCCATCCCTCTCCCCAACGGAATTGCACTATCAATTTTGATATTAATTGGGATGTTATTAGGATTTAATGATTGGTTAAGACGATTAATAAGTGTCTGTAATCCATTCATTGAAGAAGGAAGAGCACTAATTGGACCATGGTAGTATTTACTGAATAGTTGATTGTTACCATCAGAAGTAATGGTGGTTTTCACTTTAATTTGTGGCACAGGAAAAACAATCGCAGGCTTTTGGTAGACGGCACTGTGCTCACCTAAAAAAATTATTTTTGCATGACTCAACCCGGTTGCAGTCGTGTTCATATTTCAATCGCTCACTTTCCAAACATACCTATTTTATCATAATTTAGAACATGACCAATATATTTTAGAATACTTTACTAATGATTAAATGTTGGTTTATATAAATATTAAGATAAATGTAGTAATATTATAGTGGAGTTAGTTTTAAAGGTAGGTGAGACAGGTGCCCAAGAATACAAAATATGCAGTCGTTGACATGGAGACAACTGGAACGGATGTCTCTAATGGTGACCAAATTATTCAATTTAGTTGTACTTTTGTTCAGGGTGGTCAAGTGGTCGATTCCTACTCAACATATGTTAATAATGGTGAAGCGATTCCTAAAGATATCACCCACTTAACTGGCATTAACGCCCAGACAATTAAAGGAGCACCAACGTTTGATCAGGTTGCTCCCCATATTTATAAGATACTGAGTGGTACTGTCTTCGTTGCCCATAACGTTAATTTTGACTTTCCGTTTTTAAATGCGGAATTAGAAAGAGTGGGTTATCCTGAGTTAGATATTAAAGCCATTGATACGGTCACGTTGAGTCAAATCTTTTTTCCGGAATTAACGGGATATCGATTAAAGGACTTAAGTCATCATTTTGGGATTTCACACACCCATCCGCATTCCTCTAAAAGTGATGCTGACGCAACTGCTCATTTACTGTTAACAATCATGAAGAAGATTGAAAAATTACCCTTAGTGACAATTCAGTCTATTCTTAAGGTTCATCCTGATCTCCCTAGAGATACGGTTCAATTTATTGAAGATCGTGAAGAGATTAAGCGGGAACATTTAAAGAATTTGAATTCGCAATATGTGGTTGTAAATGGGATTGCGCTAAAAAACCAAGTACCATCCTATTCAATCTCAGAGCACAATTTGATAAAGTATCCTAAGACTAAGAAGCAGAAGGAACGCCAATTTATGGGTAAGTTAAATTGGCGAAGTTCACAAAGTAAAATGATGAACTTAATTTATAATAATTATCATGATAAAGAAAACCCCACCTATAATTTATTAATTGAAGCACCAACCGGGAGTGGGAAAACCCTGGGATACATGGTTCCAATGGCTTATTTGGTTAATGAAGGTGAACAGCTAGTGGTCAGTACTTCTACCAATGGACTTCAGGAACAGTTGTATTCTACAATTAAGAGTCAACTAGAACCGTTACTTAATACTAGTTTTGATGTTGCTATGTTAAAGGGTGTCAATCATTATATTAATCTAGAACGGTTTAGCAAAACACTTCAATTTCACGATAAATCTAAACAGTCACAATTCATGAAAGCACGAATCTTGGTCTGGCTCACTGAGACAAGCACGGGTGATCTTGACGAATTAAATCTTCCCAATGAAGTTCCGTTTATTGATCAAATTAATTATCAAAATTCTCATGTGGAGACGGATAAGAAGAACTCTTTTCGGGATGTTGACTTCTTACTAGCTCAATTGAAGCGGGTGGAACGTGCTGATATTGTTATCGTTAACCATAATTATCTTTTTGAGAATAGTCGTCAATTAAGTAGTTACATGACTTCAAAGCCATACTTAGTGGTTGACGAAGCTCATAAACTTGCTGACGTTGCGTTTTCATCGCAAGAAAAAGTCATTAAATTCAATACTTTAAAGAAAAATATTGGAAGGGTTAAGAATGATTTATTTCAAACCCACGGATTAAATTTAAATGAAATCTTTTCTGACGATATTGATGAGTTAAATCGACTTAATGAGTTAGATTCCCAGCTAGATGCTATTTTTGATACAAATCAGTTGATTTTACAGGATTTTAGGGTAAAATTCATGAAACCTGTTACTACTAGGCGTTCTGAGTCTTCGATTAGTGCAAAAGAACTACTTCAATTTGTGAAAGACCATCAGGATCAAATAAACCATTTGACTCATATTAACGTAAAATTAGAAGAATTTATAAATACTTTCAAAAAGTTAGTTAAGAAGGAAAAGAATCGTTGGACGATTTCTGATGAAGCTTTGATTGAAAAGTTTGAACGTCATTTACTTACAATTACTGATTACATTGATAGTGTTAATGTGGATCAAGTTAAGCAAAGGGTTAGTGAGCAATCCTCTTTTTACTGGATCTATTATACAGAGGATCTAGATCCTAATCATGTCATCCTTATGACTGGCGATTTTGCTTCCAAAAATAAGTTAAAGGAAAATATCTATCACTATTTTAAGCCAGCAATTTTTACCGGTTCGACGTTGTTTACATCAAAAAAGTCACAGTATATTTTTGATCAGCTTGATTTAAGTCGGAGTGATACGAGAATGAAACGGCTAAAATCTTCTTTTGATTATTCCAAGCAAACTGAAATGATGATTTCTGAAACGACACCGATGCCGCCTAGTGTAGATAATGATGAATATATCTCTTATCTGGCTAACTCAATTTGGAAACTTATCAACGCTAATGCAGTACCAACGCTAGTACTGTTTAACTCATTGGATATTTTAAAAAAAGTGTACGAAAAATTAGATCAGAACAATAACGGTAATTTTATGATTCAAGCCGCCGGTGTTTCTGGGAGTCAAGAAAAAATGATCAAAAGGTTTGAGTCAACCAAGGATGCAGTTCCGGTAATACTTGGAGCTAATGGTTATTTTGAGGGTGTTGATTTTCCGGATAATTTACTCAAGCAACTCATTATTACCCGGATACCGTTTGAATCTCCCAATAATCCGGTTGTTTCAAGTCGGGCTAAGTTTTTAAAGGAACAAAACAAGAATCCATTTTATAACTTTGGCTTACCAGAAGCTATTATCAAAACTAAACAAGGTGTGGGAAGATTGATTAGAAGCTCAACTGATTATGGTATCATTAACTTTTTGGACAGTCGTTTGATTGACAAACGGTATGGTAAGCAAATCATCGATGCGCTTCCCTCTGATTTACCAATTAAAACGGGGTCGATCGCTAAGATTGTTAAAGATGGTCAAGATTTCTTTAATAAGAGGGATTAATTAATTATTAAACAAGGAAAGTTTGCTATAATGATGCATGTAAAAGCTAAATAAAAGAGGAATTTTCATGTACAGAGAACAATTAAAACGAAAAAGGACTCATCGGATTCGATGGATAACTGTTGCGGTGATCGTTCTAATCATTCTGGGTGTTATTATTTTCTTTCATGTTGCTAAAGCACCCCAATTACGCGCTCGTTCTCATGTCACTACGGTAGCAGAAAATAGTGCTGGATTTCATGATATTAATCATTTCTACTCGTCTAATTTAAATAAGACATACTATTCAGTTGGTGGTTATAATAAACAGAATCAGTATGCGTATGCCATCTTACCTAAGAACGGGAAAAGTATGCAGGTCGTTACCCAAAAGAGTGGGATTACACAACAGGAAGCAGAAAAGACGGCTCAAAAAATTGGGAAAGCCTCTAAGATTATTAACACCGGACTTGGGATTTATCAGGATCAGCCAGCCTGGGTGGTTTCCTATTTAAATCAGAACAATCGAATGAATTATGTCACGGTAAATTATAAGACGGGCAAGATTGTGCAAACAATTAAGAATTTGTAATGATGAATTATTGAAGGAGGAATAAAATGAGTGAAAATTTAGAGCGCTATTTAGAAAGTGGTTCAATTAGCGTTTCTGGTTTTTTATTGCAGCATTTCTCTGAGTTGGGGATGACCCCAACTGAATTAGTGGTCTTCTTGGAGTTAGTACTAGCTCGTTCTAAAGGGGATTTGTTTCCAAGTGCTACTGAGTTGTCGAAAGCAACTGGTTTAAAAGAAGACGATATTTATAATTTATTACATCAATTAGTTACTAAAAAGATTATCAACATTTCTAGTACGAAGTCTGGGAAGGACGAATATAAGTTTGATCTTTTAAATCATAAAATGGACAAGTTGCTTGATTCTACATCGTTAGTAAACACTAATAATCATGCTCAAAAAGAGCGTAACAAACAAAGTAATGATATTAAGGAACGAAAAGGATTATTTAAAAAAATTCAAGAGGAATTTGGTCGGCCATTATCTTCAATCGAGTTGGAAACAATCAATCAATGGCTTGAACAAGATCATTACTCACCAAAGATTATTGGATTAGCCCTCAAAGAGGCGGTTCTAAGTCAGGTTTATAGTTTGAAGTATATGGATCGAATTCTTTTGAATTGGCAGCATCGCAACATTAAAACCGCTGCACAAGTTCAGGAAGCCAATGAACAGCGACAGAGAAATTTAAACAGTGATCAACCAAGAAAACCAAAACAAAATATTCCGATTTTTAAAATTAATCAATGATGCATGGATGTAAAAGATCTATGCATTTTTTTTGTGGTTAAATGATTAAAATTCAGGTGAAAAGTTAAAAGTTACTTTAACTTAATTAAAAAAAAACAAAACAACAACAAAAAAGACCCAAGCCACATAAATCATAAAGTGGATGAGTCTTAAAGAGAATATTCAATTTATTGATTTGGAGTAGAAGTGCTTGATGATTGACTATTATTAGAAGCAGGAGTGCTCTGATTATTGTTATCTTGATTATTTGATGATTCAGAAGATGATTGATCATTAGGTTTGCTCGATTCAGATGGCTCTTCAACCTTAGAACTAGACCCCGATGACGTCTGACTTGAACTAGAATTATCGTCAGATGATGAACTGTTGGAGTCTTTTGAACTTGATGAATTTGAGACAACTGAACGATTCTTGGATGCTTGTCCAGATTGACTAGCATTATTAGCTGAAACCGCGGTTCCCATGTGGCCTTCGATATAGTATTCGTTTACGCCATCTCGTTTGGTTTCAATCACATTATCCGGCTTCTGCCAATCAATATTAGGTTTATTAGCAGATGCCTGTGACATTACTTCTTTGTAGTAGGTTTGAGCAATTCGTGTTTGTGGCTCGGAAATATAGTTTCCGGGTTTAAATTGATGGTCATATCCGGTCCAAATAGAAAGTGAGAAATTCTTCGTGTACCCACTAAACCATGAATCCATTGATGATTGATCAGGAACTTTCTTAATCCAATCATCCGGATATTGGGTAGTACCGGTTTTACCGGCTTGATAAAGTCCAGGAATCTTAGCAGCAGTTCCAGAACCATTAGGAGAAGTCATGACGCCTTTTAGCATGTCATTTATCATAAAGGCAGTATCTGGTGACATGGCTCGATGCCCCTTAGGACTGTATTGCTTTTCAGCTCCGTTGACATTAACTACTTTATTGATTAAATATGGTTTGTAATACGTCCCACCATTTGCAAATGCAGCATACGCAGCTGCTTCCTGCTCTGATGAGATATAGGCACCAATTCCGTTTTGTAGTTCAAGTGGTTTATTAAATGTCATTCCTAATCCAGCTAAAAAGTCTTGTGATCGTTGGATTCCAACCTGTTGAAGGGTCCTGATCGCAGGAATATTACGTGACTCAACAAGTGCTTTTCGCATCGTGATGGTACCTTCATGCTTATTGTCAAAGTCTTGAAGTTCTTTATTTGTTCCGGGATACGTGAAAGGCGTGTCTTGAACAGCTTGATAAGTTGGCCATTTTAAGTATTCAATTGCTGGTCCATAGTCCATTAGTGGTTTCATAGTTGATCCACTAGAACGATCGGTTTGAATTGCACGATTTAATCCAAAGGCAATTTTTTGTTTTCTTGATCCAAGCATCGAAACCACTTTACCGTTATTGGAATTTACCATCGTGGCACCAATTTGGAAGTTATTGTTAGGAAATTGAATGGGTGAGTTGGGATCGTTGGCCAGTTTATACATTTGTTTTTGAGTGTCCATATTCAAATTTGTATAAACCTTATTTCCAGCATTTAATTTGTATCCCTTTTTGTCTAGTTCTTGAACAACTTGTTGGATATAGGCATCGGCATACTTCTCATTTTTTGCGTATGGAGACGAATTTGAATTGTGTTGTTTAACCAGACCATCTTGAATACTGGTCTTTTCAGCTTCACTAGCTTGCTCCTTAGAAATCACTTTATTGTTAGCCATTGCTTCTAGAACTTGATTTCTTCGTTCAGTTGCTAACTTAGGATTTGTATAAGGATTATATTGAACAGGAGCTTGAGGTAAACCAGCCAAAAAAGCCGTTTGTGGGAGGTTAATCTTCTTTAATGGTTTATTGAAATAATAATCGGAAGCAGTTTGCATTCCGTAAGCATTATTACCCATGTAAACCTTGTTGATATAAAACTCTAAAATTTGTTGTTTACTATAATCATGGTCGACTTTGACCGCTAACCAGGCTTCTTGAGCCTTGCGTTTTAGCGTTTGGTCCGAGGCCTTAGTCGAAAAGACTGATAATTTGACTAATTGTTGGGTAAGGGTACTGCCACCTTGTAAACCACCTTGGCCACGAAGATTTGAAAAGGCTGCTTCAACAATTCTGGCAGGATCAACCCCATGATCCTTATAAAAATGACGATCTTCAATTGAAATAATCGCATTTTTTAGGTTATCAGGAATCTGATCTTGTTTCACGTAGTCCCGATTTTGGGCACCTAAACGTGAAATTATCTTACCACTTGAATCATATATCGTCGTTGAATTATCACTAGAGAGGGTATTATAAGATATCTTTGGAGCACTAGCTGCATAGTAAGTAAAAAGCCCTGCTCCACAAATAAGTATGGCAACGATTACTGCCAAAATCCATAAAATGATTTTTTTCCAAAGTTTCATCTTTTTCTTTCGTGGTTGCTGATGGTGCTTAAACCTTTGTACCCTAGAAATATTTTCATCTGAATCAGCCATTAGACTTCTCCTTTACATATTGTTCTTATTATCGATAATTTGATCAACCGCTCTGAGGTATGGAATCAAGGGTTGAAGATGGTACTTAATTTGGTACGCATTCTCCTGAAGCTCTATTTTTGAAATTGACTTTCTTCCGCCCTGATTTTGTCGGTCCCAATAATAGAATAGATTCGGTCCTTCAAGCACAAAAAGTTCATTACTTTTAACAAATTTTATCATTGCAAAGGTGATCCCACCTAATTTGGTGCATTTTTTCATGTGTTCAATTTGATGTTTATGAAAGTTACTAAGAGGAAAAGAAGTGGTACTAGTAGTTTCTTTAGCATCAAAATCAATATATTTGCCCCGATAAATACCATTATAGTCAGTTGTAGAAGCATGCTGGAAATATGCTTCCTTAATAACGGCTGCACTACGTTTGGGGTAATCAACATTTACAATTTGAACTGGAGTAGGTTTTTTATGAACCACTGCAATATCCCTTTCCAAATAATATTTGTTGCTTTCATTTAATTCAGCTTCAAGGGACATCCCCCGATCACCGTACTTAATGGTAGATTTATTTTTTTTAATGATAAGTTTACTTGATTTACTGGTACTTCGATAGGAATTACCGTTAGGATAATGGAAATTCATTGTATAACCTCAATTCATTTATTAAAAATGATCATGTTATCATATACGTAGTATATTATAGCAATTGTAGGTAACTTGGAGAAATAATTATTGAAAGGTGGATAGAAATGAGCCGCGTTTGGGTATCAGGGTACCGGAGTTATGAATTAGGAATCTTTCAAAATGATGATCCTAAGTTAAAAATTATTAAGCAAGCTTTGTTTGATCAACTTTCACAGTTAATTGAAAATGGATGTGACTGGATTATCACCGGCGGACAGCTCGGAATTGAACAATGGACAGCCGATGTTTCTAAGAAACTTCAAAAAAAGTATCCACATGAATTTCAATTAGCAGTAATGTTACCATTTAAAAAATTTGGGTCAAACTGGAATGAAGATAATCAAGCAAAATTAAATCAAGCAGTTTCTAAAGCTGATTTTTCAAATTCAGTAAGTGATCATCCGTATGATTCACCTAAACAACTAAAAAATTATCAACGATTTATGCTCACGCATACAGACCAATCATTATTAGTGTATGATCCAGAAAATGAAGGTAAAACTAAGTATGACTATCAAGCTATTCACCAGTTTCAAAAAAATCATGCATATCCGATGCAATTGATCGATTTTGATCAGTTACAAGATCTTGCTGATGATTATCAAAGACAGTTAAATGATGACTTTTAGTTTTATTTCTGATAGAATAGAATTATGCGGAAATGATTGGTGAGGTGTGCATTAATGGAAAATATTAATTTTACTCCAAAACAAATTCTACAAAAGGAATTTAAGCAAAAAATGCGGGGTTACGATCCTGCTGAAGTTGATACTTTCTTGGATAGTATCATTAAGGACTATGAGACTTTTCAACGTGAGATTGATCAGTTAGATCAGGAAAATCAAGATCTAAAGTTAAAAGTTGACGAATTATCTCGTCAAGTATCAATGGGATCGAGCACACAAAGTACTCAACGTCCTATCGAACGTTCAAGTGCTCCACAACGGGCACCAGAAGAAACAACTGCTGAGCCAACTAAATCTGCTGAGGAAGCATCAAAGAATACTGCTTCAAGTCAGCCGGCTCAAGGTCAGAATCCTACTGACATGGATATCTTAAAACGGTTATCCAGCTTAGAGCGTCGTGTATACGGCGAGGATTCAGATAAATCTAATAGGTTTTAAAGACTTGGTGCAGGTCCTGAGTAATCGCGGTCAACAATTGTTGGCTGAGGAAAGTCCACTCTCGCACAAGCTGAGATGCTTGTAGTGTTCGTGCTCGGTGAAAAAATAAGCCGAGGGATCATTGATTTGATTACGGCGAAAGAAAGAACTAAGGCAATTGCTATGCTCTAGTATTTCATAAAGTGCCACAGAAACGACTAATTTGAGAAATCAAATTATTGGAACGCAGTAAACCCCGCGAGCGGGAAACCCAAACTTTGGTAGGGGAGCTTCACACACGGAAATTGAACCAAGTGTGGGGGAAGAACAATTTGTTCTTGAGATAGATGATTACTACTTAACCACTTTTTCCTGAAGTTGTGGTTAAGCACAAAACATGGCTTATAGGGGCCTGCACCATTTTTCAGGTTGAGTGGGATCTTCCCACTCTTTTTTTATATAAAAGGGAATGGATAAAATGAAAAAATTTAATTTAATGGCAACTTGTTCTGCTGGTTTAGAAGGCTTAGTAGGAGATGAGTTGCGGGAATTAGGATACGATCCAGAAGTTAAGAACGGAATGGTTCTTTTTACCGGAACGATTACTGACATTATTAAGGCTAATTTATGGTTAAGAACTGCAGATCGAATTAAAATTATTGTGGGTCGTTTTAAAGCGACAACTTTCGACGAGTTGTTTGAGAATACTAAGAGGTTGGATTGGGAAGACCTTATCCCGATGGACGGAAAGTTTCCAGTTGAGGGACGTTCACAAAAATCAGTTCTTCATAGTGTCCCGGACATTCAAGCCATTACTAAAAAAGCAATCGTTGAAAAGATAAGTAAATTTTATCATCGCCGCACTAGATTACCTGAATCAGGGGCACTATATCCACTTGAAGTTCGGGTTAACAAAGACGAAGTTATGGATACACTAGACACTACTGGCTCTAGTTTGTTTAAACGTGGATACCGAGTTGCAAAAGGTGAAGCCCCATTAAAAGAAAATATGGCCGCAGCTCTAATTCTTTTAACAAATTGGCATCCCAAACAAATGCCATTTCTGGATCCAATGTGTGGGTCGGGGACCATCCCAATTGAAGCGGCTTTAATTGCTAGAAATATTGCACCAGGTTATAATCGTGAGTTCGTATTTGAACACTGGGATTGGGTGGATCCAGAACTTGTAAAGAAAGTACGTGCCAATGCAGATTCAAAAGCTGATTATGACACCGAGTTTGATATCATGGCCTCTGATGTTAATGAACAAATGATTAATTATGCCAAAGTAAACGCTGAGGAAGCTGGTTTACTTCATGACATTCAGTTTAAACAAGTGGCCGTCCAAGACTTTCATACCGATAAACAAGATGGGGTTTTAGTTACTAATCCGCCATATGGTCAAAGAATGGGTAATACTAAAGAAGCAGCTCAGCTTTATCATGACATGGGAAAGGTATTTATTCCTATGAAAACTTGGTCTAAGTATTACTTAACCAGTGATTTAAATTTTGAAAAAGAATATGGCAAAAAAGCCACTAAACGACGTAAATTGTATAATGGGCGAATCAGAACGGATTATTTCCAATACTGGGCTGAGCAAACTTTTAACAAGAAGGACAAGTAATTGAAAAAGAAAATTGCGATTATTGGTGGTGGAATAGTTGGTTCCACCCTTGCATATTACCTAAGTCAACTTCCAAATGCTGATGAACGAGAGGTAACGATGTTTGACGATAGTTATGGGCAAGCAACCAAAGCAGCTTCAGGAATCATATCACCATGGTTGTCGAAACGTAGAAATAAACAATGGTATAACTTAGCAAAGGCTGGAGCTAAGTTGATTCCTAAAATTGCTGATCAAACTCAAATGAATTCAGCAACTTTTAATAGTAGTGGGACCATCATTACAAGACAAGATAATAACGATTTAGATGACCTCTATGCTTTAGCTAAAAGAAGGGTTCAAACAACTCCTGAGATGGGAAACATAATGAGGTTAGACAAAAAAGAAGTGCAAAATAAAATTCCCATTCTTACGATTATTCACCCAGGAATTTTTGTTTCCGGAGGAAGTCGGATTAATGGGAATCTCTTCTGCAAGCATTTAGTTGCAATCGCCAAAAAACGAAATTTGACTCTTTATAAGGGCAGAGTGATACTTACTGGTGACCATACCATTAGTTTTAAAGATCAACTATTAAGTTTCGATCAAATTGTCATAGCTACCGGTGCTTGGGTAAAAGAAACACTTGCTCCTCTTAACATTAAAGTAAAAGTCAGACCTCAAAAAGGACAACTGGTAGAATTAAAAGTATCTGATATTCCAGCTCATGAGAACATGCCGGTGATGATGCCAGAAGGAGAATATGACTTTATTCCGCTTGGACACGGAAAATTGATTATTGGAGCTACTCACGACGATGAAAAGGGCTTTGATTTAAAAGAGGAACCAAAGGTTAATGATGAATTGCTTAATTCAGCCAAAAAATTAATTCCTACCTTGGATTATTCTGATATTATTGGTAGTAGAGTGGGAACGAGAGCTTATACAGATGACTTTGCTCCCTTCTTTGGTTCAATCCCCAATTACAAAAAATTGTTGATCGGTAGTGGTCTTGGATCGTCGGGTCTAACTACTGGACCAATGATTGGAAAATTATTATCGGATTATATTGTTTTTGGCACTACTAAAGACTGGGATATGTACGAAAAACCAATCTCTAACTACGTTAATTAATTAGAATGAAGAGCTTGAAAAGCTAATTCGTGAGCACCTAGATTTTGAGTGTCTGGAATCCATTTAGTTAACACCATTGCGAAATGATTTTGTAATTTAACGATTTCATCAACGTATTTTTGATAATGTTTGGCGTATTGTTTATTAAGACTGTCGCTTAAAATGGAACTGTCAGTGTAGTACAGGACAGTAATATCACTTGGATGCTTGTTAATACTATTTAAATGATCACAAAGCTCTCTTAGGGCAGTGAGGCATGCTTTGAATTCACCAATATGATTATTTTTTGCTTTACATTGCTTTTTAATTTGAATTTGTTGTTTCTGATGAAGAATTAAAATTCCAATTCCACATTGATTACTTTTAGGTTTAATAGCTGCATCAGAATATAATTTATACATTAATAAATTACTCCATTCGTTTAATAAAGAGGTTTAGACTATGATAACTCAAAAGAGAAAATTTTTGTATCAACCAAATATCACTACTAGTATTATCTGCTGGAGTTGGACGTTTATTGTTTTGCTAATTGGGGTGATCATTTGGTTAGAAATAACTCACTTTCAAGAAATTACATTAGGTTTTTTTATTGTTTTTATCCTACTATCATGGATTCAAATTCATTTTAGAAAGTTAATCTTATCAAATAAGACATTAACAGTGCGGAGCGTGTTTCATCCCAAGGGGATTCAAATGAATATTAAGGACATTATTGATATTCATTCCAAAAAATTTCAATTATCTTTCAACTATAAGAATAAAAACTATAATTTTATACTTCCCAACAATTCTATCATCGAATTAAAAGAAGCTTTTAGCACTGAAGTAAAAAAATAGAGGGTGTATGAATGAAAACTGACATTGAAATATCACAGGAAAGTCAATTGGATCCGATTCAAGATATCGCAAGTAAACTTTCGATTCCCCAAAACGAAGTTGATCCATATGGAAAGTACATGGCAAAAATATCAGGTAATACTCGTGATCGACATACTAAAAAGAAACTGATTTTAGTAACTGCTATTAATCCCACTCCGGCTGGAGAAGGGAAATCCACTGTATTAATTGGTCTTGGCGATGCGTTAAATCAACTAAATAAAAAAGTTGCCATTGCTTTGCGGGAACCTTCTATGGGTCCTGTGATGGGAATGAAAGGTGGAGCAGCCGGAGGCGGATTTGCTCAAGTTGAACCAATGGTGAACATTAATCTTAATTTTACGGGAGATATTCATGCTTTAACTTCTGCTAATAATACTCTAGCGGCACTGATCGACAATTCGATTCAACAGGGAAATCCTTTACATTTAGATCCACGTAAAATTCAGTGGCACCGAGCAATGGATGTTAACGATCGTGAACTAAGAAATATGGTCATTGGACTAGGTGGATCTAAGTCCGGCGTTCCTAGAGAAGAGCATTTCGAAATCACAGCTGCAAGTGAATTAATGGCCATTTTGTGTCTATCAACTGATTTAAATGATTTAAAAGAACGTATTAAGAATATTTTAATTGGATACACTTATGATAATGAACCAGTTTTTGTTTCAAATCTGGGGGTTGAAAGTGCTTTAACAATTATTTTAAAAGATGCGATTAATCCTAATCTAGTTCAAACATTAGAACATACCCCAGCGTTTGTTCATGGGGGGCCGTTTGCTAATTTAGCTATGGGGTGTAACAGTGTTCAAGCTACTAATGTGGCTCTTAAAGTTGCTGATTATACGTTAACTGAAGCAGGATTTGGTTCTGATCTAGGTGGTGAGAAATTCATGGATTTGGTATCACCACACTTAAATGCAGATCCGAGTGCAGTCGTTATGGTTGCATCAATTCGTGCTCTAAAGTTCAATGGTGGGATTAGTAAAGAAAACTTAGCTATACCAAACGTTAAAGCATTAAAATCTGGAGTAAAAAATCTTGATCATCATATTAAGGCAATGAAATCCTTTAACAAACCAATTATCGTCGCCATTAATCAGTTTACTGATGATTCCCCTGAAGAAATTAAGTGGTTAAGTGATCATTTAAGAAAACAAGACGTTGAATTTGGTATTAGTAAGTCATTTCTTGAGGGTGGTAAGGGTTCAATTGACCTTGCTCAGAAATTAATCAAACTTGTTGAGAATAATGCATCCATTAATCGAGTTTACAATGACGAGGATTCCTTGATCGATAAAATTAATAAAGTCGCTAAAAGGATTTATGGAGCAAAGGACTTCGTCCTTTCTGGGAAAGCCATGAAGCAATTAAAGGGCATTGAAAAAAATGGATGGGATAAACTACCGATCTGTATTTCTAAAACTCAATATTCTTTATCAGATAACCCCAAAAAATTAGGCGATCCAAGTGGGTTTACTTTGCATATTACTGAATTATTGCCGAAACTAGGAGCAGGATACATTGTGGCGATGGCTGGAAAAGTAATCACTATGCCGGGATTGCCTAAGCATCCAGCTGCAGCAGAAATGGATATTGATAAAAATGAAAAAATCACCGGATTATTCTAAAAAACAAATCTTGGCATGGATATGTTTTGCACTAATGTTTTTTATTCTCCTGATTTTTGATCAAATTTCGAAATGGTGGATTCGGATTAACATTCCACTTGGAAAAGAAATTCCATTCGTTCCTGGAGTTATATCATTGACTAATATTAATAACACAGGTGCTGCTTGGAGTTTTCTTGCTGGGAAATCTTTCATTTTTGAATTCATCGCCACTGTAGCCGTTTTGCTTTTTATGATATTTATTTACGTTGAAAGATATCATATCGGATACTTGTTTGGTTTAACGTTGATGTTGGTTGGAACGATTGGTAATTTGTTAGATCGGCTGTTTTTAGGAGCAGTTACCGATATGATTCAATTAGATTTTATAAACTTTCCAATTTTTAACGTAGCTGATTCGTGTGTAACGATTGGTGTGATTGTCCTGTTCTTAGTTATTTTATTAGCAAAGCCTGAGAGTGAGAAAAATGCAAAATAGAGAATTTAGAGCTGATAATGAAAACGAGCGACTTGATAAATTGGTTTCGGATCACTATGAAGATTTAAGTCGTAGTCGTGTAAATGAATTAATCAAGGTTCATTTAATTTTAGTTAATGGTGATACTAAAAAACCAAAATACAAATCCCAAAATAATGATCTCATTCAAATTTCTATCCCTGAGCCTAAACAAATAAATTTAGTGCCAGAGAACATTAAGCTGGATATTGTTTATGAAGATGATCAGGTGATTGTGGTCAACAAGCCCCAAGGTATGGTAGTCCATCCCGCTCCCGGTCATCCTGACCATACCCTAGTTAATGCACTGTTGTATCATACAAAATTGTCTTCTATTAATGGAACAGTCAGACCAGGAATTGTTCATCGCATCGATAAGGATACCTCTGGATTGTTGATGGTAGCTAAGACCGATATTGCTCATAGATCATTGTCCAAACAACTAAGGAAAAAAACTAATCGCAGAAAGTATTTAGCGTTGGTTCATGGTAATATTAATGAAGAACGCGGTACCATTGATGCTCCGATTGGTAGATCTTTTAACGACCGCAAGAAACAGGCAGTAATTCCCGGCGGAAGGAATGCCATCACTCATTTCCACGTTCTTGAACGGTTTGGTGGGAAATATACTTTAGTGGAATGTCAGTTAGAAACCGGAAGAACTCATCAAATTAGAGTCCATATGAAATATATTGGTCATCCACTCGTTGGCGATCCACTTTATGGACCTAAAAATACCATTAAAGGGAAAGGACAGTTTTTACATGCTGCTGAACTGGGATTTAAACATCCAGTTACACATGAAGAACTCAATTTTAAAGTTCCAGCACCACCAATTTTTCAAAAAACAATCAATCAGTTAAGAAAACAGTATTCTGATATCAGTTAAGGAGTGACATTTATGGCAAAAGAGAAAGTTGTAGTTGATGGCATGGCCATGCAACGTGCTTTGACACGAATCACTTATGAAATTATTGAGAAAAATAAAGGTATCAACGACTTAGTTTTAGTTGGTATTAAGACTCGTGGAGTTTATTTGGCAAGAAGAATTGCTAAACGCTTGGAAAAACTTGAAAATGCTAAAATTCCGGTTGTGGAACTAGATGTAACCAAATATCGTGATGACTTAAAGAACCGAAAGACAAAGCCTAATCCAACTAATAATGATGGGGTAGACATTAATAATAAAAATGTAATCCTAGTTGATGATGTGTTATACACTGGCCGGACTGTCCGGGCAGCATTAGGAGCAATCAATGAAATGGGAAGACCGAAGAGAATTGGTTTAGCTGTATTAGTTGATCGTGGTCATCGTGAACTACCAATTCGGGCTGATTTTGTTGGGAAAAATATTCCTAGTTCAAAGGACGAAAAAGTTAATGTCTTGGTTTCAGAAATTGATGATCGTGATTCTGTCGAAATCGTTTCTAACAAGTAAGGGACCTTCATTATGACTAAAAGATATTTAATCCTAAATGATGGCACTTCATTTGTGGGAAAATCGATGGGGGCTGAATCAACCGTAACGGGCGAGATTGTTATGAATACGAATCTTAATGGCTACCAGGAATCAATCACAGATCCAATTTATCACAATCAAATCGTGGCATTCACACAGCCTTCAGTTGGAAATATCGGAATCAATCGAAAAAACTATGAGTCTATTTTGACATCAGCTAAGGGTGTGGTTGTTCATCATAGTGAGGATATTTCAACTAGTTACTTAAAAAATATATCTTTAGATACATTTCTTAAGCAACGTAATATTCCGGGGATAACTGCAATTGATACTCGTTATCTTTTGAAATACATTATGGCACATGATATTTCAAAAGCGAGTCTCGTTGATGTTAATGATGAACATGCATTTGATCAGTTAAATGCAGCTGTTTTAAGTAATCAGCAGATTCAACAGGTTGCCACACCCAAACCTTATTTGGTCCCTGGGAATGGCAAAACCGTTGCGGTACTTGATTTTGGCTTAAAAGAAGGGATTATTCGTCAATTATCTCAAAGGAATTGCAATGTAATTGTGCTTCCCTTTGACACTTCATACCAAGAAATCATTGATCTTGACCCAGAAGGAATTATTTTATCAACAGGGCCTGGATCTCCGCACGAAATTGATGAAAGTGTTTTAAAGACGATTGCTAAATTAGAACAGGCACTTCCAGTTTTTGGTATGGGATTAGGGCATGAATTGTTAGCTATGGCTAATGGAGCCAGTGTTTATCGAATGAGACTTGGACACCATGGAAGCAATCATCCCATTCAAAAAATTATTACTAATCAAATTATTTATGCTAATCAAGCTCAGGATTATGCCGTAGATCCAAATTCTATCGACACATCAAAACTAATTGTGACATACATAGACTTAATCAATGGAACAGTTCAGGGAATTAGGCACCGTGACTATCCAAGTTTCTCAGTTCAATTTTCTCCGGATGGGTCTAGTGGTCCAACTGACAGTATTGACTTATTTGATGAATTTCTAGAAAGTATCACAGCTCATGGGAGATAGCCTAATGAAAGACGATATCAAAAAAATCTTAATAATCGGAGCAGGACCGTCTGGAATTGGTCAAGAATGTGAGCTTGATTCCGCTGCATTTCAAGCACTAAAGGTTTGGAAGAAACTTGGGATTACTACTTTTCTTTTGGATAATAATCCATATTCAGTAATATTACAGGAAATGAATCCTGATAATGTTTCCATTAAACCTGTTAATACTGAAAATGCTAAACATGTTATTGAAACAGAGAACATTGATGCAGTTACCTCAGTTTTCGGCGGAGTTAATGCACTAAAGGTTATTCAACGCTTAAATAAAAATGGAATATTAAAAGAAAATAATGTAAAAATTATTGGTTTAAATGATGATAATATTGATCTGTTTAACAATGAAAATCGATTGAATCAAAGATTAAAAGAATATGGGATTCCCACCCCTGATTATTATATTGTTGATAATTTTGATGATTTAAGGAATGTAATTGATAAAATTTCATTTCCAATTTCTGTTAGACCGTTAGATCCTAAAGTTCGACAACAACGGTTGATTTTTCAAAACATGGAACAAATAACTAACGATGCTGATACCATCTTTGAGGAGTCAAAGTCTAGTAAATGCCTAATTGAACGGGAAATTGTCGGCTACAAAGAAGTTGGGACGGTTTCACTGCGTGATACAATGGGGACAAAATTGATGGTATCTTCTTTGGAAGATATGAATCCAGTCGGAGTGAACTCAAATGATTCGGTCGTTTATACCCCGGCACAAACTTTAAGTGATACCCAGATTCAAATGATGCGATCAATTTCATTTCAGGTCATGGACGTTTTGGGAATCAAGGGCGTTTGTCATGTACAATTTGCTCTGAATACTGAAACAAATGATTGTTTTGTTCTAAAGGTAAATCCTAGTTTTAACATGAGTACTACCTTAGCAGCAAGATCAACGGGATATCCAATTGCCTTAGTTACCTCACAATTATTATTAAATTATCCAATTACTAAAATTAAGTTACCAGCACGTTTTCATAAATTTACGACGGTGCTTCAACCAATCAGTGATCATATCACGGTAAAAATCCCCATCTGGCCGTTTGAGCAATTACCTGATGCTGATTCACGACTTGGAACTAAAACCAAATCCATTGGATCAGTAATTGGGGTAGGTCGTAGTTGCGAAGCCGCTTTGTTAAAGGCCATTAGAAGTTCGCAATCGAGTCCAAAAGATGTTTTGCCAAGTTATTCTGAACTTTCCGAAGATGAACTAATTTCACAATTAATTCACCCAACCGATATCCAACTCCCAATTCTATTTGAAGCCCTCTCACGTCATTATAGTATTGAAGATTTACAAGAATTGACCAAAATTGATCAATTTTTCTTTGTGATCATGGCAAATATTGATAAGAGTCGATCGTATATTTTTAAACACCAAAATGACGCTAAAGCTTTCAGGTTAGCTCATGAAATGGGATTTGGTGATGGAATGTTGTCATCCATTTGGCATACAGATATCAATCAACTTCGTCAAAAGGATTCTTATAAAACCTATAAAATGATCGAACCAACGGCTGGAGAATTTCCCGAAAAAATTAATTCCTTTTATGCTAGTTATGAAATTGACAACGAATCTAATCAAATCGGGAATAACACCGCACTAGTAATTGGAAAGGGTAGAAATAAAATTGGCCCCAATATTGCTTCTGATTTCTATACTAGTGAAATATTAATTCAACTTAAAAAGATTGGATTTGACACTGTAATTTTAAATAATAATCCTAATTCTGCCTCCTTAGCGCCAATGATGAGTGACAAGCAGTACATTGAACCAATTCAACTGGGAGAAATTTTAGACGTCATTCAAACTGAGAAACCCCAATACGTCTTTCTGCCGGGTAATCGTCACTTCCTAATTCGTGAACTTAGCAAGTATCATGATTTCAAGTTGGTGGTTTTACCACCAAATCAAAAAGATGCAGTTTGGTATGGATCTCATGTTGATTTTGCGTTTGATTTATTAGTAACGGAGAACAAAATAGTTCCAATTTCAACCGTGGGGTTTAAATCCGGTGATGGAAACGATGACGATATCAGTCTTCAAACAGATTATTATGTTCCTTATGGTAAAGATGTTTTGAATGTGGAAGGGCTAGTTGAACGAGCTAAGGTAGCGGTGAAAAATCAGAGTCTTCATGGACTAGTTCAGGTTCTTTTTTACAGGGATCAAGACAAGATTAAAATTACTGGTGTGAGACCACTTCGAATTACCGAGACCGTTCTTTTAAATATGTCCACTGGAATTAACTGGATTGGGGTGCTGGTCAGGATGGCAACCGGACATTTAAATATTGATAAAATTGTAAATACCGTTCCCAAAATTGATTCTTCAACACACTTTACGGTGATGCAGGCTTCTTTCCCATTTAAGCAACTTGGAGTGTACGATTATCAAAAAGACCGATCACTCGAGTCAGGGGCTAAATTATCAATAGGTCATACTATTAACGAAGCAACCAACAAGTTATTGAAGTAAAAAAACAAGATACTAATTAGTATCTTGTTTTTTACTATTCTCTCTTAAATGTTTAACAATTGCTTCCGTTGGCGTTACGTAAATCGTATTTTGCCCCCGATAGGTAACAAAACCAGGTTTCCCTCCATTGGGCTTTTTTACAGCTTTTACTTTAACGTAATCAACTGGCACGTTGGCAGATGCTCGTGCTTTGGAAAAATAAGCAGCCAGTTCAGCAGCTTGAAGAATTGTCTGTTCAGTTGGATTGAAAGATCTAATTATTACATGAGATCCGTGGATATTTTGGACATGAAGCCAAGTATCACGTTTATCTGCTGTCCGAAGGGTAAGTTGATCATTTTGTAAATTATTTTTACCAACCAAAATTATCTCACCATCATCTGAGACAAACTTTTCAGGTTTGCTAACTTTAGTTTTATGATGTTTACTGTTACCTTTTTTTGGCTTCCTAATGTATCCACCATTTTTTAATTCTGTCTTAATGTCATCTAAATCACGTGGATCCGCGATTTCAATTTGGGATTCAATACTCTCAAAATAATCAATTTCATCCTGACATTCCTTGATTTGCTTAACTACATATTCCTTTGCATTTCGCTTTTTATCGTATTTTTTAAAGTATTTTTGAGCATTTTCAGAAGCTGAGAGGGAAGGATCTAGTGAGATAATGATCTCCTTATTATTATTGTAAAAATTGGGTAGTTTAATCTCTTTAGATCCAACTTTAACTTGATTTAAATAAGTCATTAAAATCTCACCTTTAACCCGTAGGTCATCTGCATGCTCAGATTCTTCTAAGGTATTTTGTAATTTTTTAAGCTTTTTCCGATTCTTTTTTAATTCATTTTTGGTAATTCGAATTAATTGTGACCCTTGTTCTCGAACTCGCTCACGTTGAACCTTAGTTTGGTAATATTCATCTAACATTTCGCTTAAAGTTTTAAATCTTTTATCCGGCTGAATGCCGATATATTGAAATGCTGAAAATTGTAATTTTCCCTTCATATCATCTCCAATAATAGGTTCTGGATTTTCGAAATGATTAAAAAATTTCCAATATTTTTGTTTTAAAGTTGATCCAGATACATGAAGGGCACTTGCGAGCGCATAGGACGTATCAGTCCCAAGTCCTTGAAGATATTTACGTAATTGAGTAGCAAATACATCTACATTTGGAAACTCACGATTGATTTTTTCAATTTGTGTAAATTCTTTTTTGTTAACTTGAAATGGATCAACCAGATCTTGTTTTGGGGGTTGAATATATTTAGATCCTGGAAGAATGGTTCGGTATCGATTTTGAGCAGATGAAATTCTTCTAACTGAATCAATTATTGATGAATCTTTAGCTTGAACTAAAATGACGTTACTATGACGTGCCATTACTTCAATGACAAGGACTAATTCCTCAATATCACCTAATTCATTCCTTGTATTAAAATGAATGTGAATAATCCGATCATTGTTTACTTGATGAATTTTGCTAATAAAACTTCCACTTAAATGTTTTCTTAACGTCATTGCAAAGTTAGTTGGAACTTTCGGATTTGTAAAAGGGACGTTTGTAATTTGTACTCGAGCGTATGAGGGATTCGCTGATAATAATAACTGATAATTATTATGATTAGAACGAATAGTTAAAATAATTTCATTAGGGTAGGGCTCGTTTATTTTTGAAACACGTCCGTTTAGTAATTTGTTATTTAATTCATGACTCATTGCATGTGTAAATGATCCGTCAAATGACATATATAACACTCCTTTTTGCTTCATTGTCCAGTATAACTTATATTGTTGAGTGGTAGCACATAAATATTAAATCCGTAATCTTGTATTAGGCAATTAATGGTATAATATTTTACGGAGGAATATCAATGAAAAATAGTTTAACTGCTCTTAGAGTTGTTGGAAAAATGCATCAACAACAGCTCCAAGCTCTTACCAAAAAATCAAATCTTACTATTTCAGAATGGCAATTGTTAATTGCCATTGATGATGGCTATACGACCCAAGAATCGCTTTCTAAGTCAATGAAATTAGATACATCAACTTTATCGCGACAATTGAAACGATTAGTTGTAAAAGAAATGATTCAAAAGAAAGCCATTGGGCAGGATAAACGCCAGTTAATATACAGTATTACTGATAAGGGTAAGAAGACATGTCATCAAATTAGTAATGACTACGAAGATCTTTCCACACAAATTTTTAATCAGTGGACTGATGAAGAAAAGAATCTTTTAAAGATTCTCCTCAATCGATTAGAAACAAGTATGAAGAAAATCCGTAAATAGGTTAGGTGAAAGAAATGAAGACAGCGATTGTTACTGATAGTACATCGTATTTATCTAAGGAAGATATCAAAAAATATAATGTTCATATTATTCCAATCTCCGTAATCTTCAACGGTAAAAGTTACCGCGAAGGAATTGACATTACAAATAAGGAATTCTACCAAAAGCTTAAAGAGTCACCCAAATTACCGACGACTTCACAGCCGCCAATTGGAGCACTAATTGAAGAATATAATAAATTAGCTGACGATGGTTATGATGCAGTGATTAGTATTCATTTAGCTTCAACCATTTCTGGCATGTATCAAGCAGTTTGTAATGTAGCCAAAATGATGGATAACATCAAAATTTATCCTTTTAATTCTGGAATTACTGTTGATCCAATGGCTGCTTTAGTGAAATATGCAGCTAATTTAGCACAAAATAATGTTCCTCCAGAAGAAATTATTCAAAAACTTAAACTTCTTCGGTCAACCATTGATGAGTTAATTGTTGTCGATGATTTAGATAACCTAGTTAAGGGTGGGCGTTTATCAAATGCAACAGCGTTTGTAGGTGGACTATTAAACATAAAGCCCATTTTAACTTTTGATAACCAAACTGATGAGATCGTAGCATTTGATAAGGTTCGTTCTAAGAAAAAGGCACTTAAACGTGTTGAAGATTTATTTTCTCAAGCAGTATCAAAAGCCAATTATCCAATTGAAGTTGCTGTAATTGATGCCAATAACCCCAAAGAAGCTGATGTTTGGCAGAAATCCATTCAAGAAAAATATCCAAATATGAAAGTTACCCGCGGATCATTCGGACCAGCAATTGGAACCCATTTAGGTAGCGGAGCTCTTGCATTGGGATGGATCAAAGATATTAATAGATAAAATAAGTTGGAAATTAAAGAACACCAAAAATGGTGTTCTTTTTAATATATATTTATAGAGGGAAACATTTAATTATTTATTCTTTTTCTAGTTTACATAATATATATTATACGAAGTAGACTTAATATTAATAAAAGAGCAATTCATACTTATTTTAGATTATCATCATTTGTATAACTTTAAATTGATTTTGCAACTTCATCATTTGGATTCAAAATAATTTGATCTGACTGTAGATTCATCTACTTTTAAAAGTTTTCGCGAGTAATTCTTGATCGTTACTATCGTTTCCAAACGCAATCTAGTTTCTAATAGTTGCTATCGGTTATAATTCTTAACGTACTGAATTTGTTAATATTTTGAGCTGTCAGATCAATATTCTTTTCGCCAAAATGACGTATTTTGTTTAATGAATACTGTATTTTATCAATTAAGTCACTATTTATGTCCAATAAAATGATTTTAACGGCTTTTTTGATTGATGAGATAGCTACATTTTCAGCTAATTGATTTGAGTCTAGTTGCTTAAATATTGGATTTAAAGCGCTTACTTTATCACTGTAATTCCAATTATCATCAATTATGTAATTTAAATCGTATTTTTTAATGATATTTTTAGTCAATTGTATATCACAATTACTCTTGAAATTAGATATCTGATTGGCCTGGTTTAATCAAAGATAATTTCATTACGTTTTGCTAGTTGTTTAATTGCATTTACAATTTCTGAATTTATTTCAACACCATTAAAGCTCAACGTTCGGTCAACATCAAAGTCTTATTTAAATAGTTTCTATACTCAATGATACGCTAATAATGAGTGCTTTTAAATAACCTTCATTATTGGCTTGCTTTCAAAAAAATAACAACAGCATTTGTTGTTATTTCATCGATTAAATTTTTGATTATTTTCAGTGGTTAAAACGGTCTAATCTAAATGGTTCTAAGTTATAAGGATTTGATTTTCCAAGAGCTTGATCACTTAATAGTTTACCAAGTACACTGGAAAATTTGAATCCGTGTCCACTTAATCCAGTTACAATTTGAATCTTATTCATGGATGGAATCCGGTCAATAATAAAATCACCGTCAGGAGAAAGATCATACGAACATGTACCACCATGGTCAATACCATCAGTCCCTGTCAAATGATGCTTTAGTAATGGATCGATTTCATCTAAATCTTCAGAATAATCGCCAAAATTGCCCCTTTCTTTTCTATTTTTAATCTTTTGACCACCCTGGTGACGTCCAATTTTAATGGTGCCATTACTTCCTGGGAAACCGTAATACTGAATAGCATTTGCAAGTTCTACCGTAAAAGCTGGGAACCCTTCATTTTCATTTAAACCGTTATCGGCGACGTTAAACCATGCAAATACCTTTCTTGTTGGCGTGATTGGTAAATTTGGCAATAGTTGTTTGACCCAGGTTCCTGCTGATAAAATGACATTTTTGGCATAAAAAGTATGATCTTGTGTTTTAATCTCAACAATTCCATTGTCTTGCTGATCAATCTTTCTAACAAAACTATCAAAGCTTTGGGTAACGCCATTATTTTTAGCACCTTCGATATATGTTTTAATAATTTCCTCTGATTCTAAATACCCTGCACCTGGCTCTAAAATCCCTTCGTATTGATCGTTAAAATTCCAGTTATGCCATTGATCGTGAATTTCAGTTGAAGTATAAGGAACAATATCAATATCGTAGTCATTGGCAGACGCTTTGATATTATTTAAAAATGCTGAATCTTTTGGCCCAACGGTCAGAACGCCAGTTTTATGGAAAAGACGTTTGCCCGTCTGTTTCTGGAGTTTATCCCATAATCTTTGAGCTTCTAGTAGTAGCGGGATATACTTCTCTCCCTCACCATAGGCATGCCGGATAATTCTAGTCTGCCCGTGATGTGATCCTAGTGTATGTGGGGGTTTAGCAATATCCAGCTCTAAAATATTGCTATTATTTTGACTGGCGTAATATCCTGCCGCCGAACCAACTGATCCTGTTCCAATGATTGCTAAATCAAAAATATTATCAGACATATTATGCCTCCGTTGTTTTATTATATTAAAAGAAAATACAAAAAAGCTCTTGAAACAAAAGTTTCAAGAGCTTGGACGAATAAACGCGGTACCACCGAGCCTTGATTGTCAGTTTTCTGCCAATCCTCAGTAACATTGCTAATTATATCTAGAATAAATTAAGCAGTGTATAGCGCTCTAATGGACGCCATCCAAATATGACTTGTAAATAACTTGTCTATATATGCTCCAAGACCATTTTCCTAAATGCCAATATGCAAGCATCTCAGCGTCGCTTGCTTTCTGTATCATGGTTGGTTCAGTACTCATCTTTTCTTAGCATTTTCTTTAGACAGTACATTATGCTTAACCAACGTTTTTGTCAATGATAATTAATCAATAATTTTTAAAAATTTACTGATGACTAATTTAAATCCCCATCAGCAATTTTTTCAAGCATTGGTCTTGAAGGGATGAAAAAAGTTTGACCAGTTAATAAGGTTGAGAACGTTAACAAGAAATCATCTTCATCAACCATCTGTTGAAGCATGCCCTTAATAACGTGCCAGTATCGTGAATACGCAATAAAGTAAGTTCCTGTATCATTGTTAGCAGGATCAGAATAAGGAACATTCATTCTGACAATTTTTTGTTCAACTCCGTCAACGGATGTGTTTGAAGTTACATTATGGGCATTTTTAAATTTTTCTTCATCTGGTAATTCTAAGTCAGAAAATTTTTCTCTCCCAATGGCTTTATCTTGAGTAGTAGTATCTAGGTGATTCCAATAGTCCATGTTATGGTGCCATTTTTGTGCAAAAGCATATGAACCATTGATAAATTCAGGATCTTCATCACCAATAAGCGCGTATGGAGCAACATCTTCAACTTGTGGAACTTCAGTCCCATCAATGAAACCGATAATAGCTCTTCCCTCTAAATATCTAAAACCATGAGTTTCGTTCACTACTTTAGTAAAATCTCTTAAAAAGAGCATGAATTGAGTAGTAACTTCGTATACAACGGCTTCAGTATTAGCACGAATATGAAGAAAGATGTCTCCTTCAGACGATGGCATCGAATAGTTTGGACCCTTAACACCAGTAAAATCTTCTAATTCTTTAGGTTTATTAGCCTTCGGAAACAAGTAGTCCCAAGCTTTGCTACTAAAGCCAATGGAAACTCGAAGGTTTGCTTCAGGTTCTCTAATTCTCATTGATCTAATAATGGATTGTGAACGATCAGCAAAATCTTGGATTCCTTCTTGAGCCGCCTTTTGATCTTTTCTAGTTAGCTCTAAAGTGGCAAATTCAACGTTTTCACCAGTATCTTTCCAAACGTCTTGCGATTTATTTGGTCTTATCTTTTCTTCAGTCATTATAATACCTCCCAGAATATACTCAGTATTAATATGAGATTAGAATCACTTTATTACTAATCTCATACCACTTTTATTTTACTACATATAACTAGTCATTAAAAAAGAATGTCAAATTGGCATTCTTTTTGTTAACTTATTTACTTCTTCCAATGATCATCAATGAATTTTTTCCGTCCGCCACTTTCTTCGATGGCGTATCGAAGTGGATTCTTCTTGTAGAAGTCTTGATGGTAATCCTCAGCTGGATAAAACGGTTGAGCGTCTTCAATTTTCGTTACAATTGGTTCATCAAACTCGCCACTATTTTCTAATTCTTTCTTAGATTCTTCAGCAATTTTACGTTGTTCGGGACTATTCACGTAAATTACGGGACGATAAGAATCACCACGATCTTGGAATTGCCCCATTGCGTCGGTTGGGTCAGTTTGATGCCAATAGATTTCAACTAATTTTTTATATGAAATGATGCTCGGATCAAAAGTAATTTTAACTGCTTCTGTGTGACCGGTAGTACCTGAAGCAACTTGCTCATAAGTTGGATTTGGGACATGACCACCTGTGTATCCAGATACAACGGAGATAATTCCTGGCATCTGATCAAATGGTTGGACCATGCACCAGAAACAACCACCGGCAAAAATTGCTGTTTCTTTTTTATCACTCATTAATAAAGACCTCTATTTCAGTTATTTGTATTATTCAACAAACTTTTTGTATTTGCCATACCCTTCTTCGTCCATCTTATCATAAGGGATGAACTTAAGAGCGGCAGAGTTAATACAGTAACGTAAACCACCCTTGTCTTGCGGTCCATCTGGAAAGACGTGTCCTAGATGGGACTTAGAGTCTGCACCACGAACTTCTTGTCTAATCATACCAAAAGAAGTATCAGTATCATTCTTTAATTCGTCTTCACTAATTGGTTTAGTAAATGATGGCCAGCCACAACCAGCGTCATACTTATCAGCAGAACTAAATAATGGCTTACCATTTACAACATCAACATAGATTCCTTTTTTATAAAAATCATCATATTTGCCAGTAAATGCAGGTTCAGTTCCAGCATTTTGAGTTACGTTGTATTGCTCAGGTGTTAAGCGGTTTCTCAAATCATCTTTATTATTTTCAGCCATAATATAAACCTCCTATTTGTTTCTATATTTAATTTATATCTTATCCAATTAAATAGCAAACAATTTGTTTTAAACCAAAAAATCCACAATTAAGTGGATTTTTTATAACTATTCTTTTTCTAATGCATCAGTTAATGGGGGAACAACTTGCTTTTTTCTAGAAACGACTCCAGGCAAATTCATAATGTCATCATCATTGAATTTGTTATCAAAAGCTTGTTCGACCACGCTCTTTGGTTCCCCAACTACAATTAGTTCTGAATTACTATCAAGAATATTGGTTACAAGCACTAAGAATAAATCATAGCCCTTATCCTTAGATTCAGCCTTCATAGCTTTCTTAATATCATCAGCACGTTTGGTAATATCGTCTAAATCGACAACGTTAATTTGGTCGATCCTGACATTCTTACCACCTAACGTAAATGACTTAGCATCTCCGTCAATAAGTTGTTGATCAGTTTTTGCGTCAACGTTAGTCCCGGCCTTAAGCATTTTAACACCATAATCTTCGTAATCATCGATTCCGGCAATGTCAGCTAAAGCTTTGAGTGCATCGCGATCAAAATCAGTAGTAGTCGGTGATTTTAACAATAAAGTGTCAGAGATAATGGCTGACAACATTAAACCGGCTAATTTCTTGGGAATTTTAATACCCTCTTCTGAAAACATCTTAGTAATAATTGTACTGCAGCATCCATAAGGTGCAGCACGATAATACAAAGGTGCAGCAGTGTTAAAGCCATTAATTCGGTGATGATCAACAACATCAGTTACGGTTAATTGATCAATATCACTTACACTTTGTTGAGGTTCGTTGTGGTCGACTAGCATTACTTTATCAACTTCAGGCTTTGCACGTTCAATCACACGTGGTGCCTTAGTATCAAAGTAATCAAGCACATACTTAGTTTCAGCATTGGGATTGCCTAAAGCGACTGCTTCTACATCATACCCGTCTTGTTTCTTCAAATATGCGAGTGCCATTGCAGCCACAATTGCATCCGTATCCGGTACTTTATGTCCAAAAACTAGTTCTTTACTCATGATTCTC
Source organism: Fructilactobacillus sp. X8R1C1 (assembly GCF_059900945.1). Taxonomy (NCBI): domain Bacteria; kingdom Bacillati; phylum Bacillota; class Bacilli; order Lactobacillales; family Lactobacillaceae; genus Fructilactobacillus; species Fructilactobacillus sp. X8R1C1. The sequence continues at coordinate 198,534 of NZ_JBWXVH010000001.1, read as the reverse complement.
TCTCCTCTTTTTCCATATTTCCAAGAGTCTCTGACGATCTCTAACTTCTATATTAATACTACTTAAGTATACATCTTTAGCCTGCTCATATTCTCCTACAAAACCACTAAATTCGTCAAATAATTTATTTAACCGCGGAATACCATCTTTAGTATCACGATAGACGGCAACGGCTTGAAGAGAAAAATCAGGAATAATATCAGTATAATAAGTATTCTTTTGAGCCATTTTAGTTCGATCACGTGTCATCATAAAGGTCTTCGGCAGAATGGTATTTAACCCAGATGATAAAGCAAATTCTATGATTTGCACTGGTCTTGTAAAACATGCTTCCATTTTTGGCATTTCATAGCGCTTGGCGCTGTAAATGTTCTTTAAAAATTGATTAAAGTAATAACCATTGGGGAAACCTACCATTGGTCCAACAACTTTTTTAAGATTGATTTTACTTCCAATTTTACTTTTATCATGATGAACATAGCACAAAGTATCGTGAGTAATCGGTTTAATGGCCATTCCCTTCCAATTATGCAATTTCTCGTTTGGTAGGTACATAATGGCTAAATCAATTCTTCCACTTTCAAGATCAGAGATTAATGTTTGTTGAGTCAACATGTACATTTCAATTCGCAAATCTGGATTCTTTTCATAGAAATATAGGGCAAAATTTTCAAATATTTCATCTTCAATTGCAGAAAGAATTCCAACCTTAATTGTTCCACGGATTGAGCTTGAATATGATTCAATTTCATCAGTAGCATTATCAAGGATTCCATATACTTCCTCGGTAGCATTTTTTAAAGTATAACCCGCATCAGTTAAATGAATTTGTTTACCAACAGAATAAAATAAGTTAGCATGGAGCTTATTTTCTAATTTTTTAATTTGTTGGGATAGTGCAGGCTGTGTAATTCCTAAAATACCCGCAGCTTTTGTATAGTTCAGCGATTCAGATAATTGTAAGAAATATACCAAAGCCTTGGATGAAAATAATGATTCCCTCTTAGATTCTCTCAAAACTAATACCTCGCACTAACATTTATTATTATATTGTGTATATTATCACGAAATCACTATATTTACTATAGCAAATTATCAACTTGAGATTGTTTTAAAGTGTCATGGGCAATTAAAATTGGAGTTCCAATCATCTTCGTATTCATTACGGACGACCCGTTTGATAAACGACCTGACGTACCATAGTCACCCAAGACCACTTCGTGTGAAGTCGCGTGATCAGTATAAATTTTAAGCGTTTCATCACTAGAATCAATTTTGATAAAATCAGCTAACAGATTACTTTTGGTTTTAAATTCCTTTAAGACTTTAATTCCTTTTCGTGCGCGGCTAGTCACTGGAATGTCGCTTACTCTCATCTTTTTAAAGTTCCCATTTTGGAAAACAACTCCAATTTCAGACTCATCATTTACAAATTGCATGTTAACGACGTGATCATCATCAGCTAAACTAATTGCCTTCACTCCTGTGGTCCTCGGACCATTCAACGAAACTTCCTGCAAGTCGTATCTAAGGGCCATTCCCTTTTCTGTCATCAATAAGACACTACCAGGATCTTCAACCCGATTGTATGAGACATTGACTACTTTTGATAGCGGTTCCTTCAATTTTTCATACATTGCAGCGCGACTTTTATAGGTACGACTGGGAAGTAATTTACTAAATTCAGTGCGCTTAATATGGCCAGCACTAGTTGTAATTACAAATTCACCATCTTGTTTACTTAGATCAGAGAAGTCATAAACCGCAATGATTTTTTCATTGGCATCAAGCCCATTCATTCTTGAGATATGTTCTCCCGTGTCTTTCCATTTAACGTCTTCGACTTCATAAACACGGCGATAAATCATATTACCCTTGTCAGTGAACATAAACAGCGAATCACGAGTGTTTAATTCATTTAGGTAAACGGCATGGTCATCGTCTTTTAAGCCGTTATCAGTGATCTCAGACGCATTAAATGAGCGAAGACTACTGCGTTTTAGATAACCATCATTACTTACCATTACCATTACATTTTCGTCCGGAAGCGTAACTTCCTCACTAACTTCCAGATTTTGAATTTTGTCTTCAATTTTAGTACGACGTGGATTACGGTAACGTTTTGCAATATCTCTAAGTTCGCTTCTTAAAACAGAGTCAAGTTCATCTGGACTTGCTAAAATAGTCTCATATTCAGCAATTTTAGCTGCCAAATCAGCGTTTTCTTTTTTTAATTCAGTAACATCTGTATTAGTTAAACGATACAATTGTAAGGCAACAATCGCATCCGCTTGTTTTTCGGAAAAATCGTATTCAGAAATTAAATTATTTCGTGCATCTTGTTTATCTTTACTAGCACGAATGGTTTTAATCACCTGGTCTAGGATTGATAATGCCTTAATCAAACCCAAGACAATGTGTTGTCGTGCATTGGCTTTATCTAAATTAAATTTAGTTCTTTTAGATATAACATCGCGTTGATAATCCAAGTAAGCAACTAAGATTTCTTTTAGAGAAAGCCTTTTTGGTGCCATATTGCTAATAGCAACGACATTAAAATTATACGAAATTTGCAGGTCAGTATTTTTGAACAAGTAATTTAAGATACTAGTACTATCAACGTCCCGTTTCAATTCAATTGCAATCGTCAATCCTTCGCGATCTGATTCGTCTCTTACTTCGGCAATTCCATCGATTTTTTTGTTGATCCTAACTTCGTCAATTTGTTTGACTAATTGAGCCTTATTAACTTCATAAGGAATTTCGGTTATCTTGATCATCTGTTTATTTCCACGTAATGCTTCGATTGAAGTTTTAGAACGGATCATGATGCGTCCCTTACCAGTTTCGTAGGCCTGTTTAATTCCGTCAAGTCCCTGAATGATTCCGCCAGTTGGAAAGTCTGGTCCTTTAACGTACTTCATCAGACTATCAAGTGTGGCATTTGGATGCTTTTGTAGATAAATTAATGCATCAATTACTTCACCGAGATTGTGTGGTGGGATTTCGGTGGCATATCCCGCTGAAATTCCAGTAGCACCATTTACTAGTAAGTTAGGAAATCTAGAAGGAAGAACGACAGGTTCATACTCCGTATCATCAAAGTTTAAAACCCAATCAACGGTATCCTTATCGATATCCCGCAACATTTCATCTGATATTTTACTTAAGCGAGCTTCTGTGTAACGCATGGCTGCTGGAGGGTCACCATCCATTGAACCATTGTTTCCGTGCATCTCAATCAACGGTTCCCGTAGTTTCCAGTCTTGACTCATACGAACCATAGCTTCATAGATTGAACTATCGCCATGAGGATGAAAATTACCCATGACGTTACCAACTGATTTAGCTGCTTTTCTAAATCCTTTAGAAGAAGTATTGCCATCCTTATTCATGGCATACAAAATCCGTCTTTGAACGGGTTTAAGTCCATCACGGACGTCTGGCAATGCTCTCTCTTGAATAATTGATTTAGAATAACGACTAAACCGTTCGTCCATAACTTCTGAAAGAGTTAAATCTTTAATTTTAGATCTATGTGCCATTTCATCACCTCCAAGCTAATTTTTCTCAGTATTATCTAAAATACTTCCGTCTTCTTCGAGATTAAATTGAACGTTATTTTCAATCCATTTTCGACGTGGTTCTACTTTATTACCCATTAAAGTTGATACTTGTCGTTCTGCATCAGCTGCATCATCGATTCGAACTCGAATTAAAGTCCTTTTGGCAGGATCCATCGTAGTTTCCCATAATTGATCCGCGTTCATCTCGCCCAAACCTTTGAAACGCTGTAACGAATATCCTGATTTAAAATCTTTAATGTCTTGATCACGTTCTTCATTGGTCCAAGCATATTCTACTTTGGATCTCTTCCCCTTACCATGTTGCAATTTATAAAGTGGCGGTAATGCAATATATACCTTACCTGCTTCAATCATTGGCCGCATGTATTTATAGAAGAAAGTTAAAAGGAGGATCTGAATGTGGGCACCATCATCGTCCGCATCTGTCATGATAATAATTTTGTCATAATTTGATTCCTCGATCTTAAAATCAGTTCCTACACCCGCTCCTACTGTGTAGATAATCGTACTAATTTCCTCATTTTTCATAATATCGGGAAGTTTAGCACGTTCAGTGTTTAGAACCTTCCCACGTAACGGTAAAATTGCTTGATGCTTTCGATCTCGTCCTTGCTTAGCGGAGCCTCCGGCCGAATCTCCTTCAACTAGAAATAATTCGTTTTCACTCGTATCTTTTGACTGAGCTGGGGTCAGTTTCCCAGAAAGGAGTCGTTCTCGTTTCTTTTTCTTTTTACCATGTCGACTTTCTTCCCGAGCCTTTTTAGCAGCCTCACGCGCTGTGCGCGCATTGGTGGCCTTTTTAATCAAAGTTTTAGCAAAGTCACTATTTTCCATGAGGTAATAAAGTAATTGTTCTGAAACAACACTATCAACAACTGACCTTGCAATCGGGGTTCCCAACTTTTCTTTAGTTTGACCCTCAAATTGGAGCAGTTCTTCAGGTACTTTTAACGCTACGACAGCAGTTAACCCCTCACGAACATCGTTTCCCTCCAGGTTCTTGTCTTTATCTTTTAATAAATCAACTTTTCTAGCGTATTCATTGAAGGACTTGGTCCATGCACTCCTAAAGCCGGCTTCATGACTCCCACCGTCCTTAGTTCTCACATTGTTAACAAATGAAAGCATATTTTCGGTATAGCCGTCATTGTATTGAGCAGCAACTTCAACTTCGATGCCATCTTTTTTACCATCGAAATACATAACTTTCCCAAGGGTACTTTTACCCTCGTTTAAATAATCAACAAATTCTTTGATTCCATCTTTGAACTGGAACTCATCTTCACGAATCTTTCCGGGTCTTTCATCTTTAAGCGTTATTTTAACGCCCTTCAGCAAAAAGGCAGACTCACGAAGCCGTTCTGCCAAGATATCATAATTATAAGTTGTAGTAGTAAAGATGTCCGGATCAGGTTTAAATGTGACAGTCGTTCCGGTATGTTTATTGGTTTTTCCAATTTTTTTTAGGGTTCCAACAGGATGCCCACCATTTTTAAAATCTTCTTGATAAAGAGTACCATTACGGACAATTTGAACCGTTAAATGAGTTGAAAGTGCATTAACAACACTTGACCCAACTCCGTGCAATCCCCCAGAAGTTTTATATCCTCCTTGGCCAAATTTCCCACCAGCATGAAGAACCGTTAAAATTACTTCAGGAGTTGGTTTTCCAGAAGAATGCATTCCAGTTGGCATACCACGCCCATGATCAACCACTGTGATACTATCATCTTCGTGAATGGTAACGTTGATTTCATCACCATAGCCAGCTAATGCTTCATCGACTGCATTGTCAACAATTTCGTAAACTAAATGGTGCAATCCCTTTGAATCAGTAGAACCTATGTACATACCAGGTCGTTTTCGAACTGCTTCTAAACCATGTAAAACTTGAATTGAAGAGTCATCATACTCTTGCTTTTTTGCCTGTGTCATTAGGAAAGACTCCTTCTTTTAGTCATCGTTTTTAATAATAACCTATTTAAACTTGATTGCAAAGACGTTTTAAAGTTAGCTCATTTTTCCAAACTAAATTTTAAAATCATCTTTTTAATGATAGAATAAACTTTTGGGACTTATATATTACATTAATAATACGGAGGAAGATATGGTTAAATTTATTATTCTCCTAATCTTTGCTTATTTATTGGGATCAATTCCCAACGGAATTTGGATTGGCAAAGTATTTTTTCATATCGACATTAGACGACATGGCTCCAAAAATATTGGAGCTACCAACACTTATCGGGTACTAGGATGGTTTGCAGGAACCATTGTGATGATTCTTGATATTGCTAAGGGCGCCATTGCTACTTGGTTACCAATGCAGTTTGGAATCCATTCATGGTACCCACTCATTTTTGGACTGGCAGCGATCTTAGGCCATACTTATTCAATTTTTGATCATTTTCGTGGTGGTAAGGCAGTTGCAACTAGTGCCGGGATGCTTTGGGCATATAACTTCGTCTTTTTCTGCATTGCGGCCGGAACTTGGATTATCTGTATCTTTGTTACTAGTATGGTAAGTCTTGCTAGTATGCTAGGCTTTACCATTATTGTTATTGCATCATTATTTGAAAACGATCCAGCACTGACAATTCTAGCAATTTGTTTAACAATATTTACTTTCTATCGCCACCGTAACAACATCATTAAGATTATTCATGGAGATGAAAATCTCGTTCCGTTTGGTCTTTATTACTGGTACTTAAAATACGTAAAGAAATCCATTCCTTCAAAAAAACAGCATAAATAAGGGGCACTCAACGAGTGTCCCTTATTTAATTTAATCTTATTTAGAAGAAAGTAATATCAAAATCAGCATTTAAGCTTTCGTTCGGGTCAAGTTTACTTATATCGGCCTTATCTTTTAAAAATCCAGTACTGCCTTCCTCATCAGCAATTCCCCACCATGGTTCTAAACACACAAAGGGAGCATTTTTAGGATAAGTTGACCAGATACCAATGTACTTACAGTCGTAAGCAGTCAAAGCGACTCCATGCTCGGTGACATCTGATTGGAGCATAACGGTAGTTTGCTCATTATCAGATACATCAAGCACCTTTGCATCATGAATAAATAGGTTACGATTTAACTGTAGTGGATCGTTCAGCGTTTTTTCAATTGGATGTTTAATATTACTGTATCCATTCTGATCAATTCTAACAGTTTTATAGTCATGCTTTGGAGCAATCGAGACCGAATAATCATCAAATGTTTCTTTCTTAGGAAACAATGGGACGTTGAATCCTGGATGAGCTCCTAATGAGAAATACATTGGATCTGGATTGATATTTTCTACTACCATTTCAACCGCAATGGTGTGTTCATCTAGCTCATAGTGAATAGATAAATTAAAGTTAAAGGGATAAATCTTTCTAGTAGCCGCACTCGAATGCAACATAAAATTGACTTCGGTTTGGTTGTGAGATTCGATCTCAAACTCACTATCTCTAGCAAAACCATGCTGATACATATGATAACTGTTTCCATCGTAAATATAATCATCATCTTGAAGTCGACCAACGATTGGAAACAAGATCGGTGCATGACGCTTCCAGTACTTTTTATTAGCACCCCAAATATATTCAGTACCGCTTTGATCCTTAACCGAAACAATCTCAGCACCTTTTTGATTAATTCGAACCGTTAAGTAATCATTTTTTAGTGTAACTGGCAATTTAATCCCTCCCTTTCTTTATATATTATTTCACAAAATGTAGAAACTATAAAATATATCGTGCTATATTTTCATCAGCCGCAAGATTACCAACTTTGTCTTCAACGTATTGTTGGTTAATCGTAATATCACCCATATGCATATCTGGTCCTTCATACAAAATATCTTCAAGTAATTTTTCTAGAATTGTGTGAAGCCGTCTAGCCCCGATATTATCAGTATCATGGTTAACAGAATATGCAATATCAGCAATTTTTTCAATTGCTTCCTTAGTAAAAGTTACTTTAATATTATCCGTCCCAATTAATGCTACATATTGCTTAATTAATGCATCACTCGGTTCAGTTAAAATTTTAACAAAGTCATTCTTACTTAGATCATTTAATTCTACTCGAATTGGAAATCGACCTTGCAGTTCAGGAATTAAATCTGAAGGCTTACTATCAGCAAAAGCACCGGAACCGATAAACAAGATGTGATTGGTATTTATGACTCCATACTTAGTATTTACATTTACACCTTCAACGATTGGTAAAATGTCTCGTTGAACACCTTCTCTTGACACTTCTCCACGAGTTTGTTTGTTTCCACCAGTCAATTTATCAATTTCATCTATAAAAATAATCCCGGTATTTTCGGCACGTTTAATTGCTGAGCCATTCACTTTGGCATCGTCAATTAGTGTTTCTGATTCTTGATTGATTAATGCTTCACGAGCTTCTTTTAACGGAAGGACTCTTTCAACTTGCTTCTTTGGCAGCATACTCTCTAATCCCTGCAAGTTAATTCCCATTTGTTCCATTTTGCTGTTGTCCGCGTTTAGTGCAGTTGCTGGGTCATCAATGGAGATTTTAACTTCATGGTCCTCTAACTCGCCGTTTTCAATTTGATTTAAAATTTGATCGGCATCATTTTTAATTTTATTCTTTTCGTCATTATCCATGAAGGGATCTTTTTGAGTTAACCAAGATAGATCAATTGGCTTACCCTTCTTAAACGCCTTATTAAACTCTTTGACCGTATCTTCTAATTTTTTATCGTTATTTGCGATTGCTTCTGGATCATCTACGTGATTTTCTTCGCGTGAAATGATCTCAGCCAAGTCCTTATTCGCTTTCTTTTCAGCTTCACGTCTAACGTTTTTAAACTCAATTTTCTTTTCCATTTGAACTGAGCTCTCAACTAAATCACGAACCATTGAATTAACATCTCCACCAACGTATCCAACTTCAGTGAATTTGGTTGCTTCTACTTTGACAAATGGAGCGTCTACAATCTTAGCCAAACGACGTGCAATTTCTGTCTTACCAACTCCAGTGGGACCGATCATCAATAAGTTTTTAGGAGTAATGTCCTCTTGCATCTGTGGGCTTAATTGAAGACGACGGTAACGATTACGCAACGCGATTGCTACAGACTTCTTAGCATCGTCCTGTCCAACAATATAATTATCTAATTGGGAAACAATTTCTTTTGGTGTCATTTGTTCTTCTTTTGTCATTAATTAATACCTCGGTTTATAGTTCTTCAGAAATTACATTGTGATTAGTAAAAATATCAATGTCAGCAGCAATGTTAATAGCAGCTTTGGCAATTTCTTCAGCTGACATTTCAGGCGCCTTATGTTTCATTGCAGTGGCTGCTGCTAATGCAAAATTACCACCAGATCCAATTGCTAAAATATCATCGTCTGGCTCAATTACTTCTCCTGAACCAGATACTAAAAGCAAATTATCATGATCGGCAACAATTAGCATGGCCTCAAGTTTTTGTAACTGTTGATCGCCGCGCCATTCTTGAGCTAATTTTACTGAAGCTCTTTTTAAGTTGCCGCTATATTCTTTCAACTTTTTTTCAAACTTTTCTTCTAGGTTAAATGCATCAGAAACACTTCCAGCAAAACCGACTCCAACTTTCCCATCAAAGATCCGACGGATTTTATGTGCGGTTCCCTTCATGATAACTTTTTCTCCCATAGTAACTTGACCGTCACCAGCTAGTGCAACGTGACCATTATGTCTGATGGCGCAAATTGTGGTAGCTTCAAATTTTACTGTCATAATTAAATTCCCTTCAAAAGTTAGTTTGGATTATCTTCATCAGGACGCTTAAAGAACTTCTGGTAGTTCTTAAGTAGTCCTTCTTTGGTAACATGAGTATAAATTTGGGTTGTAGATAAATCAGAATGACCAAGCAATTCCTGAACAGTTCTAAGATCAGCTCCATTATTCAACATTTGAGTGGCAAATGTATGACGAAGCATGTGAGGATGAATTGAACTATTAAGACCACTTCTTTTCATAATTCCATCTAAAATGTATTCAATACCGCGGCTTGACAGTTTATCACCATGCTGATTGATAAATAAGTAAAGATGGTCTTTATGATATTTACGCATAATTGGCGTTCGGCATTTCTCCATATATCGTAAAATAGCACTTTTAGCATACCTTCCAAATGGCAGATAACGTTCCTTGTTTCCCTTACCTAAAACAAGCATGATTCGATTATCAAAATCAATGTCGTTAATATCAAGATTGGAGCACTCACTGACTCTCATTCCCGTCCCGTATAGAACCTCAAGAATGGCACTGTCACGAGTAGCAATTCGTTTGTCCTGATTACTTGCGGCTGTTTTAAAAAGAATGTCTAATTCTTTTTGATAAAAGAATCTTGGTAAATGCTTATTATGCTTTTTTATGTGAACATATTCAAACGGATTGTCCGAAATTAGTTCATTGTTTAGCAAAAAATTAAAAAAAGACCTTAATGAAGAAATTTTACGAGCGATGGTGCTATTCTCATCTCCTCTATCGTGCAAAGTACCTAAGAAAACTTCAACGTCAAAATTGTCGATATTTTTAAAGCTTTTAGCATTTCCTGACGTCTGTAGAAATACATTAAATTCCTCAAGATCGTCTTCGTAAGCTTTAGCCGTGTCTTTTGAATATTGACGTTCGTTTACAATATATTTTACGAATAGTTTGATTAGTTTTTTGTTTTGCATTAGTTTTTCCTAAGTTAAAGTAACTTTTTACATTTTACCTTATAAATAAAACCGTTCCGAGGAACAGCTATTTTAATTATTTCTGAATGTCTTCTTTATAATCGCCGTTTGGACAAATCACTTGCATGCCACCGCGAACCTTTTTTTCAACCAAGAAATGACCACACTTTGGACAATCTCGTCCAATTGGCTTATCCCATGAAACAAAGTCACATTCAGGATAACGTGAACATCCATAAAACAACCGATTCTTTTTTGTTTTACGTTCAATAACTTGGCCTTTCTTACACTTCGGACAAGTTACACCAATTTCTTTGACAATTGCTTGAGTATTGCGGCAATCAGGAAAGCGTGAACAAGCGTAAAACTTGCCATACTTCCCCATCTTTACGACCATCGGCGCACCACATATCTCACAGTTAAACCCGGCTAATTCATCCTTAATTTGAACATCTTCCATAAGCTGTTCCGCATGATCAACTTCTTTTGAAAATGGTTGATAGAAGTGATCTACAACTTCAACCCATTTTTCTTTAGCTTCTTCGATCTCATCCAATTTTCCTTCGACATCAGCCGTGAAATCAACGTTGACAATGTCAGGAAAGTACTCTTCAATAATTTTATTTACAATCTCACCGAGTTCGGTTGGTTCAAATCGTTTTCCAACTAGTTTAACGTAATAACGTTTTTGAATTGTACCTAATGTTGGCGAATAGGTAGATGGACGTCCCACTCCATTCTCTTCTAAAGTTTTAATCAGATTGGCTTCAGTGTATCGAGCTGGTGGTTGAGTAAAGTGTTGGTCTGGATTATTTTTAGATAATTTAACGGTGTCACCACTATTTAAATCAGGCAAGATATTATCTTTCTCTTTCCCATTTGAATAGACTTTCAAAAAACCTTCAAATTTCATCTTTGAGCCGTTAGCACGATACGTTACACCATTTTGTTCAATGGTTACTGTTTCAGTATCCATAATTGCTGGAGTCATTTGACTAGCTACAAATCGTGACCAAATTAAATTGTAAAGTTTATATTGATCCTTAGTAAGATATTGTTTAATGTTTGCAGGAGTCCGATAAACGGATGTAGGTCGGACTGCTTCGTGCGCATCCTGAGCGCCTTCTGGCATTTTCCCCTTAATTGGTTTATTAGCAGAGTATTCTGCCCCATACTTTTCATGAAGAAAGGTAGCTGCCTCATGCTTAGCAATTGATGAGATTCTTGTTGAATCAGTTCTCATATAGGTAATGAGACCCTGGCTTCCTTCTTTGCCAATATTAATTCCCTCATAAAGTTGCTGGGCAGCCATCATTGTTCGTCCAGTCTTAAAATTTAATTTCCGGTTAGCATCTTGTTGAAGAGTACTAGTTGTGAATGGTGCGTTCGGTTGTCTCCGCCGTTCTTTTTTAGTGACTTTTGTAATATCAAAATCAGCTTTTGGATCAATTTGTTTTAAAACTTTTTGTACATCATCATTATTCGCAAGTTTCGCTTTCTTGCCATTAAGACCGTAGAAACTAGCTTTAAACTTTGAACGCCCAGACTTAAATTCAGAATCAATTGTCCAGTATTCTTCTGGCTCAAATTTTCTAATTTGACGTTCCCGATCAATCACTAACCACAATGCTACTGACTGTACCCGTCCGGCACTTAATCCCTTTTTTACTTTTTTCCAAAGCAGTGGAGAAATCGAATATCCCACTAATCGATCCAAAACCCGACGTGCTTGTTGAGCATCCACGAGATTCATATCGATCGTTCTTGGATGTTTAAAAGCATCCTTAACGGTATCCTTGGTAATTTCGTTAAAGACCACGCGATTTTGATCATTAACGTCAAGATTCAACACGTGGGAAACATGCCAGGCAATTGCCTCACCCTCACGATCAGGGTCAGATGCTAAGTAAATCATCTTCGACTTCTTAGCCTCTGACTTTAGCATTTTAATTACGTCACCTTTCCCCCTAATTGAAATGTAGTCAGGTTTAAAATCGTCTTCAATGTCCACGCCCATCCTACTCTTAGGGAGATCACGAACGTGTCCTTTACTTGCTACGACCTTATAGGTACTTCCCAGATACTTTTGAATCGTCTTTGCCTTAGCTGGCGATTCGACAATCACTAATTTTTTCTTTCTTGAACTTGCTTTACGTTTTTTTGTTTTAGTTGTTTTCTTTGTCTTTGCTACAGAAGTTGTGGCCATTAAAATTATCCTCGTTATTTTTTCTTCATTAATACATGATAATTTCCGTTTAAATTTCTTCCATATCATATTGCAGTTTTAAAGACCTGTCAAACTAAAGAATCCTCCAAAACATCATTATCACTCAAACAAGGACGTGCTCCAGAAGCAATTAGTTGATTACAACCCTTAGAAAGTGGAGAAGTAATATTACCTGGTATGGCAAGGACATCCCGATTTTCAGACAAAGCCAAACTAGCAGTAATTAAACTTCCTGACCTTTGCTTTGCCTCAACAACAATTAATTTTTCGCAAAGACCAGCAATAATGCGATTTCGTTCCACAAAATGATATTTTAAGGGCCTACTTCCTAATGGATACTCACTGATAACCAGGTTGGTTCTCATCAAATTATCCTGAAGCTGCGTACATTCAGCGGGATAAAAACGGTCGAGGCCTGTTCCAATCACCGCAATTGTACGGCCATCATGTGCTAAAGCACACTGATGACTTAAACAATCAACTCCCTTAGCCAGACCAGACACAATCGTAAACTTTTTAAGTACCTGACGTGTAATAATTTCCTTAATTGCTGCAATTGAATAACTTGTACACTGTCGTGCTCCTACCACAGAAATCGAACGTGTTGTAAGTAACGACACGTCACCCACATAAAAGAGCACAATTGGCGCGCAATAAATATCAGCAAGTTGTTCAGGATAACCATCATCAAGAATGGTTATCCAATGACACTTTTGGTTCAAACGAAAAGATCGCTCTAACTCACTACTTAAAAATGAATTCTTAAACTTCGTTGTCTGCAAATGATGACGTTTTAATAGATTGATTAATTCACCTTCAACCTCAGATAAAGACATGTTTTCAACTGAAGTCCCCTTAACCCACCGTGCAAGAATTGCTTCGCCTTTAATCCCAATCCCACGACATAACTTGATTCTAAGCAATAATTTCCGTTTATCCATTTTCTACCTCCTGGTTTGTCTATGGATAAATACGTAAATTAATGATTGATTGTTTTTAATACTGGTGAAAAAGTCTTGCGATGAATTGGGGTCGGGCCAAGTTTATCTAAAGCCCGTAAATGTTCTTTGGTTCCATAACCCGCATTTCGTTCGAATCCATATCCAGGATACTTACGAGCGTATTCATTCATTAAATCGTCTCGAAAAACCTTAGCAAGGATACTAGCAGCAGAAACACTAACTGATTTTGAGTCTCCCTTAATCAACCTAGTCTGCGGAATACTGTCATCAATTGTCATTGCGTCCACAATAATATGACCTGGCTGTGGATCTAACTTACTAATTACGTTTTTCATGGCAATTCTAGTTGCTTCATAAATATTGACTTGATCAATCATCTGACTTGAAACCGCAAAATAGTTGTAAGCAATCGCTTCCTTTTTGATTTTTGGAACTAGTTCTCGTCTTTTTTCATCACTCAATTTTTTGGAATCATTGACGTCAATAAGATCAAAGTCAACTGGTAAAATTGCCGCACCAGCGACTACTGGACCAGCAAGCGGCCCTCTGCCCACTTCATCAACGCCAGCAATATACTTCACCCCGCGTTGCCATATTTCTTTTTCATATTTAAGTCTGGTTAAAAAATCACGTTTTTTCTCGGTCTGGGTATTAATTCGCTTCAACGTTCTCTTAATAATTCTTTGAACTCCAATTCGTGGATCATCCCCAAAGCGGACAAAAAGCGGATCACTAACATTATCAACGTTAGCAAACCGCTCAGAAATTTCTCTAATCGTCATTGCCATGTTCATTTCTTTCCACCAGTTCAAGGGAATCTAACGTAAAACGTCCTAATTTTCCCCCTTGAACATCATTAATAATCCTGACGCTGGCTCGGTCGTAATCGTCTTTCATTCCAATCTTTTCAGTAATTTTAAGTAATAACTCAACATCACTTAGATTTAAATCGGACGGACCCAAATGATAACGTCTCAAGATCTCGTCGCTATGGTGACTACGAAAAAAATGAAGTGCAAATAAAGCAATATCATCAGGATGATAAATACTCTCCTTAATTGCTCCCGTTAACGCTAATTTATCAGCAATCTCCTGATTTTGAAACTTTGGCCACAATATTCCGGGAGTATCTAATAAATCCATCGTTTTACTGGAGGTTAACCATTGTTGGCCCTTAGTTACTCCTGGACGATTGCCAACCGCTGCTGATCTTTTACTAACTAACTGATTCAACAAAGTTGACTTGCCTACGTTCGGAACTCCCACACAGATAGCTTTAATGATGTCTTTCTTTAGGCCCTTTGCTTGCGATTGCTCTAACTTATCCTTCAGAACTTTCCGAGCAGCAGTCTCAATCTTATTTCTGACTCCACGTGATTTTGAATCAATTGAGATGGCCGATAATCCCGTACTATTAAAGTAATCTAACCATTCTTTAGTCATCTTTGGATCAGCTAAATCAGATTTAGTTAAAATAAACAAGCGTGGCTTATTACCTGATACCCGCTTAATCTCTGGATTAATCGATGAATACGGAATCCTTGCATCAACCAATTCAAAAATAATATCAACAACATGGACATTTTCCTCAAACTGACGAATAGCTTTCGCCATGTGTCCAGGAAACCATTGTATATTACTTCCCATTTACTGCTCCTTTATCGTTAATCGAGGTAGGCAAGATACTCTTTCCATGCATCATCAAAAATTGTCATGGATGGTAAATAACCAGCATTTTCCTCCAAGTACTTAGAAAGCCTTTCAAAATTATCCTCTTGCTTTGGAAATAATTGATCAAAGAACGCATTATTAGCAAACTCCGCAATCGGATCGGAACTCCCTGGATGTCTTCTAGTCATTAAAAATTCATAAAAACTTTTTCTCAATTTCTTACCTCTTATTTCTTACGCTTAAATATCTCAAAAGTATGCGGATAAACATTATGTTCATCAACTTTTCCAGAAATCTTCTTTTCTAATTCAAATTGAGAATAATCAATATCAATCATTTTAACATCCCCATCAAAATCATGATTGATACTAGTGCGATACAGATAATCAACAAACGGCAACAAATCTTCAAATACAGATGTTCCACCAACCACAAAAATCATTTCATTAGGGTATCTTTTTGCATACTTCAAAAATTCATCAACCGTTTTAAAGGTCACAACCCCACTCGGAAAATCACTCTGCGGGCGGTGAGTCAAAACCAAATTTTTGCGTCTTGGTAATGGTCTTTTAAAACTGTCATACGTGGTTCTACCAGCTAGAATTTGATGATCGATCGTATTACGTTTAAAAAATTGCATGTCATCCGGCAAGTGCCAGGGTAATTTACCATCTTTTCCAATGACATGTCCATTTGATTCTGCCCAAATATAAGCTAACATAATAATCTCCTATACTGCCACTGACGCTTTAATTGGCTTGTCGTGGTGATAATCAACCACCTTAATATCATCCATATCATAATCAAAAATACTTTCCTTATCGGGATTTAGCCATAGATGTGGAGCTGGGTGTGGCTTTCTCTTTAACTGCTCTTTGACTTGATCAATGTGATTACTGTAAATATGAGCATCACCTAACGTATGGACAAAGTCACCAGGAATTAATCCGACCTCTTTGGCAATTAAACTAGTAAGTAAAGCATAACTTGCGATATTAAATGGAACTCCTAAAAAAATATCACCACTACGCTGATACAGTTGACAACTTAACTTGCCATCGTTTACGTAAAACTGAAACATTACATGACAAGGTGGAAGAGCCATACTAGAAATATCTTCTGGATTCCAAGCACTCACAATCATTCTTCTAGAATCAGGATTAGTTTTAATGGTATTAATAACATTTTTAATCTGGTCAATGGCCTTACCATTGCTCGTTTTCCAGTTACGCCATTGACTCCCATAAACCAAGCCTAGATCGCCATATTTTTTGGCAAAATCATCGTCATTTAAAACTCGTTCACAAAATATTTTCTTCTGCTTTTGGTATTCTTCATTAAATTCGGGATCACTTTGTGAACGCAAACCAAAATTAGTCATATTTGGTCCATGATATTCATCAGAATTAATCCATTTTTCAAACGCCCATTCATCCCAAATGTGATTATTATGTTTAAGTAAATAACGAATGTTAGTATCACCTCGCAAAAACCAGAGTAATTCTGATTTAATCAACCGAAAGGGAACTGCCTTAGTGGTTAAAAGTGGAAAGCCGTCCTGTAAGTTAAAACGCATTTGATAACCAAAGGTACTAATGGTTCCAGTACCAGTTCGATCTGATTTTTTGTGACCATTATCTAAAACGTAACGTTCTAGATTTAAATATGCATCCTCTAACATTTTAATCTCTTCCTTTTTTAATAAAAACAACTACTCATCAACGTACTGGCTCAAATATTCCCATCGGTTCATTAATTGATCCGATTTCTGATTTAATTCATCAAGATTTCGTTGTAACTCTGCTAACTTATCATAATCCGAACTATTTTCTTGCATCTGTTTTTTTACATCTTTAGTCTGGCGATCTAAAGAATTAATCTTACCATCGATCTTATCCCACTCAATTCTTTCAGCATACGTTAACTTGGTTTTCGATTTCGTGCTTTTTTTCTCGGAAGTGCTATCTTTAGCTTCATCTAATCGGCTATTGGTTTGGTTCTTACTATCATGATGAACCTGTTTCCTTTGCATTTTCATTTTTTGTAGATAATCAGTAAATTGACCAGTATAACGCTCAATTTTAGCATTCCCATCAAAAATCAATAATCGATCAGCTACTTTATCAAGAAAGTAACGATCATGAGATACTGTAATCGTTGTCCCATTAAAGTGCTTGATGTAATCCTCTAGAACCGTTAAGGTCCCAATATCGAGATTATTAGTTGGCTCATCAAGAAGAAGCACATTTGGTTGCTCCATCAATAATTTCAGTAAATAAAGGCGCCTTTTTTCTCCACCTGAAAGCTTGCGGATCAAAGTTCCATGCATAAATTTAGGAAAAAGGAACTGTTCTAATAAATTAGTAACGCTGACCTTATTTCCATCCTTATCAACCACATTTTCACCGATATCGGTTAAATAACTAATAACACGTTTGTCTTCCGGGATTTTCTCCATTTTTTGTGTATAATATGCCATTTTAACGGTTTCACCAATATCAATGGTACCGGACTGAAGTGGAAGCTTTCCAGCAATTACATTTAAAAAGCTTGATTTCCCGGCACCATTTTCACCACTAATTCCGATTCGTGCACCATTTTGAATTAACATGCTGAAATCTCTTAGAATTGGCTTATGAGCAATTGTTAAGTTAGCGTGTTTAATGTCAATCACTTTTTTACCAAGCCGTTTTTGACCAATTGTAATATCGACATCTTCATCGATTGGATTGCCCTGATCAACATCAGCTTTTAAATCGTTAAATCGATTAATTCGTGCTTGTTGCTTAGTGGAACGAGCTTTAGCGCCTTTTTTCATCCACTTTAACTCTTGTTTGTAAAGCCGTTGCTGCTTATGAGAGGCAGCCTCTTGCTCTTCATCAAGTTCAGCCTTCCTCTGGACATAATCTTGATAATTACCGGGATACTTATAAAGTTTACCAAATGATAATTCCCATATTTGATTAGCAATTTGATCCAAAAAATAACGATCATGGGTAACAAATACTAAAGCTCCCTTGTATTTACTCAAAAACCGTTCCAACCAGTCAATCGAGTCAAAATCCAAGTGATTGGTAGGTTCATCTAATAAAAGTAAATCAGGTGACTGAATTAAAACCTGAGCTAATCCAACTCGTTTCTGCTGGCCACCCGACATGCTACCCACCTTTTGATCTAAATCGGTAATTTTCAGTTGATTAAGGATGTTTTTAACGTTCACTTCCGCCGTCCAGGCATCCTCTTCATTCATTTTTGCTTCTGCATTCTCAAACTTTTTTTCAAAATCTGAATTTTCTGAATGCTTAGAGTAATTTTTAAGTGCATGTTCATAGGATCTGATGATTTTAAAAATCTTTTGATCACCAGCAAAAACAGCGTCAATAACGGTTAGGTTTTCATCTAAATCTGGAACCTGCTTTAGGTATCCAATTGTGTACGACTTAGAAGTGGTAATTGTCCCATTAACATCATGATCAATTCCAGAAATAGTGTTTAAAAGGGACGATTTACCACTTCCATTCGTTCCAATTAATCCAATTCGGTCATGTTCATTGATAATAAAGTCAAGATTTTTAAATAAAGTCTTTTCACCATACGTCTTCGTCAAGTTTTCTGCTTTTAATGTTTGCACAATATCTGCTCCAATTATTTTTAATCATTATTTATTTGCTTCGATGCAGAAAGTAGTGAATCTGAATCATTTTTAATTTGGCCACTTATAACGGAACGTTCCAGTTGATTAAGAACATTTCCTAATAATGGACCTGGTTTAAAACCTCTATCAATCAACATTTTACCGTTAATTTTTAGTTCACTTTTACTTTTAATCGGAAGGCGATCATATTCATTTTCTATTTGGCCAATATTGACTACCTTACCTAAGGTCATGGCTACTTGACATGCGTTATCAAGATTGATGCGACCAACTTTATACGACGTTACTGGATCTAAAACATCACTTACAATCTTGTAAGTTGCTTTAACCGTTAGTTTAACGTTCTCGGTTAACCTATTTGATCCCTTCCAACTCTTCATCAGATGTCCAATCTGTTCACTATTTAATTCGCACTGACATGCAATTAAGGACCAGACCTGAACTTCGTTATTAATGTATTCTGAAATGGGACGTGACCCTAACCTAGCTATTTCAGAAACATAATCACCCAAGACGGGAACATACTTAATTAAATTCGTTTGGATCATCTGTTTAAGCCCCTTGCCAGGAGCCATCCCTAGCATCATCTTTACAAATTCCACGTTAATTCGTTCCACAGCAATCTTTTTTAATAGATAACTATGTTTACTAATCGCGTTAAAAGTGTTCTTTTCAATTGCAAAATCCAGTTTACTAGCAAATCGAACAGCACGCATCATTCGTAAAGCATCCTCATTAAAACGTTGTTCTGGATCTCCAACAGCCTTAATTAGATGATTTCTTAAATCATTTAAGCCACCAAACAAGTCAATGATTTCACCATTTTCTTTCATGGCAAGCGCATTGATAGTAAAATCACGACGCTTTAAATCATCTTCAAGTGATCGAACAAAGGTAACTTGATCGGGACGCCGATAATCTTGGTATCCTGATTCAGTCCGAAACGTCGTGATTTCATAAGATCGACCATCGTGCACCACCGTGACGGTTCCGTGTTCAATCCCAGTATCAATTGTCTTCTTGAAAATGGTTTTAATTTCTTCAGGATACGCACTACTTGCGATATCAACGTCATGAATTGGTGCATGCAAAATAGTGTCACGGACTGATCCGCCAACAAAATAAGCTTGAAATCCCGCTTCTTCAATTGTCTGAAGAACCCTTCTAGCATCATCAAATTCACTTGGTAAGTTGTCTATTTTCATGATCCACACACCTTCACTGATTTCATTCTACCAAAATTATCATATAAAAGTTAGGCTTGTGTCTGGTTCTTGTGTTATGATTAAGTTAAAGTAACTTATTACAGGAGACAAATCATGAGTAACAATTATCCATATCAAGATCATTTTGAACGTTATCTAAGAAAAAAAGAACTCTCAAATGTAACCATTCGCGAGTATTCCAAAACTTTATCGGATCTTTTTAATTATTTATCTAATTTTAACGTGGGATACCAAGCGGATCACCGAGTTAGTCAAATCTTTGATCGAGACATCGAGCAATATCTAGATATGATCATTTCTAAGCGTAATAACGGAAACAATACCTATAACAAGGTTTTATCTCAGATCAACGTCTATTTTAAATTCTTATTTAACAACCACCTTAATACCCATCTTCCTACAATTAACATTAAAAGTAAGGAAAAAAACGAACATAATTCATACATTACCAAGTGGATCTATTCTTTACCAACTATCCTCGAAGATCCTGAGGTTCACTACTACACTAGAATGACGCTGTTACTTATCAGTAAGGGATACCAATCTTCAGAGTTTCTCTTACCTGGCTTTTATCATGAATTAAACCACGTTGACTTTTCACCTGAAGAAAAATCCTTTTTATCTAATTTTCAAAAATTTGTTACCCCGCTTCAAATTCGTCATCATTCAAAGGACCTCTTTTTAAAGCAAAGAATCGCTTCCAACTGCCATATTACATCTGCAGGTCTTCACAAATACTTAAAGCCAGATAGTGAATACCTAGCAATGAATCTTAATCCCAAATCACTATACCAAGCATTCGTCGTTAACTACCTCAATCAACATCCAAATGATAGTGACAAAACTCTTGCACAGGATTTAAGAATGGATCCAGCGTCACTAATCTATTATCAAAAATTAGCACAAAAATAAGGATCAGAGTATCAAATCCAACTCTGATCCTTATTTTGTTACTCGTAATCTTCTAAATCTTCAAGCATGTATGCCATTTCATCATCAGTCGGGACAAGTTTCACATAATGTTTTAACAGTTTAATGGTTTCCTTAATTTGACCATTCTCTCTGAACAATAAAATCGCCTCACGTAAAAAATCAGGATTATCATCAAAGTACGGAAGAGCTCGCTCATAGTACTTTTGAGCATCATCATACTTTTCAAGATGAGCATAAGACACCGCCAAATTCCAGTAAATTTGTGGATCGGTTTCTTCTTCTTTTACGTATGGGCTCAAAAAATCAACATTTTTTTGATATTCGCCCTGCTTAACGTACAAATTAGATAACTTAAGAATT
This sequence comes from Fructilactobacillus sp. X8R1C1, assembly GCF_059900945.1. Taxonomy (NCBI): domain Bacteria; kingdom Bacillati; phylum Bacillota; class Bacilli; order Lactobacillales; family Lactobacillaceae; genus Fructilactobacillus; species Fructilactobacillus sp. X8R1C1. The sequence goes on along the minus strand of NZ_JBWXVH010000001.1, from coordinate 177,226 downwards.
AATTCCATGTTATCCGGATCAACCTGATGTCCCTTATTAAGATACTTCAGGGCTAGGTCTTCTTTTGAAAGTTTAGCAGCAACGTCTGCGGCTTTAATGTACATATTGACATTATACTGATCAACACTCATACCCTCCTGATAAACCTTTAAAGCATTTTCAGGTTCATTCATTTGAATGTATGCTTCCCCTAAGTAAGGATACAGTGAGGCATACTGAGGATCCTCTTCTCGCAACTGCTTGAACATCTCAATCGCTTTAGCGTAGTTTTTCAACTGTAAGTAAGTAAAACCCGTTTCAAATTTGACGTCTGGCGTCATATCAATGGGCTTAATCTGTTCAAGGTATCCAATAGCCTGCTCAAAATGACCTGCATTAGCGTATGCCACCCCTAACCTTTCAACCAAATTGACTGAAGAAATGTTCAAAACACCTTGTTTAATTATTCCCAAGTATATAGGAATGGCTTTATCAAATTGTCCGGTAGAAAAATACAATTCAGCCAGGGCAAATTTAATTACGTTTTCGTCTGGATCAATTTTCTCAGCTTCAAGTAACTTTTGTTCACTAACGTTATACATTTCCTGAGTTTGATAAAGATCAGCTTCAACCATCAAAGCATTAACATAATTTGGGGAATCAGGTTTAATCTCACTTAAATAATTAAGCGCTTTATCAATCTTGCCTTCAGAAATCAAAATATCTGCAATACTTGTTCTTAACTCGTCTTCCTCAGGATATTTTTTTAAAAGATCTTTATATATATCAATCGATTCGTTTAAAAAACCTAATGAATAAAGTTCTTCTGCTAACGAATAAATCATATCATCACTATCATTTACCTTGGCTTTTTTGATGTCATCGTTAAATTGACTCATATCACCCTTTTTTAGGGCGTCTAAGGCTTGCTCTGAATAAGTCATTACACATGTCCTCCTACTAATAAAAAAACCAGTACGCATAAGCGCACTGGTTAAACCATTAAATAAAACTATTTAACAGCTTCCTTTAAAGCCTTACCGGGTTTAAAGGCAGGTACTTTACTTGCAGGGATTTGAATTTCTGCACCAGTTTGGGGGTTACGTCCCTTACGAGCGGCACGATTACGTACTTCGAAATTACCAAAACCGATCAATTGTACCTTTTCACCGTGAGTCAACTTGTCTTGGATTGAGTCAAAAACTGCATCCAAAGCTGCGGTGGCATCTTTCTTAGTTAAACCAGTTGCCTTTGCGACATCATTAACTAATTCTGCTTTGTTGGCCATGTGTATTCACCTCCTGAATAGATGTTTTTTATGTAAAAAACACCCAATAAGTTAAAGATTAAGCCAGGGGAAATGATGTACTACTACATCATTTCTAGTCTTAATTTAGCATAAGAATGGTGTCATTGCAACAAATAATGGAAGTATAATTAACATTTACTAAAAAAATTTTAATATAATTATGATTAGAAGGTTGTTACCATTACTCATTACTTTCGACGCCTTGCTATCAAGTGAATTGGTGTCCCAGCAAAGTCAAAATTTTTTCTAATTTGATTTTCCAAATAACGTTTGTACGAAAAATGAAGTAGTTCTGGATCATTTACAAACAAGACAATCGTTGGAGGTCCAACAGCAACCTGGGTAGCATAGTAAATCCGAAGTCGCTTCCCATTTCTGGTTGGTGTTGGAGTAATTGCGATTGAATCCATGATAACATCATTTAAGGTTGACGACTGGATTCGACGTTGATGGTTTTCGTTAACTCGTTTAATCAAGGATGGTAACTGACTAACATGTTGTTTGGTCGTTGCGGATACAAAAATAATGGGTGCGTAAGCCAAATACTGAAATTGCTCACGAATATCAGCTTCAAATTGTTGTTGCGAGTGATTATCCTTTTTTAAAGCGTCCCATTTATTAACGACAATGATGACACCCTTGCCAGCCTCGTGCGCATATCCAGCAACCCGCTTGTCTTGCTCTCTAATGCCTTCTTCTGCATTGAGAACCATCAATGTCACATCACTTCCATCAATTGCTCTCATAGCTCGCATTACGCTGTATTTCTCGGTCTTTTCATAAACCTTACCACGTTTCCGAATTCCTGCGGTATCAACAATGGTGTACTCTTGACCATCATTTTCAAACTTAGTGTCAATCGCATCGCGAGTAGTGCCAGCTACATTTGATACGATCACCCGATTCTCTCCTAAAATAGCATTGACAAGTGATGACTTGCCAACATTTGGTCGGCCAATCACACTAAATTTAATACTATCATCGTCAGTTTCGTTAGCATTTTCTGGGAAATTCTTAACAACAGCATCTAACAAATCCCCCAAACCAAGTCCGTGAGAGCCCGAAATGGGATATGGGTCACCAAACCCCAAAGCATAGAAATCATAAATGTCGGCCCGACTTTCGGGATTGTCAATTTTATTAACCGCCAATACAACTGGCGTATCAGATCGATACAATAATTGGGCCACTCTTTCATCAGCGTCAGTCATTCCTTGCTTACCATTTACCATAAATATAATTACATCAGCTTCATCAATCGCAATTTCTGCTTGATCAGTAATTTGCTTAATAAATGGTTCATCAGCAACTTCAATTCCACCAGTGTCGATCAAATTAAAATTGTGACCAAGCCAACTCCCATGAGCATAAATACGATCACGGGTCACTCCAGGAGTATCTTCAACAATTGAAATTCGTTCACCAGCAATTCGATTAAAAATTGTTGATTTACCAACGTTTGGTCTTCCAACAATTGCTACAGTAGGTTTTGCCATTTTATATCACCTCTTATTTTTGAGAATAAAAAAAATCCTTCATAAATATGAAGGATAATTTTCTAATTACTCATTGTCATCATCATTTAATTCATTTCCAACAATGTCACCTAACGTAAAACCATTCTCTTCTTCAGGAGCATTATTAGTTGAATTATCACTCACATTTTTCTTTGGAGTTTTTTGATCATCTCTGGGGTCTTTTTCGAGAGCTTTCATTGACAATGCTAATCGATGTTCTTCAGGTTGAACGTCAAGGACTTTAACTTTAACGTCTTCGCCAGACTTCAAAACATCACTCGGCTTGTCAATATGCTTATGTGAAATTTGTGAAATGTGAACTAATCCTTCAACACCAGGGAAAACTTCAACAAAAGCACCAAAATCAACTAAGCGCTTAACTTTTCCATCAAGGACACTTCCCTTAGGAGCTTTTTCTTCAATGTCACTCCAAGGACCTGGTTGAGTTTGTTTAATTGATAATGAAATACGATTACGATCAGGATCAACTGAAAGAACTTTAACCTTAACCTCTTCGCCAACCTTCAAAACATCACTTGGTTTGTTAACATGTTCATAAGAAATTTCTGAAACGTGAACAAGTCCATCAATCCCACCAAGATCGACAAAGGCACCAAAGTTAGTCAAACGAGCAACTTTCCCTTCAACAACATCTCCGGGTTTTAGTGTGCTCATAATTCTATCACGAGCTTCTTTACGTTCTGCTTCAGCAATCGCTCTATGTGATAAAATCAAACGATTCTCTTCAGGGACAACTTCAATAATCTTAACTTCGAGTTCTTGACCTTTAAATTGATTTAAATCATCAACAAAGTGATCAGTAATCATGGAAGCTGGAATAAATCCACGAACTCCGTCAGCATTTACCACTAAACCACCTTTTACCGCACGAGTAACAGTAACTTTGATGGTGTCACCCTTATCAGATTTTTCCTTGATGTCATCCCAAACCTTGAGAGCCTCAAGTCTTCTGATTGAAAGAAGGTAACTTCCACCTTCCTTATCATCACCAATTCGAGATACAACAACAACCTTAACTTTGTCTCCAACTTTGTAGTTTGAAGTTGGGTTATCTTCCCTTTGTGCGGAAATTTCTTTCCTTGGAATAACTCCTTCAACACCAGCGCCTTCGATTCCCACGACTAATTGCTGGTCATCATCAATGGCCAAAATTTCACCATTAACAACATCACCAACGTTTACCTGCTTAATATTATCGAGAGCGGCTAATAAATCTTTGTTTGCATTAGTATCGTTTTCACTCATCAAACATTTCCTCCTTGCAACAACTCTAATTGCTATTTTATCTTAGTTGGAAATAAAATACCAGTTAATCGGCTTTATTATTTGAAAGTTGTTGAATTTTATTTTCGATTAATTGCGAAATTGCCGCAACCACGTCATCAATCGACATTGAAGTGGTATCAATTTCAAAAGCATCAGATGCTTTTTTTAATGGGGATATCTTTCGATGGGAATCCTTATAATCCCGTTCCTCAATATCTTTTTTAAGTTTATTGAGACTAACCGAAATTCCCTTTGCTTGATCCTCTTTATATCTCCGCTCAGCTCGCTCCGTAACACTGGCAATTAAAAAGACCTTTACATCTGCCTTTGGTAGAACCGTCGTGCCAATGTCTCTACCATCCATAACGATTCCACCATCTTTTGCCAAATCCTGTTGTCTTTTAACTAATTCGAAACGAATTGATCCAAGTGCTGAAACTGCTGAAACATTGCTAGTTACCTGAGGACTGCGAATATCATTTGTAACTTCTTTACCGTCAACAAAGACCTTTTGAACTGGATCACCCGGTTCAAAAGTAATCGTGGTTTTTTTTAAAAGATCAAGAAGGGTCTTCTCATCATTTAAATCTAATCCTAGTCTAATTGCTTTTAACGTAATTGATCGATACATTGCACCGGTATCACAATATATGTAATGAAATTTTTTTGCAACTAGTTTAGCTACCGTGCTTTTACCCGCTGAAGCAGGCCCATCGATTGCAACTTGTAAGCCGTTCTTACCCAAATGTAATCAATCCTTATCATTTATTTGTAATTATTTAACCCTTAAACTTTGTCCTGGATGAATCTGGCTGGATGAACTAAGTCCATTTAATTTTAATAACTGTTGCATACTAATACCCGCATTAGTAGCTACGCGATAAACTCCCTGACCTTTTTGAACCTTAACGTAATCATTACTACCAGCATTATCAGTGCCATTCGTTGTTTGGGCTGGTTTTTGTTGCTGCGAGTTATTAGCAGTAGATGATGAATCCCTACTTGGAGTCGTACTACTTTGGTTACTTCCCATTTCGTTTTGAACGGATGAAGATGAAGCCTCTTCAGATCCAGCACCAGATGAAACAGTATTATCATTTGTAGTATCCTCACTTTGAACACTACTTGAGTTTGCTTTCGGTTTCTTTGATTTCTGATCTTTATTCTTTTTGGGTTTTTCGTGGTGCATCTTACTACTCTGTGTCTTTTGACTGGCACTCCCATTTCCAACCGCACGTTCCTTAGAAAGCCCAAAAACAAGTGCAACAAGGGCAATAATTACAATAACAGAAACCAGCATAATCACGACTAATGAATTACTACGATGGTGCTTACGATACTCGGTTCTTGAAAGATTTCCATCTGGATCGGTATCATCTGAAAATGAATCATCCCATGGATCATTTTTTTTGTTATCTTTATGTTTGTCGTCCCTCATAAATACATCCCTCCAAAACTTCTATGGTGATTATATCATTTTTTGCGCCTAATTATTATTAAAAAAGTTTGTCCAAAATCTCATACCAAGTACCAGCTAAATTGGACTTTTCACTATTAACGTCTTTTAACAAACCAAGACTCATTAAATCAAACTTTTCACTTCCAAAGTCACAACAATCATCAGTGTGGTCATCAAAGTTCACATCAAATAAAGAAAGCAGAAGTTTTCGCCGACAGCCAGTATGATTAATGTACCGGACAACTTGCTTTAAACTTTGATCCTTTTTAAGGGTGACCTCAGAAAAAATCTGTTTGACGTCATCATTACCATACCCATGATTTAAATAGAACTGAAGGAGTCTCTTATTCTGCTCGCTCATTTTAGCTTTGGGATTTGAAAAGAAATTATCAATCTGTTGATCATTAGGAATGGACCTAACAATTAAGCTCTGTGCAATTTGTTCATCACCATTAGAGTAAAGTAACACTGCGATACTCTGTTTACCGTCTCTTCCAGCTCTGCCAATTTCTTGAACATAACTTTCCATATCAGTCGGCATATGATAATGGACTACAAATCGGATGTCTGATTTGTCAATCCCCATTCCAAAGGCGCTGGTTGCACAGATGACCTGAAGCTCATTATCCATAAATTGATGCTGAATCCGATACCGATCATCGTTACTAAGACCGGCATGATAAGCTGCCACTTTGATATCAGTTTGTTCTCTAAGTTTAAAAGCAACTTTCGAAGCCTTATCTCGGCTAGAGAAATAAATTATACCGGGATACTTGAGTTTCTCAATTAAATTAAAAAGATAGGCTTGCTTATCTTTTTCACTTGAACTTTTATGAACCGCAAGGAAAACGTTAGGCCGATCCACATTTTCAATTATTTCTTGAACGTCAGTTAACTTCAAATAATTAATGATATCTCTTTGAACTTTTTTTGAAGCAGTTGCCGTTAGCATTAGCGTTTGCGGATGTCCTAACGTACGAATCACCTGTCTTAATGACAGGTAATCAGGACGAAAATCAAGCCCCCACTTAGAGATACAATGTGCTTCATCAATCACCAATAAGCCAATTTTCAATTGCTTAATGCGGTTAAGCACATCAGAATTAGATAATAGTTCTGGAGAAACAAAAATATAACGAAACTGATCAAGATGATTCAATAGCCGGTGTCGCTTCGACCAATCGTTCATTGAATTTAAAGCACACACCCGCTTTTCTCCCATAAAGTTCATTCGACCAACCTGATCTTCCATAAGAGAAATAAGTGGCGAAACAATCACAACCGGCCGCTTAACTAAATACCCATATAACTGGTATATTAATGATTTACCTGCCCCAGTTGGCATGACTGAAAGAACATTTGCGCCATTTAATAGTGCAGAAATGGTCTTATCTTGACCAGGCTTAAAATCACTAAAGCCAAACTTGTTTTTTAATATTTGTTTAGCAAGTTTCATCTTGTTCATTATTAATTCCCTGTTTTGTCCGTTTGATTTCAAGTAATCTAAATTGAAAAAAACTAAACTGCTCTAAAACATCAGTTGGTAATTGATGATAGTCCCAGTCATCGACGTCCGTTCCAAGTAGAATACGCCTAACTTTTCTTTCCATTTGAAGGGAAATGAAATTTCGATAAGGAAACTTGTCATAATCAACGTAAATTGCAACTTCCAGAAGATGTTCTAGGACAGTTGACTCTCGTAGATTTCGCAGTTGTTCAACCTTTTTTATATTACCCAATCGTTCATATTCATCAAAAGTCCTTTTAGCACTACCAGAAATTGGATTTTTGAAAAGACCATTAAGTAATGGAACCATTACAGATTGATCACTTTGCTCAACAAAGTTCGCCAATTTTGCATAATTGATAAAATCAGCAATATAACTTTTGACTAACGATTGGTTTAAATTATGTGCAATCTGCTGGATTGTGAATCCATTAGTACTAAATCCAACTAATCCTTGAGCAAATAAATCAGCGTCATTTAGATCGAGTAAGGATAAAAATCGTTTCAACTCTTTCTTTAAATCTGTGCCAACTTGCTTGCGATCAATCAGTCGATAATATTTTTTAATAAAATCTTTATTCACTCCATCAACATTGACTGGATAATAGTGTCTAACGTTATGGACATGCTCTGAGATAATCTGAACAAACAACTGCAATCGTTGCTTAAAACTAACTAAATCAATCCTTTGAAAAGTATGTAATGAAAAAGAAAGATTAGAATCATCAATCATTTTAACTAATTCTGCTCTTTCTTTTTCTCCTTCAGACGTTAATTTAAACTGACCATGTTCAACTTCTTCCAGCAAGTTCGCACTAATCAGAGACTTAACATCTAATTCGTTTTTATTAAAATATCGTCCAACTCCAAGAAGGTCTAAAAGACCATATCTCATCGCCCAGTATAAGGTGGCTACCGTTTTCTTGCCTAACAGTAAGTTTTCAATTAATCGAGCCCTCCGTTTTTGGGTTGCACTAAAAACGAAAAGACCAAGAGCTTCATTTGTATTATTAATCATTTTTGATAAGATCGCTTATTAATCCATTTCTGCATTTGTTTTGCAATAATCACAAAAATCAATCCAATCACAATACCCTTGATTAAGTTAAAGGGAACTACTCCGTAAAGAATCGTTTTGGCAAGCGAAAAATCTAACTTTAAATTTGTTAGTTTCACATACAGTGGAGTACTAATGAACAAATTGGTAATACTCATGACAATTGTTAACGCCAGCGTTTCAACCAAAACAATCAAAAAGTCAATCCAGTGACTTTTAAATAAATATTTTCTCAAAAAGTAAAACACCAAAATCATTGTTAATGAGGCTAAAAGAGAGGTGGTCAACCCAATTAACTCAAGTGGTGAAAAACCCATCACCATCCAGTAAATAAATAGTTTAAGTATCACAGCTTCAATGGCTGCACCCGGTCCCAATAATAACAAACAAATCAAAATTGGAATATCCGAAAAATCCAATTTCAAATAACTCATGTATGGGATGATTGGAAATGAAATCAACATTAACAAAAATGAGATCGCACCAATCACGGCAGTTATAGTAATTCTTTTAATTCGATCGTTTTTAGCTATCATCACAATTCCTCCAATTAAACGTTCTTCAAAGTCAATTAGGGTAAATTGCGCCATAAAAAAACTCATCTTCTTTATACCAGACTTTACTGTCGGCAATGGGATTTCACCATCTCAACCAATTTTCATTGGGTAGTGGGCTGTAACCACCGATTGGGAATTTCACCCGACCTTGAAGACGTTTTATTAATTATTTAGTTAAAGCATACAAATCTCGTATTTCTCTTTTTCGGAGCCTACGAAACTCACCAGGTTGTAAGTTTTCTAAACCGATCCCAGCAAACTCTTCCCGTTTTAATTTTTCAACAGGATGACCAACTGCTTTCAGCATATCTTTAACTTCATGATTCTTACCCTCGTGAATCGTCAAACGTAGCACCGAATTATTCTTTGAATTACCAGCCTTATAAATCACCTCAACTTCCGCGGGTGCACTCTTATACTTGCCATTAATTAAAACACCCTTTCGAATTTTATTCAACTCATTGTGATCGAGTTTCCCAATCACCTTAACTAAGTACGTCTTTTTTACTTCATATTTAGGATGAGTTAACTGGAAATCAAGCGTTCCGTCGTTAGTTAAAATAATTATCCCACTCGTATCATAATCTAATCGTCCAACCGGGTATATTCGTTCAGGAACCTTTTTAAAAAAGTTCAAAACGGTCTTTCGATCCCTTTCATCCCTCACAGAAGAAATTACCCCACGTGGCTTATACAGGGCAAAATATACTAGATCTTCTTTTCTTAACGATGTTCCATCCACCTCAATCTTGTCAGTGGGTTCAACTTTTATCCCTAACTGATTAACAATCTTACCATTAACCTTCACATGTCCAGTACTAATAAGTTCCTCAGACTTTCGTCTCGAAGCCACCCCATCATGCGCCATAACTTTTTGTAATCTTTCACTCATTTCGCTGATCCTCCAATGGTTTCATTTTATCATCAAACATCTGACCATAATCTTTTGGATCTCTTTCTGCGTCTAAAGCTGGTAAATCATTAATGCTTTTAAGGTTAAAAGCGTTTAAAAAAAGGTCGGTAGTAACATATAGCTTAGGTTTGCCTGGTTCATCACGCTCACCCTTGATGGTAATTAAATTTTGTGCCAAAAGATTTCTAATTGAAATCAAACTATTTACGCCCCTCACTTCATCAACCTCAACGCGCGTTATTGGCTGTTTATACGCAATAATCGTAAGCGTCTCAAGTGCCGACTGCGTTAACAACTCTTCATCGGATTTAACAAACTTTTGAATTACTTTTGAATAATCCTTTTTAGTTGTCATATGGATAATGTCACCATTTTGTAAAATGCAGATGCCAAATCGATCACTTGAATAACGCTCACTCAACGAAGCAATACAGCTCCGAATGGTGGAATCATTTGCGGAAGTTAATTTTTTCAACCGTTCAATTGTCATTCCAGACTCTCCCGAAACATACAAGAGAGCTTCAATTTCTGCCATTAAATTCATTAATTAGATTTCCTTAATAAGATTTCTCCGTCATTACTGGTTTGCACAACCATAATACGATGATGTTTAACCATTTCCAAAAGTGCCAAAAAATCGGTCACTAATTCTTCTAAAGGAGAATTGGCCTCAAATAACTTGGAAAAATAGATTTCATGACTACTAGCTCTATTTATTCGTCTCATAATTACTTCACTTTGCTCATTAACACTAAAATTCCATTCTGAAACTTGTTGAACTGGCGGTTTAGAAGTTAACTGATATCGTTTAATGATCTTATTCCATGCTTGTTCCAACAAGCTAATTTCAAACTCATTTTCACCAATTGCAATCTCCGACTTATTAAAAGAACGAATCCTAGAATGATAATGATTTCGTTCTACTTCTTTTTTTTGCAACTTTTTCGACGCTTTTTTATACCGATTATATTCAACCAACTGATCAACCAGATCATCCCGTGGATCATCATCTAATTCATCATCAGTTTCTTTAGCTAACAACATTTTAGATTTAATTCGCATCAAATTAGCCGCCATTACAAAGAAATCACCAGCAATATCAAAATTTAAACGTTTCATTTTATTTAAATATTTAAAATATTGCTCAGTAATATCCTTAATGTCAATATCATAAATATCCATCTTTGCTTGTTTGATTAGATGCAGTAAAAGCTCTAGTGGACCATCAAAGTCATTAACGTGAATCTGTAGATTGTCTCTGTTCATGACCTAACTCCCATTTACTAATGACATCTTGCGTATTAAACGTTCCCATGATTTTTTTGTCGGGATATTCATTTTCAACACTATCAAGAATTCGAAATTCATTAAAAATATTGTTAGCATCTGGCGTAAGGGTAATCCTTCTAACAACCACGTTTTTCGGGTTGGTTTCAACTCCTACAATTCCAGCCCAATTTCCAAATCGATCCTTCCAAAGAAAAATGTCACGATTGTCAGCATTTCGATACCAATTCATTTCTTCCACAAGATGTTTCGTTTTATCGTTACTTTTAGAAAGTGACAACATCCCCATCACAATCTTTTCATAATCATTTCGATACCTGAATAGCATCGACATCACCTCAATTACTTGCTGTCATTACTCCATCTCATTTTATGCTCTTGGATGATATTTATCATACACCTGACTTAACCGCTCGTGGGAAATATGAGTGTAAATTTGCGTCGTGGAAATATCAGAATGTCCAAGTAATTCCTGCACAGTTCTAAGATCGGCTCCATTTTCTAAAATGTGCGTTGCAAAAGAATGTCGTAATGTATGTGGAGTAACGTTCTTTTTAATGCCAGCTAAACTAACGTAACGTTTAATCTTTTCCCAAATGCTTTGTCGACTAATTCGTCCACCATGCGCATTCAAAAAAACGTACGGAGATGTCCGGTGCTTAAGTAACTGTAATCGACTATCATTTAAATACTTAAATAGCCAATTCTGAGCAACTTCTCCAATTGGAACAATTCGTTCCTTATCTCCCTTTCCGATGGTCTGAATCAGATTCATTTCTAAATGAAGATCAGATAACTTTAAATTAATCAATTCAGATACTCGAAGCCCAGTAGCATACATCACTTCTAAAATGGTTCGATCTCTTACCCCATACTTGGTGTTCACATCCGGCATTTTAAGTAATCGATCAACTTCATTAACGGATAAAACATCGGGTAAGTGCTTGCCCTTTTTAGGAGTATCAATCTTGTTCATGGGGTTCTTTTTAATCACCTTAAATTCCATTAAATATTGAAAAAATTTACGAAGCGTTGATACAAATCGAATGATTGTATTACGAGACTTACCACTATTTTTCATTGTTTCCATGTAATTTAAAATTGCATACTGGTCGACATCTTTAAACGAACTGATGTGATTTTTTTTTAAATCCAACTCAAATTCCCTTAAATCTTGTCGATAACTTTTAATGGTATTGTCAGATAATCCTCTTTCTACTAGTAAATAGTGGAGATAATCTTCAATTTGATCATTCACTTACTTTCATCTCGTTTCAGTTAATTTAATTCCATCTGGGGTTTCGGAAATAACATGAGCCTTTAATAAATGCCCCAGGGCTCGTTTAAACTGAGATTTGCTGATTCCAAAGTAATCCTTAATTACTTGAGGGTCACTTTTATCGTTATAAGGTAATTCATTATTAGGCTTATGCTCAAGAATTGTCTGAATCATCTTGGCGTCCTCACCAATCACTTCATAAGATCGTGGTCTAAGTGATAAATAAAGCGTTTTATTGGGTCGGATTCCAATAATCCTAGCGTTTACTTTCTCTCCTAGTCGTGGTTGTTCTTCCTCTTCTGATTTGTCAATGAACCCTAAATTATAGTGATCCGTTATTACTTGCGTTCCCATCAGTTTAGGGTTAATGACCCAAGCATTAACATCCCGATTTTTCAATTTTGGATCATTAACTGGTTGGGAAATCGCTTTATATATCTGAGGATCAGCTAATTTACCCCAGATTCGATTCTTACTATCCTTTTTTAAAGCAATTAAAAGTTGGTCACCAACTTCTGGCCATAATGACTTAATATCCGGCAAATCATCAAGAGAAACAGCAACATCCTTATCTGGTAAACCGATGTCAACAAAGATTCCCAATCCAAATTTAATTCCAATCACTTTTCCCCATGCATAGCTGTCAATTCCAACATCCGGAACGTTTCGCGTGATTTTCATTTGATGCTTTTCATTTTCGTAGACAAATCCCTTAAAATTTCCACCTAATTTAATTGGCTTTTTTAACTCGCCCTTGTTTAAAGAATAGGTAATTCCGTTATTTTGAATGAAATACTCCTTATCGTTTTCATCAGTGACTTTTCCCGTAATTACGGTTCCCAAATCTTCATTCATATTAATTCTCCATCCCAGTGCTTTTAATGAATATTATACCAAATAAAAAAAGCATCCGATAATAATCGGGTGCTTCATTCTTAATAATTATTATTTAGCTTTTGATTGGTTACCAGCGTAAACAACACCGCGACGACCATCAACAGTAACTAATTGACCATCTTTGATGTTTTCAACTGCATCAGTAGCACCAACAATTACTGGAATATTAAGGGAGATACCAACGACAGCAGCGTATGAGGTCAAACCACCGTTTTCAACCACGATTGCACTTGACTTCTTCATTGCTGGTAAGTAGTCCTTGTTTGTATCCTTAACAACTAGAACGCCACCATCAACGGCTTTATCGTTAGCTTCCTTAGCATCTTTAGCAACTACTGTCTTGCCAATGACAGTTTCACCACCAACACCTTGACCTTGAGCTAATTTAGTACCAATCAACTTAACACGAATTGTGTTAGTAGTCCCTTGATCACCTAATGGTACACCTGAAGTAATCAAGATCATGTCGCCTTCCTTAGCAAGTCCAGTTTCAACTGCCTTTTTAGCAGCCAATTCGAACATTTCATCTGGATTTGATGGTTTATCAACTAAGATTGGTTGAACACCATAGTTAACCGTCAAGCCACGACGAACACGATCGTTAAACGTTAAAGCAAGAATATCAGCGTCTGGATGATATTTTGAAATCATTCTTGCAGTGTAACCTGAACCGGTTGCAGCTACAATTGTGTGAATTCCCATATCCTTAGCAATCCGTGCAACTGCTTCACCAAGTGACTCAGTGACGTCACCAGTACCGAACTTAGGACGTGGAGTACCAAATTCAAAGAAGTGTTTGTCAGCTTCGATATCAATCTTGCTCATCATTGCAACTGACTTAACTGGGTAATCACCGTTAGCACTTTCACCTGAAAGCATAGTTGCATCAGTACCATCATAAACAGCATTAGCAACATCAGATACTTCGGCACGAGTAGGTCTTGGTTCTTCTTGCATGGAATCAAGCATTTGAGTAGCAGTGATAACTGGTTTACCTAAATCATTACAGATCTTGATTAAATGTTTTTGAACGGTTGGGACATTTTCTGGTGGAATTTCAACTCCCATGTCACCTCTGGCAACCATCAAACCATCAGATACTTTGATGATTTCGTTAAAGTTGTCGATTCCTTCTTGTGATTCAATCTTAGGAAAAATTTGAACGTCTTCCATATTCTTGCTTTCAAGTAAGGCACGGATATCTAGGACATCTTGTGGCTTTCTAACAAATGAAGCAGAGATATAGTTAATACCATGGTCACATCCGAAAAGGATATCATCAGTATCTTTTTCAGTAATACCAGGTAAGTTAATTGAAACTCCTGGAGCATTAACACCCTTACGTGAGCCCAAGACCCCGTTATTTTGGGCAGTAACCACTAACTCTTTGTTGGCATCATCTTTTTTGTCAATCTTGGTATCCAAAAGACCGTCATCAAAAAGAACATGTCCGCCAACTTTAACGTCGTCATACAAGCCTGGGTAAGAAACAGCAATCTTGTCTTTGGTTCCCTCAAGGTTCCCATCCATTGAAATTCTAAATTGATCACCAGTGTGGTATTCAATCTTTCCGTCTTTTTGTACCGTGGTTCTGATTTCAGCACCCTTAGTATCTAAGACAATTCCAACAACCTTACCAGTTTTCTTTTCCGCTTCTTTCACTTTATTCATACGGTCTAAATGTTCCGCATGGTCTCCGTGTGAAAAATTGAAACGAAAAACGTTTGCTCCTGCTTCAATAAGCTTAGTGATGGTATCAACATCAGTACTTGCAGGACCAAGTGTACTTACGATCTTTGTTCTCTTCATAAGTAAAGCCTCTCCTTTTTGCATGGCACACATCTGCGTACCAAGCATTATTTGATTTCAAGTGTATTGTATCACTTTTTATAAGGATTGTCGTTAGTTTCACAGGCAAAATTTATCATTGTGTAACAACGTTTCCCACTCCTAAAATGTCGCGTAAATCATGCATTAAATCAGAATTAATGGCCACGTTATATGCTTTATCTAATAGTTGCTTTCGATCATCGGAAGCTCGATAAAGCAAAATTGGTGTTGAACCAGGATATCTTTTTATTATCCGGATTAAATCTTGATAGATTGAATCTCGATCATGATCTAACGCAATCTTTAAATAAAGCTTTTTTTGATGATCAACTTTTTTTAAAGACTGATGAACGACATTAGCAGCTGGTTCAATTGAATTTGCCACTAATTGAAGTCCCCGTTGAACCTCAATGTTTCCAGACACCAAAACCACTATTCCACTTTTTATCCATCCACTAATTTTAGCGTAAAGATTAGGAAAAATGGTCACATCAATATCACCAAACTGATCATTACCATCTATGAAAGCCATAAGTTGCCCTTTTTTCGTTCGGATCGTCTTTACATGAGATACAAACAAAATCATTTTCACGTTTTTACTGGGCTCATGAATATCATTAGTAGTTAAAGCATGCACTTGTTCTTGTAAATCAGTATAGTGACCAACTGGATGCCCGGTTAAATAAGTTCCAAGGTACTCATTTTCCTTGTTTAGTTTCTCCCAATCAGAAAAATCATCAGTTCTTTTAATTTTGGGAGCCAACGCTTGAATTAATTCAATTGAGTTCCCACTTAATTCAGTAGAACTAATAAATTCTGGAATGGCATTAATTAATTCTTTTCGGTTATACCCAAAACCATCAAGCGCCCCTGAATAAGCAAGTGCATTTAAAAGATCAATTTTTCTAAACCTGGGATCGATTCGACTGATTAATTCCTGTAAATCATGAAAATTACCATTTTGTTTTCGTTCTTCCTCAACATTCTTAATAAAATCGGTTCGTAATCCTTTGATGGTACGAAGTCCAAACCTGATTTTACCATCCTGATAAGTATAAACATCTTTACTCTCATTGATATCAGGACGCTCAACTTGAATATCTGATTCTTTGGCTTCTTGAACGTAATTCTTGGTCTTACGTGAATTACCGATCACCGAATTTAGCAACGATGTAAAAAATGGACCAGGAAAATGAACTTTTAAATAGGCCAACTGAAACGCCATTTTGCTATATGCAACTGCGTGAGACTTATTAAATCCATAGTCGGCAAATCGTTCCATATAGTCAAACGTTGTCTTTGAAACGTCTTTAGAATATCCTTTTTTACTAGCGCCATCAATGAACTGGATCTTCATGTTATCCATTTCTTTTTTATGCTTTTTGCTCATCGCACGGCGCAAAATATCAGCTTGTCCCAGTGTAAAACCACCCATTGCCGATGCAAGTTGCATAACTTGTTCCTGATAAACAATAATGCCAAAGGTTGAACCCAAAATGTTTTTAATGGTTTCATTTGGATAGTTAACCGTCTGAGTCCCATTCTTTCTGGCAATAAACATATCAATATTCTTAATGGGACCGGGTCGATACAAAGCATTCACGGCTGCCACCATATCAAAATCATTTGGTTTTAATTTACGTAACACGTTTTGAATCCCAGATGATTCAAATTGAAAAACCCCATTAGTCTTACCAGATTGAAAAAGCTTCAAAGTATCCTGATCATTTAAATTGATGTCAGTTATTTCAAAATTACGATCAACTTTTGAATGAATAATTTCTAAAATGTTAGCCATTGTAGAGAGGTTTCTCAAACCCAAAAAATCAATCTTTAAGAGCCCCACGCTTTCAACATAATACTTGGAGTACTGGGTCATCAACAATCCATCATTTCCGGATTGAAGTGGAGCACGATCAACGATGGGATCTTCACTTAAAATTAAACCAGCAGCGTGAGTGGAAAAATGGCGTGGTAGTCCCTCTAGTTTTTCAGCAATATCAAATAGCAACCGATTGGTTTTACTATCAGCTAATAAATTTCTTAATTTCTGTGATTCTGATTCGGCCTTAGCCAGGGATTCATGAAGCTGATTTGGAATTGCAGATGACCACTTTGCCATTTGAGTTGGAGTCATTCCAAATACCCTGCCAACATCTCGAAGAGCTTGTTTGGCAGCTAACGTTCCAAAAGTCACAATTTGAGCAACATGTTCATTTCCATATTTTTGATGAACATACTGTAAAATATCATCACGCCGATTATCGGGAATATCTAAATCAATATCCGGCATCTGTGCTCGTTCTTCGTTTAAAAATCGTTCAAATAGCAAATTATACTTAATCGGATCCACATCGGTAATTTTTAAAGTGTACGCAACTAATGATCCCGCTGAAGATCCCCGACCAGGTCCAGTTATAATTCCTTGGTGATGAGCAAAATTTAAAACATCCCATACAATCAAGAAATAATCATCAAATCCCATCCGATTAATAACTTTTAGTTCAGAATCTAACCGGTCCTGATACTCACTACGATTAAGATGCGATTGATCCTTCAATCTTTCCTTTAAACCAAGTTCACATAATTGACGTAAATAGTCCTTTGAAGAAAGATTATCTGGAGCTTTAAACGTCGGTAGTTTAGGTTGCTCTTTGGGAATCGCTACGTCAACTTCATCAACCATTTTCTGGTTATTTAAAACCGCTTGATCAAGCCCTAGATTGTGATACTGAGTCTCAATATTATGACGATCCTTCAACCATTTTGTTCCAACCTGGTGCCGTTCTTCCATTGGATTTTTGATCACATCACCAGTTCCAATCGACTTTAAAACTTCATTTGAAAAATAATCATCTGCGTCAAGATATTCAACCGAATTAAGCGCCACTAAATCAACATCAGCTTGGACCCCTAGGTTCTTAAGCTCATTTATAATTATCTTAGTTCGATTTAAGCTAATTCCAACTTTTACTGCATTTGAATCGCTAACGCTCTTTACTTTAGCAATTAAGGTTTTAACCTCGCTCATTCTTCCTACTTCAATTAGTTTATTTAACTCACTATTCTCTGGAAAAATGACAAATAGATGGTGGAGTTTATCCTTGATTTTTTCAATAACATTAGTTTGATCATTACTCATCAAAAGTGATGAAATTTTCATCAAATTCTTGTACCCATCCTGATCTTTAGCAATCAAAATCAATTCGGACTTGTTTTCTTTAAAAAACATCCCGTCCAAAACTGCCGTTAAACCAATAATTGGCTTAATACCCTGCTTTTTTGCCTCATTATAAAAAGCTACCGACCCATACATCACATTCCGATCAGTTAGAGCCACACTTTGATAACCACGCGCACGAGCTTTTTCAATTAACTTAGGAACCGTATTGGTACTTTGAAGCAAACTATACGATGTGATGTTTTGTAACGGATTGTATCCCAAAATTTGTCATCTCCTTTCTTAATTCATATTCATTATAGCAAATGGACCCGATAAATTTTATTCGAAGTTTGTAATTGATTTTTTCTACTGTAGTGATAAACTACTGGTATTGAGAGGTGTTAATTATGAAGACGTTTGCTGCTAACTTAACTGGTGCTTTCTGGGGATTTGTATATGGCGAAATTATTGGTTATATTGGATCGGCCTTGGTTGGCGCACCTTATAATTGGATTCAAGTTGGAGTAATCGGCGCTGTTGTTGCCCTTATTGCCTTCAACGGAATTAAACTAATTAGTCGTTAATTAGAAATAAAAATAACCTGCAGGTTCAACCTGCAGGTTATTTTTTTAGTCTTTTGAAACATCCTCTGAAATCTTAATAATTAAATCGACAGCCTTTTCCATCGTTTGAAGCGACACATATTCAAAGCGGCCATGCATGTTTTCTGGTCCAGCAAATAGGTTGGGAGTTGGAATCCCAAGAAAAGAAATCTTAGAACCATCAGTACCACCACGAACCGGATAAATATTTGGCTTAATGTTAACTTCATTCATGGCATCCTTAGCAATGTTGACGGGTGTCATATCTTTCTTAATGATTTCCGCCATGTTGTAATATTCATCATGCATCTCAAGTTCAACTCTCCCATCACCATATTTATCATTAAACTTATTAACTAAGTTTTGAATGAATTGCTTGCGTTCGTTGAACTTACTCTTATCATGATCACGAATGATGTAATCTAATTTAGCATGATCAGTTACCCCATCAATCGCAAGCAGATAATAAAAGCCCTGACGATCTTTGGTATTTTCCGGTCGTTGGTCCTTTGGTAATTGATTATGAAAATCAATCGCAAGCTGAGAGGCATTTACCATCACACCATAGGCGTCACCAGGATGAACATCAGTTCCGTTGAATTTTATTGTGGCAGCCGCCGCATTAAACGTTTCGTACTCTAAGTCTCCAAGTGGACCACCATCAACCGTGTATGCAAAATCAGCACCAAAATCAGTAACGTCAAATTGATCGGCTCCGGTACCAATCTCCTCATCTGGTCCAAACCCAACTACGATATCGCCATGCTTAATTTCGGGATGATCAACTAAGTATTTCATTGCCGTCATAATTTCAGCCACTCCCGCCTTATCGTCAGCTCCTAAGAGAGTTGAACCATCGGTAGTAATTAAAGTTTGACCAGCATACTTTTTAAGGGTTGGAAATACGCTCGGATCCAGCTGGTATTTGCCATCTTTATCAAGTTTAATAATCGATTTTCCATCGTAATTTTTAACTACTTGTGGATTGACGTGTTCTGAATTAAAGTCTGCAGTGTCTATATGAGAGATAAATCCAATCTTAGGAACTTTTTGCTTAACATTACTTGGTAAATCAGCAAAAACATAACCACTTTTTTCATTGGTTCGTACGTTTTCCATCCCAATATCCTTTAATTCATAAGAAAGTTCGTTTAAAAAATCAACTTCTTTAGGATCAGACGGAATTGTGTCAGAATTCGGATTAGATCTCGTATTCACCTTCACATATTTCAAAAAGCGATCCAGTAACTGCTTGCTATCAGTCATAACTATTCCTCCTATATAAACTCAAACGGATCCGTGTTTAGTTGCGATGCAAATACATTGATATCCCAACGATTTTCATCAGACCAGCGCGTAAACATTTCAGCTAACTTATTTTTACATATACTTTCAATATGGTGCCCGGGATCAATCGCAGACAGACCACTTGAAAGCATCTCTTGAGAAGTATGATAATACAAATCGCCAGTAATATAAACTTGAACGCCTTGTTCAATCGCTTGTCGATAGAACTTGCCACCGTCTCCACCTAAGATAGCAATCCGCTTAACACGCTCTTGATCATCATTTGTTACTATTCGTAAACCGCTAATTCCAAACACTTGTTTACATAGTCGACCTAAATCAATGATTTTCATTGATTGTTTCAAGTTGCCAACGCGTCCCATCGAATAATTAGTAGGAAAACCATTAGTATCCAAATGGGGTACCAGTCCAACGGTATTTTGAAGACCGATCGCATCTGCTAGCCAGTCATTCATTCCACCATTTGCATTATCCAAGTTCGTATGAGCCGCATAAACGGTAATATTATGTTTCAAAATATTAGCGTACATTTGATTTTGGGGATCAGCTAAATCTAAATTCTTTGCAGGATGAAACATCACGGGATGATGGGCAAAAATAAAATCAACGTTCTTGTTGATCGCTTCATCAACCACTTCAGGTCTAACGTCTAAAGTGGTCATGACGTTTTTAATACTTCGCTTTTTAGAACCAATTTGAAATCCAGTTGGGTCTTTTGGTTCAGCAAGTGAAAGTGGTGCGAATCGTTCAAATCTAGTAATTAAGTCATTAACGGTTGTCATCTAAAATCTCCTCTAATTCTTCGTTAATCTTTTGGATGTGTTGAATTTTTTCAAGAGGTGGATTAGTAGCATTATGCAGATTATCCAAAACAATCTTATTTTTCCGCATCCGATCAGTCCATTTTGCAATAAATGCTTGTTTTTGTTGTTTTAAAAGAATCGGTCCAAACCTTAGTTCCTGATTAGAATACTTAACCGGATTCGTTGATGGAGTTGCCAAGATCATTTCATAAAAATGACCAGCATCAAAAACAATGTTTTCAATATCAATCTTATACTGATTTGTAACTAACCAACTTCTTACTCGAATTTCATCAACGTTTGGTTGCAGAATTAGGGCCGTTTGTTTAGAAAGTTTCTCTTTGCCACGTTCAAGGATCTGAGTGATTAATTCACCACCCATCCCAGCAATCACAATTGCATTCACGTGGTCACTTGATTTAATCACATTAAGTCCATCTCCCAACCGGGTCACCATTTTATCACCTAAGTGTTGTTCTTCCATTTCCGATGTTGCGTTATGCAGTGGTCCAGGAGCAACCTCACCGGCAATCGCAAACTTAATCAAATTCCGTTTTAACAAATAAGCCGGAACATAAGCGTGATCCGAACCGATATCAGCTATTGTTGCCCCATTAGGAACTAAATCAGAAACTGCTTGTAAACGTGGCGATAACTTTTTTGCCGTCATCGTTTCCCTCCTAATCCAATAAAAAAGCAGCGATCCAGTTGGATCTCTGCCACATCTTTAATCTAAGAAATCTTTTAATTGTTTACTGCGTGATGGATGTCTCAGTTTTCTTAATGCTTTAGCTTCAATCTGTCGAATTCGTTCTCTAGTGACACCAAAGACTTTTCCAACCTCTTCTAAGGTTCGAGTTCTTCCATCATCTAACCCAAACCTAAGTCGTAAAACGTTCTCTTCACGGTCAGTTAACGTATCTAGGACACTTTCAAGTTGTTCTTTTAAAAGCTCATAAGCAGCATGATCAGCAGGACTAGTGGCATCTTCATCTTCAATAAAGTCACCTAAGTGGGAGTCATCTTCTTCACCAATTGGAGTTTCAAGTGAAACTGGTTCCTGAGCAATCTTAAGGATCTCTCTAACCTTTGAAGTTGGCATATCCATCTCAGCACCAATCTCAGATGGTAACGGTTCTCTGCCAAGGTCTTGGAGTAATTGACGCTGAATTCGAATCAGTTTATTGATGGTTTCAACCATATGAACGGGAATTCGAATGGTTCGAGCCTGATCCGCAATGGCTCGAGTAATTGCTTGTCTAATCCACCACGTAGCGTACGTTGAAAACTTAAATCCTTTACGGTAATCAAACTTCTCAACGGCCTTCATTAAACCCATGTTCCCTTCTTGAATCAAATCAAGAAATTGCATGCCACGGCCAACGTAACGCTTGGCAATTGAAACAACTAATCGCAAGTTTGCTTCAGCTAATTCTTGTTTAGCTGTTTCATCACCCTGCTCGATTCTGAGAGCTAATTGTACCTCTTGATCAGCGGTAAGTAATGGAACTCGACCAATTTCCTTTAGGTACATTCTGACCGGATCATTAATTTTAACTCCCTTTGAACTGGAAGCATTTTTTAGTTCTTTTTGAGTAACTTTTTTAGCTGCTTTTAAAGCTCTGGGATCTGGTTCGCCACTTTCATCAACAATACTTATTCCTGAGTCTTCAACCTTTTCCATCAATTCGTTCATTTGTTTTTTATTCAAACTAAATGGAACCTGGAGTTCTTCCTCTAAGACCCCATAGGTGATGTGACCAACCTTCTTGTGCTTCTTTACAACGGCGTCAAAAACCTTCTTATATCCAGTTTTATCAAATTTTTCTTTACTCGTTGTCTTCTTTGCTCTAGTTGCCTTAGTTTTAGTCGTTTTCTTTGCAGTAGTCTTTTTAGTGCTCTTATTTTTAGGAGCACCGCTCTTTTTGGGAGCTGCTTTCGCAGTCTTATTTGTGGAATTTACTTCATTTTTCTTAATGTCTTTTTCTGCCATAAAAATTGCCTCCCATTACTGTATTCTTATTGATACTTCTTTTGCAGGTCCTGGTATTCTTTACCCAATTGGGCAGCCTTATCAGTATCACCAAGTTTAACTGCATCTAACATTTCTTGATACTTTGATTTAAGGGATACCCCACCAGTTAAAGCCTGCTTTATTATTTTAACACAATCGTCAACTTCTTTTTCACTTGGCTCATTAGATAAAGCAGCCATTTCAATATTAGCGAAAGTTGATTGCAAATCAGATTCCTTCAAAAAGTCACTAAATTCAGCAGGAACGTACTCGTCATGCGACTGAAAATAATGTTGTGCAAGTAAATAAATCGTTTGATACCCATCATGAACAAAACTAAAATCAGGATCATCGGTCACCTTTAGCCAAACATCATGATTATTCAACATTCGTGACAAAAGTAACCGCTCCGCACTTTCAACTTTAGTAATCTTCTTTGGATTTCGATTCAAAACTTCAGGAGATGAGTCAGTCTTCAACCTACGAATTTGTTTTCTTTGCTGTTTATTGATGAAGGTCGAACGAATTTGTTTACATTGAACCGACAAAGCATTGATATCCAAGTCAAACTCATCAGCTAAATGTTTTAAATAAACACTACGTTCAACGGGTTTGTCAATTTTTGCAATCACATTAACGGCTTCATCTACATAATTTAGTTTTTCTTCATCATTACTTAAATCATACTGCGTTTTAAGAAAATGCAATTCAAAGGAAGTTGTGGTTTCTCGAGCACTTTTGATAGCATCTTTAAACTTGTCATTTCCATTTTTTCGTCGATACTCATCAGGATCAACCCCGTTGGGCATTTGAATCACGCCAACTTTAAACTTACCTTCACTACTTAAAAGGCTAATCGCTCGCTTAGTAGCCTTCTGTCCAGGTTCATCGCCATCATAACAAACGTATATCTGATTCGTTAACTGATTGAACTGATAAATTTGTTCGTTCGTCAAACTCGTTCCCATTGAAGCAACGCCGTTTTTAACCCCGGCCTGAAAAGCAGAAATAACGTCCATAAAACCCTCAAACAGAATTAAATTTTGCTCATTTCGAATACTAGACTTGGCAAGATCGAGATTATAAATAATCCTTCGTTTATTAAAGATGCTAGTTTCAGGACTATTTAAATATTTTGGAAGATCAGGATCTCGATGTAAGATTCTACCGGAAAATCCAATGGTCTTAGAATTAGGATCCCTGATAGGATACATGATCCGATTCGAAAATCGATCATTCAATTCACCACTCGAATTTTCAACAAACAATCCCGATTTTCGTAAAAGTTGAAAATCAGTTTTTTTGTTCTTAAAGAACGGTTTTAAGAGTCTTTGGCTAGGGGCAAATCCTAAGTTAAAAGTTTCAATCATTTCATCCGTTATTTTTCGTTCATGCAGATATTTTAATGCGGGAACTCCAAGCTCAGTGTTAACCAATACATGATGATAGAGTTTACTGGCTTCCTCATGAAGATTAATGAGGCTGTTCTTTTCTGAATTTACTGGAGATTTACTATTATCATTTTGAACTGAGTCAGGAAGAGTAATTCCCTCATCTTCTGCCACAGCAATAACAGCTTCTGGAAAGGAAATTCCTTGCAAATCCATGAGGAATTTAAAAACATTTCCACCGCGTCCACAACTAAAACAATGAAAAATCTGTTTACTTTCTGACACAGAAAAGGATGGTGTTCTTTCCTCATGGAACGGACACAAACCGAATAAATTATTTCCTGACTTCTTTAGATTGACATACTTACTAACAACGTCAGTAATGTTAGTCTTACTTAAGACATCATCAATTACCGTTTCAGGAATTTTTGCCATGAGATCACCATCCTTTCTCGGAAATCTATTCTAATATTAATTTTTTTATTTAACAATTATTTCGTCGACATCAGCAAAGTGATCAATCATTCTTGCTAAATTAGCCAATTCTGCCAGACGATTATTGCGAACTTTCGTGTCGTCTGCCATTACCATGGTTTTATCAAAATATTCATCAATGAGTGGCTTTAAAGAAGTTAATTCATTAAAAGCTTGGTTAGCATTCAATTCATTAAAGTTTGGGCTGATAAGTTTGATTTTATCATTAAGGACTTTCTCTGAATCATTTTCAAACAACTTTTCATCAACTTTAACACTACCAGCTGGAAAATGACCTTTTTGAGCAATCCGAACCACTCGTGTCAGTGCTTCAATTGATTCTTTAAAATTAGGATCATCTTTATGATCATTTAATGTCATTGCGGTTTCAACGTTAAAGTAAATATCACTGTCAGTTGATCCCACCGCCGCATCAATTAGATCATAGCGAATATCTTTCGACTTGAGTTGTCGTTTAATTCTTTCTTTAATAAACGCAACCACGTCAGAAACAATCTTAGTTTGATCTACTTTTGGTAAGACCGCTTTAGCTTTCTCTTCAGCAATCACTTGATTCATTAATGGCATAAGTGGTACTCGCCACTTTTCACTAACAACAATTCTAACAATTCCAGCTGCCTGCCTTCTTAATGCATACGGATCATTTGAACCACTAGGAATCATATCTGCAGCAAAGAAGGTCATCACACTGTCAAGTTTATCTGCCACTGACAAAGCAGCACCTACTTTAGTTTTGGGAAGTTCCCCGTCGGATGAAATGGGAAGATAATGTTCACGAATTGCAGTAGCAACTTCTGGATCTTCACCCGCAAGCAATGCGTATTTTTCACCCATTACTCCTTGTAATTCAGCAAACTCTCCAACCATCCCGGTAACTAAATCAAATTTATAAATTTCTGAAGCACGTTGTAAGTGTTTTAATTGAGTTTCATCTAATCCAACATCTTTCCCAATTATCTGGGAAATAACTTGAACCCGTTGCATTTTATCGTATTCAGAAGAAATCTTATCGTGAAAGCTAACTGTTTTGAGCTTATTAACATAATCGTCAATTGATTGCTGTTGATCCTCATTATAGAAGAAATCAGCATCATCAAGTCTAGCAGTCAAAACTTTCTCGTTTCCGGCAACCACGTTATCAAGATGATTCTCATCCCCATTTCTAACGGAGACAAAATAAGGTAAAAGATTACCATCCTGATCTTCAACGTAGAAGAATCGTTGGTGGTTTCTCATTGAAGTAATCAATACTTCACGTGGAATTTTTAAGAAACGGTCGTCAAATTTTCCAGCAAAACTAGTTGGCCATTCCACTAAATTATTAACCTCTTCAAGAAGATCATTATCAATATTGACCTTCCAATTGTTCTTTTTAGCAATTGCTTCAATCTGTTTACGAATTAAATCTTTTCGCTTGTTAGCATCGGCAATCACGTGTTGGCTGGTTAAAGCTTCTTCATAATCATCGGCATTTTTTAACTCGACGTCTTTTCCAAGAAAGCGGTGTCCCCAGGTGGTCCGTCCAGAATGAACATCAACAATCTGCATTGGGATCACTTCATCGTCCAGTAAAGCCACAATCCATTTAATGGGGCGAATAAATTCAAACTTGTTGGTTCCCCACTTCATTAACGTTGGAAAAGTCATTGATTTTACAACATCATTAAGACCACTTAATACTTCTTGAACTGGTTTTCCCGCTACGTGTTTTTCAACAAAAGCATACTTAGTTCCCTTAACATCCTTAAAGACGATATCATCAGGCGTTAATCCTTGTCCTTTAGTAAAACCAATTGCCGCCTTACTCCAATTGCCATCTTTGTCCTTTGCAATCTTTTCGGCCGGACCTCGAACCTCTTTATCAACATCTGGTTGTTTGTTAACTAAGCCAGTAATTTGAATTGCCAGTCTTCTAGGAGTAGAGAATTTTTTAATTTGGTCATAAGAAATTCTTTGATCTTTTAAATACTGAGCCGCTTTTTCTGCCAATTGATTAACACTTGGCGTCACGACATGAGCGGGCATTTCTTCTAATCCAATCTCCAACAAAAATGTCTTAGCCATCTACTTATCCCCCTTGCCATCATGATGCTTTTTGTTTTTCTTCTTACTATTTTTTGAATCATCTTTTAAAAGCTCTTGTCGTTTTTGCTCATCCTTAATAAGTGGAAAACCACGCTTTTTACGCTCAGCAACAAATGCTTTGGCGATCGCGTGTGCCATTTTTCGAATTCGTGAAAGGTAACCAGCACGTTCAGTGACAGATACGGCTCCTCTTGCATCTAGTAGATTAAAAGTATGACTACATTTCAAAATATAATCATAGGCTGGGTGAACTAGTCCAAGTGATATTAATCGTTTGGCCTCTTTCTCGTAAGCATCAAACATTTCGTGCAACATTTTTTGGTCTGATTCTTCAAAACTATACTTAGAATGCTCATATTCGGGCTCTTTAAAGATGTCACCATACTTAACTCCGTTACCCCATTCCAGGTCAAAAACATTGTTGACGTCTTGAATGTACGAAGAAAGCCGTTCCAATCCATAGGTGATTTCAACCGCAACTGGATCCATGGTTAATCCACCGACAACCTGAAAATAAGTAAACTGGGTTACTTCCATGCCATCAAGCCATACTTCCCATCCAACACCGGCACATCCCATTGATGGATTTTCCCAGTTATCCTCAACAAACCGAATATCATGTTCAAGTGGATTAATTCCTAGTTGTTCAAGCGAATTAATGTACAATTCCTGGATGTTGTCCGGAGATGGCTTCATTAATACCTGAAACTGATGATGCTGATAAAGCCGATTAGGATTTTCTCCATACCTACCATCAGCTGGACGTCTTGATGGTTCAACGTAACAAACATTCCATGGCTCTGGTCCAATCGCACGCAAAAAAGTGTACGGACTCATTGTTCCCGCACCTTTCTCAGTATCATATGATTGCATCCGCATGCAACCAAGCGAACTCCAATATGACTCTAGAGTACTGATAATATCTTGGACTGATAGTTTTTCTGTCATTAACTTCTCCTCCTAATCAACAAGCAAATAAAAAAACCTATGCAAAAGTACAATGACTTTCACATAGGGACGATTTATTCGCGGTTCCACCCTACTTCTGAACTTAATCAGCAACTCGAGATTAAATGGCTCCGAAAGTGCCAATTTATACCCACATTAACCATTTCCCACTAACATGGTTTCACTGAAATGTGATAAGCATAAAACTTCTTTCATCAACACCAATTATTTAACTACTATGATTATAAAATCATCACACAAAACAGTCAACGGTTAACCATCAATTAAGGTTGATTTTCCAATTGTTCATCTGATCTAAAAATTTTTTACTCTTTAAATTTAGTCCAACAGAACTATCGTAAATTTTATCAATCACACTGCGAATTTTCTTTTTAGTTTTGCTATTAACCTGAATGTTACCAATCTTTTTTAAGTTAACCGCAGAAAATAAGCGAAGATAGTAAATTGTTTTTTGATCGAGATGCATTCGATGAGGATCAAGATGAAAATGATCCTCACAAATAATTCCTCCATACTCTTCTGAATAATCAAACTTTTTATTGGTTTGATGACAAATAACACAGGATTTAAATTCAGGTGCTACCCCAAAAGCAGGAAGAAGTTGAATCTCAATGATATTGGTAATTACTTCAGCATCAAAACCACTGTTAATCATATTTAAAGCATAGTATAAACGATTAAACCAATCGTTTATCTTAACTCCCTCAGGAAATGCCGCATCCACTAACGTCATAATGTAAGTAGCATATGCATCTAAATAAATATCATTTGCAATCTGTTCAAAATGCTTAACCTCATTACCACTACTAATGTACGACAATCCTTCTGATTTGAGCGTGCCCTCATACGTACCAAAGCTAAATGGCAAAATATCACCTGCCATTTTAAAGTTCGCTTTATTGGCTCCTCTAATAAAAAACATTTTGAGCCCAGCTTCTGCCGTCAAAAATTTCACCAACATATCGTGCTCGCGATAGTTCTTACGATACAATAAAATTCCATGAAAAGTTTGACTCCTTGGATTTACTGACAAAATATCACCTAGTAACTATCTTTTCGGTATCCTAATTGTCTTAAAGCTGATTCTTTTTCACGCCAACTTGGTTGAATTTTTACCCACAATTCAAGATAAACTTTGCTT
The DNA here is from genome assembly GCF_059900945.1 of Fructilactobacillus sp. X8R1C1. Lineage (NCBI taxonomy): Bacteria > Bacillati > Bacillota > Bacilli > Lactobacillales > Lactobacillaceae > Fructilactobacillus > Fructilactobacillus sp. X8R1C1. The sequence goes on along the minus strand of NZ_JBWXVH010000001.1, from coordinate 148,377 downwards.
CCAAGTAGAGTTTCAATCTCTTTTCTGGCCAACGTCCCAATCCTTTTCAGCATTCCACCATTTTTTCCAATTAAAATTCCACGTTGTCCTTTTCGTTCAACAATAATATTAGCGTCAATATGAACGTTTCCATTATCTTGGGTCTTCATTTTTTCAACTTCAACTGCAACAGAATGTGGAATTTCTTGCCTCGTTAGTTCTAAAACTTTTTCGCGAATTAATTCGGAAACGATGAAACGTTCGGGATGATCGGTAATTTCATCGTCAGGATAATACTGCGGTCCTTCTGGCAACTTAGAAACCAAAGTAGTCAGTAATTCATCAACATTGTTCCCTTGAAGAGCAGAAATAGGAAACACATCACCCCATTTATAGGCTCGTTTGTACGTGTCCATGATTGGTAATAAACTGTTCGGATTGATTTCATCAATCTTATTGATAACTAAGTAAACCGGACAATCCACTTTTTTTAATTGATCGATGATGTAATTATCACCAGCACCACGAGTTTCAGTAGCACTAACCATAAAAAGGACTGCATCGACCTCCTTTAAAGAAGAGAGAGCAGCGTCGTCCATATAATCATCCAACTTGTTTTTTGGTTTATGAATTCCGGGAGTATCAATGAAAATAATTTGTGCATCATCAGTGGTATAAATTCCCTGAATTTTGTTACGAGTGGTTTGTGCCTTGTCAGACATAATCGCAACCTTTTGCCCAATCACTCGATTCAAAAAGGTTGATTTCCCAACATTTGGACGTCCTACAATTGCTACAAATCCTGACTTATACTGTGCCTTTTCTGCCATATTTTCCCCTTTAGCTCATTAATTCAATAATTTTTGGAACGAAAACAATTAAACCTACAATGATCGCAAAAATTGCCGTTAAAATAACGCCACCAGCCGCAACGTCTTTAATTACCTTAACTCGTTCGTCGTAATGATGGTCCGCCATAAAATCCATGATCCTCTCAACAACGGTGTTAAGAATCTCACCCACAAGAACTAAAATAATTGCGGTAAACAGCCACATAAATTGTTCCAAACTAATTTTCAAAAGAAACCCAATTATTAGGGTAATAATGGCACTAGTTATATCAAACTTAAAGTTTCGTTCATGAACAAAAACCCATTTAATGCCATCAAACGCATGTCCAAAAGCCTGAAATATATTTTTATTTTTCCCAGTCTGTTTATTATTTTGTAAGTCCATAAGAGTCCATAATCTTTCTTTGAAGTGGGAACATGATGGCTTCATCCTCAGGCTTCATATGGTCATAACCATTTAGATGCAAAAATCCATGTACAACTAAAAAACCAAGTTCTCGATCATTTGAATGATTTAAAAAATCAGCCTGTTCAGCAACTTTATCAACACACACAAAAATATCCCCAATATTTTCAGGAATATCTTTTTTCATTTCATCATTCATGATTACGGGAAAATCATCATCACTCTGATCTTCAATCGCAAAACTAATCACATCAGTGGCCCGATCTACACCACGGTAGTCCCGGTTAATTTCCTTGATGCGATCATTGTTGACCAAAGTAACCGACATTTCGGTATTATTCTTTAAATCAATATACTTAGCGGCATAATTTAGAATATCTCTAATCAAATCAATTTTTTGGGGGTCGACCCCATCCTTAGTTTGATCATATATTTCCAGATCCATATCTATTCCCCATTATCATTTTTTTCGTAGGCATTAATGATTTTAGCCACAACTGGATGTCTAACTACATCATCAGCACTAAAGTTTACAAAATTAATATCATCAATATTTCTCAGGATTTTAGGAGCGGTGACTAATCCACTCCGGATTCTTCCGTTTAAATCAATTTGAGAAATATCACCATTAACAATCATTTTAGAACCAAAACCCAACCGGGTTAGAAACATTTTCATCTGAGCATTAGTAGTGTTTTGAGCTTCGTCTAAAATAACAAAAGAATTATCGAGGGTCCGACCACGCATATAAGCTAATGGCGCAATTTCGATAACGCCACGATCCATTAGCCTTTCAGTGTGATCAGATCCAAGGGTCGAATTCAGTGCATCGTACAGTGGTCGTAAATATGGATCAACTTTTTCTTTTAGGTCGCCAGGTAAAAAGCCTAAACTCTCACCCGCTTCAACAGCTGGTCTGGTTAAGACAATCTTATCAACGTCACCCTTTTTTAAAGCGGCAACTGCCATTACAACTGCTAGATAAGTCTTTCCCGTCCCAGCAGGTCCGATTCCAAAGGTAACATCATTATGCTTGATGGACTGAACGTACTGACGCTGCCCAAAATTCTTAACTCGAACTGGCTTCCCCTTATTATCCTTTAAAAGGACTTGATTATATAATTCTGGGAGAAAACCTAGAGTCCCTTTCTCAGCCATCTTCATTGCCGAAACAAAATCACTACCATTCAAAGTGATCCCAGAATGAACAAGTTCAAGCATTCCATTTAAAATATCAATGGTATTTTGAACCGCTTTCTGAGTGTCACCTTCAACCGTAATCTTACCACCAGAATGGCGAATAGAAGTTTCCATCCCCTGTTCTAGAATATCTAAAAAGGCATCTTGAGCTCCAAATAAAGCTGATTCATCATTTGGATTCTTTAACGTTAATTCTTTTTTAAATTCAAAATTATCTGTCAATCAAACAGGTTCCTTTCATATCAACTCAACTTTTACTTAAAATACTAGCATATAATTTGCCACTTACAAAGTAAAAGAACAAAAAGAACCCATTGACCATTCAATGAGTTCCCTTCTTAACTAAGCGCTTTATTAACAAGTTTATTAACAGTGTTGCCATCGGCTTGTCCTTTAACTTTACCCATGACAGCACCCATTACTTTGCCAAAATCGCTCTTGTTTGCCGCACCAAGTTGCTTAACCGTTTCGTTAACAATTTTTTCAAGATCAGCTTCTGACATTTGCTTTGGGGCATAATTTTCAAGAATCTTTAGCTCATCTTCTTGCTCCTTCACCAAATCATCCCTGCCACCATCTTTAAACTCAGCAATCGAATCTTTGTGTTGTTTAACTTCTCGATTAACAACAGCCGCTTCTTCACTATCAGAAAGATCATGACCTAATTTAATCTTTTCATTCATTAAGTTCGACTTAAGCATTCTGACAATTGTCAGCTTAGTCTTATCATGATTCTTCATTGCATCTTTTAGATCATTATTTAATTCATTTGATAAAGTCATATTGGACCTCTTTTCGTCAATATAAAAAACGCTCCTGATCAGGGGCGTTTAATATTAGAAGCTGCGACGCTTCTTTTTCTTATTGTTACGTTTACGAGCTGCTTCTGATTTTAATTTACGTTTTACGCTAGGTTTTTCGTAAAATTCACGTTTACGGAATTCCTGAAGGGTACCGCTTTTTGAAACCGTGCGCTTAAAGCGTCGAAGAGCATCATCAAGAGATTCGTTTTTACGAACGACAGTTTTTGACATGATAAAATCCCTCCCTCCGAGCTTAAATGATACCGTCTGTAATCCTTAACGGTCAATATTAATTATACATTATGGCACGGAGCCCGTCAACGAGTCTGAACAAGAAATATGATAAAATGTTAACAAAGTAGGAGGTAATATTATGGCAACTAATTTTAATGCATTTATCATTTCTGATTCAAGTGGTGCCACGGCAACTTCGATCGCCCGAACCGCTGCTTCTCAATTTCCAGAAGCAAACGCTAATTTTAAACGATACCCATTTACTCAAACGCAATCCATGCTCGATGGAATACTCAAACTTGCTAAAAAACAGGACGCCATCATTTTTCACACTTTAGTTGATCCGGGCCTGAGTAAAATGGTATCTCAATTTGCACTAGAAAATAACCTGTATAGTTTTGACTGCATTCAAAAACCCATTCAAATCATTTCTAAAAAACTCCATGAATCGGCTGCAGAAGTACCTGGCCTAGTTCACAACTTAAATGAAGACTACTTCAAACGGATCTCAGCAATCGAATTTGCGGTAGCTAATGATGACGGAAAACGACCTAATGACCTCAAAAAAGCTGATATCGTTCTTTTAGGAATATCAAGAACATCTAAAACGCCATTATCGCTATACCTTGCCAATCAAAACTTCTTGGTAGCAAACGTCCCAATCGGTCCTACCATCCAATTACCAGAAGAGGTTTATCAGATCGACCACAATAAAATATTTGGTTTAACCAATTCAGTTACCAATCTAAAAAAGATTCGGCAAGAACGGATGATTGCTTATGGGTTAGACCCAAACACTCCATACTCGGACTCAAATCAAATAAAAAAAGAGCTTGACTATGCCAAGCAACTTTATCGAAAACTAAATTGTCTTCAAATTAACGTGTATAACAAGTCAATTGAAGAAACAGCTACCATCATAACTCAAAGTCTTAATATTAACGAACAAGATCATTAATCTTTTTAGCTTGATAATCTTCTTTAATATCCTCAATCATATCAGGATTAAATTTCTGTTCTTTTAACATTTTAATTTCATATTGATGAGGATTAATTTTAACATCCCCAATCTTAACAACCGGCGTCTCTAAAATCTTAGGAACTTGATCAAACTTGGGATACCGGGCTACATAATTTAAAGCATCAAATCCAATGGTCCCGAAACCAATGTTAGTATGACGGTCTTTATGGGATCCCATCGGATTTTTAGAATCATTTAAATGAATCACTTTGATTCGATTAATACCAATAACTTGATCGAACTCTTCCATAACCCCATCAAAATCATTTTTAATGTCATAACCAGCGTCGCTAGTATGACAGGTATCAAAGGTAACCGATAACTTATCATTCAAATTAACACCGTCAATAATCTCAGCAAGTTGTTCAAAAGTCGACCCGATTTCAGTCCCTTTTCCTGCCATTGTTTCAAGTGCAATTTGAATCTTTTGTTCTGGGGTGATTACTTCATTTAACCCTTTAATGATCTGCTTAATTCCGGCTTCAACGCCAGCACCAACATGTGCACCGGGATGCAAAACAATTTGATCAGCTCCCATTGCTTCAGATCGATCAATCTCTTGTTTAAGAAAATCAACCGCAAAGTGGAAACTTTGTGGCTTTTTTGTGTTACCTAAGTTAATGATGTAAGGTGCATGAACTACCACCTCACGTAAATCATGATCAGCCATGTAGTCGTGTGCTTGATCAATTTTAAGATTTGCAATCGGGGTCCTTTTTGAGCTCTGAGGAGCACCAGTGTATAACATAAAGACATTCTCACCATCGCGTTCGGCTTCTTTTGCGGATCCTAACATCATCTCTGGCTTTTTCATTGCAACATGTGAACCAATCAAAAATTCATCATTACTCATGTTTATCCCCCATTACTTTAACAACTTGATTAGAAGCATCTCCATGCTCCCAACTACAAAACTTACCATAAAATTTCTTCATTTTTTGATGATACCCAGCAAACTTACCATTTTCATTAAAATTAGACAACTCTTCATAAAAAGAATTTTGATTTTGAACAATTGGACCAGGAGCATCGCTTAGAAAATCAAAATAAAACCCACGTAGTTCATCCTTATAATGCTTTAAGTCGTAAGTATAAAATAACATTGGCCGTTTTAGATTGGCATAATCAAACATTACTGAAGAATAGTCAGTAATGAGTAAATCTGAAATTAAGTATAACTCATTAATATCACGATCAGCTTCAATGTAAACTCGCTTTTCATACCCAGAAATATCAATTTGGTCCTTGACTAAGTAATGCGGACGAATAATTAAAGTAGTGTCAATAGATACATGCTTAAAGAAACCTTTTAAAGAAAACGGTAACTCAAAGTTATAATTGCCCTTCTTTTGATAATCATCATCACGCCAAGTTGGTGCATACAAAATAACTTTAGAAGTCGAGTCACCAATAATTTTTTCTTTTAATTTTTTAATCTCACCTGAAGTATTTTTATGATATAAGACATCGTTTCTGGGATAACCAATTCGTAACGGAATATTTCTAAAATCAAAGGCGTGATCAAAGATTCGTTCTGAATACTGATTAGGCATAATTAAATAGTCCCACCGCTTGGCTTCTTTGACAAAATCATTATGGTATTGATTAGTGGAAATACCTGGTATCGCAACGTGTTTGATATCAATTCCTAATTTTTTTAACGGGGTTCCATGCCATGTTTGGATATAGGTAGTCCGCTTATTCTTTTTCCACCACTTCGGAAATCGGGAATTAAAAACCCAAAAGTCTGCCCTAGCAATGTGCCAAACCCACCTTGGAAAAAAACGCCGTAAAATCTTTATGTTGGGATACTTTTCGTGTAATTGTTTGTATTTGGAAGCTTTGACACCAAAATAGGCCTTTTTAGCATCATGAGGATGTTGCTTCACCCACGCAAGGTAAATGGCGGCTGGATTATCGTTTATATCCCTACCATTAAAACTTTCAAACATTACTTCATTTTTTTTAGTTGGTAAACAAATAAACCCATCGTTTAAAACGATGAGCCCAGTGCGAATAGTCAACTTAATCCCATTAATTAACTTGTTTTTAATTTGTTTTCCATTCATGTTATTTTTACCTATACTAAATCAACAAAATGCGATCTAAATTTAAAGTGAAGATGAGATCCAATTAAAAAGAAAAATAACGTCATCAACCAAAAAATCACGGTTAACAGTGGCTTCTCCCAAAACCAGCTACTCGATAACATTGAATCCCTGAATCCTTGAACAATATAAAAAAATGGATTCAACTCCAAAATTCTGATTAAAAATGGTGGGAATGACGCAGACGATTCAAAGTTAAATAGAACTCCTGAAATGTAGAACAGCATTCTCATAAACGATTGCAACATAACATGATAATCTCGCACCAAAACAGTAATGGTCGAATTAAAAATGCCAAAGGCAATTAACCAGGCAATCATGGCAATAAAGTAATAAATCCACTGGAACCAGAACAAACTCGGCCGAACTCCATAAAGATAACCAATTACAATTGAAAACGCCAACATTGTCCAAAAAGAACTCAAGTTACTGACTAACTTAATCGAAGGTAAGATGCTAATTGGAAACTTCATCTTTGAAACTAATCCCGCTCGTTGATAAATACTCTTAGAGGCGTCTAGTGTAACTCGGTTCATAAAAAACCAAGGAGTAATCCCAATGACCATCCATGGGAGATAACTGCCGTTGTGTCCGGTACTACCCTTTAACCCCACACCAAAGACTAACCAGTAAATTGCAATTTGAATCAGCGGATAAAGATACTCCCAGACTAAGCCCAAATAATGACTTTGATACGTAGCCTTATCTTCATACTTTGAAATTCGAAAAATAATGCCCAAATTTTCAAATTGTTCCTTAAGTAAGGCCCAAACTTCCTTCAAGCTCAGCACTCTCCCTTTTCTGTTTATCTAATTATTTTGTAAAACATACTTTTTAATAACCCGTTCGGTTGCATACCCATCATTATAAGTGTTCCAGTGTTTATTAAAATTAGTAAAATCAATTTTTTGATTATCCACAATGGCTTTATTCAACTGATCAACCTTAGTGATTGGTTTAGATGGTAACCACTGTAAGAAATCCTTTTGAATTCCTGGGTCTTTTTCGTATTGTTCTAAATCAAACATAAAGAAAATCATTGATCGTGCTTGTGGCAATAAACTAAAATCAAAGGCAACTGAAGAATAGTCCGTTACAAGTGTGTCACAAACTGAAAGTAAATCAGACGTTGAAAGTTGATTATAAAAACGAATATTTCCGTTTGAAAACTTTCTAATACGTGCTTCCTGATCCCTGAGTAAGGGATGAAGTTTAACCACTGTAATCGCATTTGGATCAGCGGTCAATGCTTCGCCAATACTTTTTGGAGGTTCAAACTCTAGACCATCCCGATATGTTGGAGCATACAAAATGACCCTTTTACCCTTTAATTCTGGAGCAACCTGATAAACACGATGTCTGGCAACTCTTCTCCAGCGTTCCTTAAACAATCGATCCGAACGTGGATAGCCTAAATATTTCATTTTACTAGGAACTTCATGATAACTGCGTTCAAAGATCTTTCCCATCGCTTTTGAAGCTACCACAAAGTCATCAAAATGATTGTATACACTTTGAAATCTAAGTCTATCGAAAAACGATCTTTTCTTGGTCGTGGGATCTTCCCATCCAAAACATTTAATGGCACCATCAGCATGCCACAATTGAACAATTCTCATCTTACTCTTTGGTCGTACTAAACCAGCCAAAAATGGGAAGTAATTATCACAGAACAAAACTCGAGCTGACATTAATTGAGGAACGGTAAATAACGCAAATTTAGCGTTTTCATTAAAGGGAATCGTCTTGATTCCAAATGCACTCAAATCAGTTGCTGCAGCTTCAATTTCGGGTTCGTATAATACGACTAATTCTTGTCCAATGGGCGTGTTAGCGGCAATCTGTTTAATCAACCTAAGGTTATTATCGAAACTCATAACATAATATATATTTTTCTTTGGTCGAAAATAAAAAATCGCAGAAACTATTTTAATTAACCATGTATACATGACTTTCACTTAAACCACCATTTTCAATAATTACAATGAGACATTATATCATAAAGAAAAAACCGGGACACTCTAACTTAATAAGCTATTTTCGCTTCTTTTCATAGAAATTCCCTAGTACCTTATCAACATCCACAACCACTCCAAATGAATCTGGATCAGATTCATTTAAAGCCGCTTCAAATTCGGTCATTTCATATCGTGAAATTGAGGTGAACAAAACCGACTTTTTTTTATGGTTATAGGCTCCCTCAGCATTATGAATAATCGTAATACCTCTCCTAAGGTGATTTTGAATACTATCAACCACCGTCTTAGGACGATCAGTAACTACCATTACTTGCACGATTTGTTGCCTTGTATATGCCAGATCCATCGCTTTCGCGTTAACTAGGACTCCAATTGCTGAATAAAAGGCATATGGCCAACCATAAAAGAATCCCGCTGATAAGATGATAAAAGTATTGAATATCAGATTAATTGTCCCAATTGATTTACCGGTTTTACGTTGGATAACAATTCCTAAGATATCTAACCCACCAGTAGAAATCCCATTTTTAAGCGACAGACCCACTCCAAATCCGTTAATGGCACCACCAAAGATAGCACAAATCAATGGATCCGTTGTCAGAGTCAGTGGCTGTAATATTTTGATCATAACACTGGCAACCACAACGGAAACGAACGTAAACATGGTAAACTGATGACCAATTTGTTTCCAAGACAAAATAAACATTGGAATGTTCAGTAAGAAAAGTCCCAAGGCAGCTGAAATTGTAAATGGAAAATACCGTTCTGTAAGAGTATCCAATAGCTGTGCAAAACCGGTAACTCCTGAAGAATAAATGTGTCCGGGAGTCCAAAAGAAATTCATCGCAATTGAAACCATGATTCCGTACACGAAGGCGGTCGAGAACTTAGATATGTACTGATGTCGCTTTAAAATTTTTTGTACGTCGTCCATTTAAGTAGCCCCTGATCATTTAGAAATTCATAACTAGTATACCATTCCAAAATTTAAAAAAAATAAAAAGTTGTGGGGTTACCACAACTTTTAGCTAATATTTAATTATCCTTTTTATCGACTGAAATGCCTAATTCATCTAACTGTTTGTCAGAAACAGGTGTAGGAGCACCAGTCAATGGTTCAACTGCCTTTGAATTCTTAGGGAAGGCAATTACATCTCGAATATTACCACGATGTGCTAATAACCTAGCAAAACGATCTAATCCAATTGCCAAACCACCATGTGGTGGAAAACCATAATCTAATGCTCTAAGGAAATACCCAAATTGATTCTCCGCACTTTCCTTAGTAAATCCGAGGGCTTTAAACATCTTTTCTTGAAGATCACGGGTATGAATACGAATTGATCCTCCACCAAGCTCCAGTCCATTCAGAATAATATCATAACTTTGAGCATGCGCTTTGTGGGGATCTTCTCCATCATTTAGGTAATGTTCGTCACCTACATTTGGCATCGTAAATGGATGGTGAGCAGCAACCCAACGCCCAGCACCCTCATCATATTCAAATAGTGGCCAATCAACAATCCAAAGGAAATTATACTTGTCTTCTGGAATCATATTTAACTCATTGGCAATGGCAACCCGGAGGTATCCTAAAGTATCAGCCACTACCTTACTCCGATCAGCAGCAAATAATAACAAGTCACCGTCTTTTGCCCCAGTGGCTTTTTTAATTTTACTTACCATTTCTGGATCTTTAAAGAATTTAGCGATTGGGCCAGAGAATCCATCATCAGTGACTTTCATCCATGCAAGTCCCTTAGCGCCAAAACGCTTTACGTATTCACCGTACTTATCAATATCTTTTCTTGAGAATTTTGCTGCACCACCAGGAATAGCAATGGCTTTAACCTGACCACCATCTTTAATTGCTGAATCAAATACCTTAAAGTCGGACCCAGTAACTACGTCCGAAAGATCCTTTAATTCCATCCCAAAGCGAGTATCCGGTTGATCTGTACCAAATCGGTCCATTGATTCCTGCCAAGTAATCCTCTCAAAGGGCAAATTAACATCAACGTCAACCGTATCTTTCATGACTTTTTTAATTAATCCTTCTGTGATTTCCTGAATTTCTTCAGCAGAAAGAAATGAAGTCTCCATATCAATCTGGGTAAATTCTGGTTGACGATCACCCCGTAAGTCTTCATCTCTGAAGCACCGTGCAATTTGATAATAGCGATCAAATCCAGCTCCCATCAGTAACTGTTTAAACTGCTGCGGAGACTGAGGTAATGCATAAAATGATCCCGGATATACTCTTGATGGGACTAGGTAGTCTCTTGCTCCCTCTGGAGTTGAAACCGTTAGATCTGGGGTTTCAATATCGATAAATCCATTCTCGTCAAAATACTTGTGAGTAGACTGTAAGATCCGATTTCGGATCAATAATCCCTTTTGCATCACTGGACGTCTAAGATCAAGATAACGATACTTTAATCTTAAGTCATCAGACGCATTGATATCATTTTTGATTTCAAATGGGGTTTGCTTGGAGGTGCTTAAAACCTTAGCGTCAGAAACATCAACTTCAACTTTTCCGGTATGGATATCCGGATTAATTTCTTTTTCTGCTCTAGCAACCACTCTTCCTTTAATCTGGATAACATACTCATTTTTAACTGATTCGGCTACTTTAAGGGCTTCTTTGCCATTTTTTTCATTAAAAACCAACTGAACGATCCCAGCACGATCACGTAAGTCAATAAAAATAAGACTTCCCAAGTTACGCTTTTTAGCAACCCATCCATCTAAGACTACTTCTTGATCTAAATAATCCTCGTTAACGTTTCCAGCATACGTTGTTCGCTTCATGTACTAATCTTCCTCTCATTTAATTGAGTCAAAAGCATAAAAAAAGCGCACCATGTAATTACAAGGGCGCAATTAGCACGGTACCACCTTTTTTAGTTTCTTTTGTTTATTCATTTTACCTCGATGCGTCTTTACCATTTTTAGGACACGCCCTCTCAGCACCTGGACGTTCTCTTCAGACCACTAAACGGTTACTATTCATCGTCAACAGTATTTTAAATCACTTTAAGACTAATAAAACCCACATAAATTGTCAAGATTCTAGTGAGTATTTTTATTATATGCTTAAACAAAAAGACAAAAAAGTTATACTATTATGAGTAATCGTATCATTAATGAGGTCGAAAAGATGAATATAAATTTATACATAAAAAATAAACGCGGTTTTTACACTACTTTGATAATTGTGGGCGTAACCTTGATTATCCTTTTAGTTATGTTAATAAAAAATAATGTCAGTATTGGCTTTAATAACCTGGACATAAAATCCGGTCCAGGGATTGAATATCGTACGGTCAAAACCATTAATCGAGGAACTAGACTTCAAATTCTAAGTGAAAAAGACAACTGGTACAGAGTTGTATATCAAAACCAAAAAATTGGTTGGGTACCTACTTGGTTAGTCAATAATCGTAAGCTTAATAAAGCCACTAAACTATCAGAAACAACCATCGTCTTAGACCCTGGTCATGGAGGAAGTGACTCGGGTGCACTATCAACCAGCGGGCAAAAAGAAAAAAACTACACCCTTAAACTAGCCCAACAAGTCGCAAATAAGCTGCGTAATCGTGGTGCGCATGTTATCATGACAAGGGATTCAGATAAGACGGTTAGTCTATACAAACGACCCGATTTTTCAACTGATAATCATGCCAATTTATTCGTGAGTTTCCATTTTGATTCATCCAGTACCGATAATACCGCAAGTGGATTTACCAGCTACTACTATCATTCAGGAAAATCAAAACAATTGGCATCTGACATCAATTCCAATATGGATGATGTTCCCCTTAATAATCGTGGTGTCCAAGTTGGTAACTATTTAGTGATTAGGGATGTCTCAATCCCATCGGTTTTACTCGAAATGGGGTACATTAATAATGACCATGACTTTAGTAAGATTAAAAATGCTAGTTACCAAAATCTCGTTGCAAATGATGTAACCAATGGAATCAATAATTATGTAAACAAGACTTATTAGAAGGGAGTTTACTATGAAAAAATTAAATCAAGATTGGATTACTCAATTACCATTAAAGAACGTTGAATCGTTAACTCCGGTTTCAGGCGGAGACATCAATGACTCATATCAAGTTAAAACTCCAGATAAAACTTACTTTATGAAGGTCCAGCCTAATCGTGGAAAAGTATTCTTTGATCATGAAGTTGAAGGAATTCACTTGTTATCGAAAGCGGCCAACGTACCAACGGTAGTAGCATCTGGTGAAATTGATGGTGACGGCTTTTTAATCCTAGACTGGATTGACGTTGGTTCTGGAAACCAATACGATCTTGGCAAAATGGTCGCAAACATTCATAAAATTCATAACGATCAGTTTGGATTAGACCAAAACTTCGATGCTGGAAAAATACCAAAAAATAACACCTGGCAAGACACTTGGCAAAAATTCTACGTCGAACAACGAATTGATCCGTTGGTAAAAATAGCAAAAGAAAAAGGCCGCTGGAATGATTCCAGAGACCAACATTATCAAGTTATGAGACAACAAATTATTGACTACTACACAAAACATCCCAGTACCCCAAGCTTGCTTCATGGAGACCTCTGGTCTGGAAATGCTATTTTTACAGCTAATCATGAGCCGATGTTAATTGATCCAGACGTTTATTTCGGCGATCGTGAATACGACCTTGGTGTAACAACCGTCTTTGGTGGATTTAACCGCGATTTCTACCGCGGTTACAATGACACCTATCCAATTGAACCGGGTTTTGAAAACCGGGTCGGTTGGTACCGCTTCTATTACTCACTAATGCACGTTGTATTATTTGGGGAGACATTTGGACCCTTATTAGACGGCGTGCTAAGCTCATTTAATTAAACTTAACATATCGTTAAAATCATGAACTACGTAATCTGGGTCTCCTGATTCAGCAATTACGTAGTCAGGATCGAAAAGGATGGTTTTAATTCCGACATTATGACCTGCATCAACATCCAAACGTCGATCACCAATCATAAGAGTATCAGATCGATCTAAATTCATCTTTTCAATTAAATAGTTCAAAGACTCTGGATCAGGTTTCCTTTTAAAAGACTGTTTGCTGGTAACAAAACCAGTAAACAGTCTTTTTAAGTCAAAATGATCAAGTAGAGTTAATGCTTGGTCATCTCTATGAGTTAAAAGTCCGTTCTTTCCATCCGTTTTTAAAACTTTTAACAAAACATATTGAACCCCTTTAAATGGCTTTGCTAACATAACTTCATCAACTTCAAACTTTTTATAGTCTTTTAGAAATTGATCTCGATTAAGATTAAATTCAGCGCAATATTTGGTCTCAGCTGAGCCCAATGAATGAACTCGCATATCTTCATAGATTGACTCAGGATCAAAGTTAACATCACTCACTCCATTCTCAGCTAACGCCTTACAAAACGAAGTCACCATGTACGGGTAAGTATTAAAAAGTGTTCCATCAAAATCCCAAACTGCATTTGTCATGTTAAATCTTTCCTTTTTTCTGATAATTCAAAATAAATGTGGCAGGACCATGGTTCTCTAAATCAACGTTCATATCGGCACCAAACACGCCAGTTTCAACTTTCAATCCGATCTCTCTGAGTGCGTCATTAAACTTTTCGTAAATGAGTTTAGCGTGCTCAGGATTACCAGCTCCAGTGAAAGTTGGGCGATTTCCCTTTTTGGTGTCAGCAAGTAATGTAAATTGCGAAACAGAAAGAATTGAGCCGTTAACTTGCTGGATGTTTAAATTCATCTTGCCATGCTCATCTTCAAAAATCCTTAGATGAGCAACCTTATGAACAAGATGATTAATTTCATCTTGTGCATCGGAATCTGTAACCCCAACTAAGATCATATATCCGTTACCTATTTTCCCGTTTATTTTACCATCAATACTTACGCTTGCATGATTAACTCGTTGAATCACTAATTTCAATCTTCCTCATCCTTCCGTTCGTTTAACTTCATAAACATCAGGAACAGCACTCACACTATCAATAATGCGATTTAGTTGTTGAATATTTCTTACGCCCACAGAGACTCGGATAGAAACAAGGTCTTCGTGAATGACCTTTCCTTCAACTGAATTCAAATTCTTAGTAGCAGAATTAACTCGTTTTAAGATATCGTTTAAAAGACCACTTCGGTTGTACCCTTGAATCTCTAAATCACTACTATAAGTAATGACATTATTATCAGTTTTACGCCAACTAAGATTAATAATTCGATTATTACCATTCTTTGCTTGAATTAAGTTAGGACAATTACTTCTATGAACTGAGATACCATTTCCCATTGTGATGTATCCTTCAATGTCATCTCCTGGAACCGGATCACAACAACGACTGATATGAACTAATAGGTTGTCAACGCCTTGAATCTTGATGTTATCTTCTGGTTTCTTTCCTTGTTCTGCGTCCTCACTCTCATGTGAGATGGTTTTATGACCTTCTAATACATCACGTTCGGCATCTTTTTGTCGTTTCTTCTCAATTTCATCTTTTTCTGGTTCTAGTAAACGATTAACAACTCCGTTAGGTTGAATATCACCAAACCCAATGGCTGCATATAAATTATCGATACTTGTATAATGCATTTCATTGATAACACGGGATAAATTATCATCAGTTAAAATGGTAGCCGGATCAAATCCAGAATCGACAATTTCTTTTTCAAGTATTTCTCTTCCAGAATTAATGTCATCATCGTGACTACTCCGTTTGAAAAATTGCTTAATCTTATGCTTAGCACGACGCGTTTTAACCATGCCCATCCAGTTTTTGCCAGGACCGTCGGAGCTACTGGAAGTGATAATATCAACAATATCTCCATTTTTAATTTCATAATCTAGGGGAACTAATTTACCATTAACTCGTGCCCCTGTGGTTGAATTACCAACATCCGTATGAATTGAGTAAGCCATATCAATCGGAATTGACCCCTTGGGTAATTCAATAACATCACCTGATGGAGTAAAGGCATAAACTCGGTCGCTAAATAAATCCCCTTGGACACTATCCATGAAATCAGAGGCGTCCTCTGACTCCTCTTGAATTTCAATGATCTTTTTAAAAAGATTGAGTTGAACATTGTTTTTATTACTTTCAACCTCGTCCTTTTTACCTTCTTTGTAAGCCCAGTGAGCAGCAACACCGTATTCAGCAATTCGATGCATTTCCTCAGTTCGAATTTGAATTTCAAGTGGTTTGCCTTCAGGACCAACAACTGTAGTATGCAACGATTGATACATATTAGGTTTGGGCATTGCAATGTAATCTTTAAACCGATCTGGAAACGGTTTCCATTCAGTGTGGATCGCACCTAAAACTGCATAACAATCCTTTACTGATTTCACAATCACCCGAACAGCCAGTAGATCATAGATTTCTTTAAAATCTTTATGTTTGTCATGCATCTTCCGATAAATGGAGTAGATATGTTTAGGCCTTCCATAGACTTCTCCCTTGATTCCCAGTCCTTTTATCGCTTGTTGCACCTTTTTTACAGCGTTATCAACATAGGCCACTCGCTCATTCCGCTTAGAATTCATCAAATCAACAATTTGATAGTAATCATCAGGCTTTAAGTAACGCAAAGAAAGATCTTCTAATTCCCACTTAATCGTTCCAATTCCGAGCCGATCGGCTAAAGGGGCATAGATATCTAAAGTTTCTTGAGCAATTCGCTTTTGCTTATCTGGGCGAAGAGCATCTAACGTTTCCATGTTATGCAATCGATCTGCTAATTTAACAATCATTACTCGAATGTCTTTGCACATTGCTAGTAATAGTTTCCGGTGATTTTCAGCAAGTTGTTCTTTACTCGATTTATACTTAATCTTACTAAGCTTTGAAACTCCATCAACGATTAATGAAACGTGTTTACCAAAAAGTTCAGTAACATCTTCAATCGTTGCACCGGTGTCTTCAACCACATCATGAAGAAAACCAGCCGTGATCGTTTCTGCATCCATATGAAGATCAGTTAAAATGCCTGCCACCTCAACAGGATGATTAATATAAGGCTGCCCAGAAGCACGTTCTTGCCCCTCATGAGCAATTTTGGCAAATTTATATGCTTTTTTTATCATTTGAACATCACTATCATCAAGATACTCAGAAGCATCACGAAAGATTTCTTGTGGTGTCCATTCTTTAATTTTCGACATTATATCCTACTCACCTTGTTTTAATTCTAATATAGTTGAAACGGCTGATAAAAAATATAAAGGTGCTGATTCAGTTCGCAAAATCCTCGGCCCCAATCCGACGGGCACAAAACCATCTTGCTTTAATTGTTCGATTTCTTTAAGTGAAATTCCACCTTCAGGTCCAAAAAAAGCGGTCAAGCTTTTGCCAGGCTTCATTTCCGACACACATTCATACAATTTACTGTTTTCACCCTGTTTAGCCGATTCCTCATAGGCCACAACTTTTTGATCACTACTAAGTTTTTTTACCTTAGTGATTGAATCGGTGTACTTCACCATTGGAATAACATTTCGGTGAGATTGTTCGGCAGCACTTTGAGCAATTTTTTGAAGTCTCTTAATCTTCTTAGGTGCCCTATTCCCCCATTTAGCAATTGACCACTCAGTAGGCACAAAAATAATCTCACTGACCCCCATTTCGGTTGCCTTTTGCGTGATGAGGTCGGCTTTGCTCGCCTTCGGAATTCCACAAATAATCGTTACTTTAACCGGAAGTTCAGTATTTTGACTAGTTACATCAACAATCTTAATTGTTGAGGCCGTTTCATCAACTAATTCCCCAATATAAATAATATTTTGACTAGAAACAAACTCCGCCTTGGTTCCAGCTTTTGCTCTCATAACCCCAACAAAATGATGTGCCACATCGTTTGGAAGTTTAACAATTTGACCCACTTTTAGTGGCTTATCTAAAAAGTAGTGTTGCAATTAATTAACCTCAATATCTTTCTTTGCAATTACTGATCGCCAATCATCCATACTTAAAACTTGATCAACCTTAAAATGATGTTTTTTTAGCGCGTCAATCACTAGCTCTAATTTATCGGCAATAATACCGGAAGTAATGAACACGCCACCTTCATTTAAACATTGTTCTGCTTGCGGGATTAACGGAATGATAATCTCAGCTAAAATATTAGCTACCACAATATCTGCTTTTTCATCGATTCCATTTAACAAATTATTAACACTAACGTTGATTCCCTTCATCCCAGAATTTAATTCAATGTTTTTTTCAGCTGATTTAACGGCCACCTTATCGACATCATAAGCATTTATATTGCCAGCACCAAGTTTCCTCGCTGCAATACATAGCACTCCAGATCCAGTTCCAACGTCAAACACTCTTTCGTTTCCTCTAATAACAATCTCAAGTGCTTGCATGGCAAGTTTAGTAGTAGGATGGGTGCCGGTTCCAAATGCCATTCCAGGGTCTAATTTTACCATCAACTCGTCAGAGCTTTTGACATCATAGTCTTCCCAACTTGGGACAACGGTTAAAAATCGTGTCACCCGTTCTGGATGATAATACTTTTCCCAAGATGTCGCCCAATCCTCATCTTTTACATCATGAACATTTATCACATTTTTACCAGGATTCAAACCGAACCGCGTTAAATCAGCAACTTTTTCATGAATCTTTTTTACGGTCGCATCTACCTCAATATCATCCTGAAAATAAGCACTTACTTTAGCGTTAACTAGATCGTTATCAGCTTTAGAATCTCCCAATTCATACTGATCCCAATTAGATTCTCGTTTTAAAACCTCATAATCATTTCTATCATTAATCTGAACTCCATTTGCTCCAAAGTCCATTAAAATATTAGCGACCGCATCAACTGCTTCGTGACTGGTTTCAACTGAAATCTCGACTAAGTTCATTGTTATCCCTCATTCTTTTTATAAAAAAAGCACCCGTTAATTGGATGCATTATTTTTATTGTCCTCAATTTTTTTAAGCTTCTGCTCGTGTTGTTTCAAATGACCAGCCAAATACTTAAGCAATCCTCGTTCTGTCTTAAAAATCCGAGGATGCTTTTGTTTATGCAATCGAAGATCAATTTCCTTAATTCTTTGTCGCCCTGTCCATCCATGGCCATAACGAATAATGAGCCGATTATTTAAATTATCTTTACCGAAGCGAAATACATAGACGTTATCTGGAGTAATTAACGGTCTGATATATGTTTTTTTGTAATGATATCCTTGATCGCGCAAAAATCTTTTAGTTTGATCTAACATATTCATCCTCCTCTCATATTTTTAATAAAACTCGTTCTTAAAACCTTTAGTCTATATCATAATGGAGATATATTTAATTGGCAAGCATCTAACTTCCAGCAAACAAAAAGACGTGTATCGCCACGTCTTAATATAAACATTCAAACTATAAACTAAACAATTTGACAGAATTCAATTTTTTCGTGGTTAGGCCCATAAATGTTAAAGAAACGGATTCCCTTATCCCAGAATGGACGAGTATCAATTTCATCTTCCTGAACATCTAAGCCCATTTTCTTAGCTTCTTTAAACGCTGCGTCAGCATCAGTAGTGTTTAATGAGATATGGTTAATAGCGCCATCTTTATCAGCAACTGGATCGCCCTCCCATGTCTCAATCATTAAATTGCCATACTTCATAAAAGCACAACGATTTCCTTGATACATGAATTGACCAGCTTTATCAAAACCTAACTTCTTATAAAAATCAATCGTTTCATCTAAATCTTTTGCTGGAATACCAACATGTTGGATGCCGGTAAAGTAATTACTAAGTGCCATAATAATTCTCCTTATGATATATTTTTCACCATATGTGAAATCTCTAACAACTACATTGTAAGACATTAACGATAAATAATAAAGCCATCATCCTAGTTTATTTTATTAATTTAGCACTCACAATTTCATTCCATTTAAGAATTTGGTCTCCCACAATTACTAAGTTCTTATAATACCCTTTCATCCTACCGATAATTTGTTCCACTTTTAGTTCGTTTTTGTCATAATAAGCATACTGTAGTTCCACTTTCAGTCGACTGACAAATGATTTTTGCAGAATTTCATCAATTTTTGAGTGATCCATCTGATCATCTAATTTTCTGGTTTGCTCATTATCCTTTTCTTTCTTTATTTGATTTAGTTTACTGGTATGATCTGATAAAAAATAACCCTGCCATTTTTTAATCCCACGATCATGATAATCAAACTTAAAAAAATCATGTACAGCTTCTTCGTTCATAACGTTCTCCTAACTTTAAGTTAATCTTGAATTTTCTTCTGTGAATCAGGCCAAACCATGTCATCAAAATTACGATAATAAATGGTTAACAGGTTATATTCAGTTACATAATTAACTACCCTTTCTAAAAGTTCTAAGTCATAATCAGAAATAACATAGATTGGCTGCGATCGTTCCTGTTGATACTTCTTCTTAGAACTCAAAAACCAATCGTACTCTTTATCAAAGGTGTTATTAACAATCATCATCCAGTAGCGGGTCTTAGGAATTCGCAAAAATAGATGATTAATATGGGATAAAACTTGATTCCCAATAAAAATCACATCATTACTCATAAGAATTGCCTCCATTGTGTCCGCCAACCAAATTAGATCTTGAAATTGCGGTAGCACCGACACACAAACTATTGGCATTTAATAAAGCCGTGTTACCAAACCGTTTTCGAATTTGATCACCGGTTTTATTTAACACATTTTGTTTAATCATATTTTGATTATCCTTAAATAGGTTTAATTGTTCTCCGCCCTTATTTGAGAGATGACTGTAGTAAACTCCAATATTTCGCACAACTTCACCGTGCCAGTTCCTTTCAAACAATTCAATTAAATAACGACCAAGGTCATGATCATCATCTGTTGGTTCAACTTTCATTGACTGAGAAAAACCATTGCTACCAGTAAGCTGTTTTATTGAAAAAGAAAAGCCAACCCATAACGTCACACATCCGACTTGTAGTCCATGATTACGAATTCGTGAAGCAACCTGACTCGCAATTTCTCTAATAACAACTTCAATCTCATCCCGTTTAACGTAATCACGTGGAAGTACCTGAGAATTACTGTAACTTTTTTCTTTAGTATGCAGGGGTTGTCTCAAGTTACTTCGATCAATTCCCCATGCAGTGGCAAATAGCTGTAATCCAATGACTCCCATTTTTTCTTTCAACAGATACGGGTTAGCATGCGCCAATTCATATATATTATTAATATGAAGTCGCTTTAGATGGACTTTGGTTCTTTTTCCAATTCCCCAAACATCCGTTAGTCTATTGATATTCCAAATCTTATCAGGAACATCTTCGTAATGAATCTCACCAATCAGGTCGTAATCATGCTTTGCATAAACGTCTAACGCTAGCTTAGCTTGAACGGGATTGTCACCAATCCCAACCGTTGTATACAGTCCTAAACGGCTTCTGACCTCCTCTTGAATTTTAAGAGCCACTTCCCTCAAACTACTACCAAACAATCTCCAAGTATGAGTCATATCCAATAATGACTCGTCAATTGAGTATGGCAAAATGTCATGTTCATCAGTAAATTCAGCAAAAATATCATTAATTTGTAGATTCTTTTTAATGTATAAGTTCATTCGTGGAGGAACAATCAACAACCTTTCATCATCAGGAAGATCACGCTGACGACTAACGTTGCTAATCCCAAATAACTTTTTTGCCATAGGAGAAGCTGCCAGTATTAATCCGCCATTTGTATTAGCTTGTTCCGACATAACCACCAAAATCGAACGAAGTGGATTAAGTCCACGTTTAACACTCTCACAACTTGCATAAAAAGACTTGTTATCAATGAAAAAGTAAACACCATGAGGTTCATCATCATAATTCAAAATATCACCTACCGAACATCTGTTCGTATTAAATATTACTATCTTTCATTTGCTTTGTAAATATAATTTTTTGCTTTTATTTTTTATGATATTCTAATTGTATTAAGTAGAAACGGAGCATAATAACCATGCATCGAATCAAGAAAGCAATAATATTAATCGGCTGTACCTCATTACTGTTCACTACTCCGGCAGTAATTCTGTCTGCTTCAAAATCTAGTAGATCAGAATTAATTTCCCAGAAAAAAGCACTCATTGAACAGAATCAACAACTATCAAAACAAATCAATCATACGGAAAATGATCTAAACAGTAGATATGTATCGATTAACCCAGTCTCAAATGTCAAAACAAACGACTCCGATACCTTAAAAACAAAACCTACACCAAATCATCAAGATCAAAGTAATAGCAATGACATCAATACTTCAAACGCTCAGCGAATCGTTGGAAATAAAAATTCACACATTTATCATGTCCCTGGCCAAACGGGTTACAAAATTAACAGCCAAAACGTCATCTACTTTAATTCGGAGGCAGACGCACAAGCAGCTGGATATCGGAGGGCTAAACGATGAAAAAGTTCCTGCTATTTCCAATCATGGTATTATCCTTATTACTTGCTGGATGTTCACAACAAACCAATTCAAAAGAACATAAAAGCCCCCATGATAATGAAAGTACCCAGCAACTTGAAAAAAGCATTAATCAACTTCAAGGGCAAGTTGATACTAAAAGATCAAAGCTTAAAAAACTTCAATACCAATTGAAGCATGCACCAGATTTAAAATTAAGTGACTTAAATTACGACGGAAATCAAGAAGTAGAAGTTGATCACAATAATCCTAATTTTTCTACTGAAGAATTGCGTAATGAACACCCCTGGTTACGATTTAGTAACCTTGATCATCTTAACCGAGCCACCGATGCTAACGGTATGTTAAACGTTAAAACAATGCCCACTAAGAAACGTGAACCACTTACCTTTAATCCCACTGGATGGCACAATAAACACACCAACAGTGGTTGGTTATATAACCGAAGTCATCTGATTGGTTACCAACTATGTGGTGAAAACAATAATCCCAAAAACTTAATAACTGGGACAAGGACGTTAAATTCCCCATTAATGCTTTATCATGAGGATGATATTGCTACTTATCTAAAAGAAAATCCAAATAACTACGTTAGATATCAGGTCACTCCGATTTATCGAAATAATGAATTACTTAGTCGTGGTGTCCAAATGAGAGCCCAATCAGTCGGAAGTAATCAAATTCACTTTAACGTGTACATTTTTAACGTCGAGCCAGGATACAATATTAATTATCAAACTGGATACAGTACCAAATCATAAAAAAAGGACAGTGACCATCTAGTCACTGTCCTTTCAATTTAAATATTAATGATTGGTTGGTTTCGTATGGAACCATGCAATGTTTTTGTCAAAAAAGCTTAACAAGTCATTACATAAGTACAAAATGTAAGTTAAGAATAACGTCCAATTGGCACCACCCTGATATGCAGTAATGCCCCACAGAATAATCGAGAAAATCCCCTGGGCAAGCCAGAAATAATAAGTATCCCGAAACCTTAAAGTCGTAAGTAAAGCACCAGTAATTCCAATTGTGGCCGCAAAACTATCTACAAAAGGACGAGGGCTATCACTGTATCCATGCTCCCAGGCATATAAAGCTCCTAATACTACAACAAAGAAAAGAGCTGTCAACCCCCAATTCATAAACGTTTTTTTAAGGTTACCCTTAACAGTCAATTTCTTAATATGTTCATCAACATTAGTAGCCCAACTAGGAATTAACAAGACCGGAATATCCAAAAGTACAATGTATGTAGTTTGGAGAATAATATCATTGTAATTCTTAGCAGTGAATGCAACATAGATATAAATCAAAGCACTAATCAAACCAAAAATTCCATTTAATGGTTTCGTATTAGTAATTGAAATGGTAGTAGTAAATCCGAGCATCCCCGCTAACATCGTCATAATCGCAATAAACGAAAGTGGTTGTGTGACAGTTGATCCAGCAATGACTCCCAAACCAAATAGGAGCAACAAATAGCTTTTAAAGCTCCAACCTTTCATCTGATTGACATACCAATTAGGCTTTAATATGTCATAAGCCGCAACGTTGTTTTTCTCTGACATAAATAATCATCCCTTCGACAAATTTGAATTCACTTTTCATCATTACACACTTATAATCTCTAAACAAATTTGCTAACAACCCTAACTTTTATAAATTGGCCCAACATTGGTCCATAAAAAAATTTTTTTATTTTTATAGCTTCATTTTTTATTCGATCATAAGAGAGAAATTGATAAAAAAATTCAAAGTGTGACAAATTAAGATAAATGTATCATTTATAAAATATAAAAGATATTGTAAATGCAAACAAAAAATATGTATAATGAATAATGAAGTATAAAGGAGGAAATAACATGCTAGTAAATGTCCCATTTGCAATCAAAGCCGATGGAGTTCATGATCTTAGAAAAGTTACCGTAAAAATGCCATCTGGTGAAAAAGTAGAATTAGACGCCGTCACCCTTGACGATATTGATCGTGATCATGAACATCTTTTAACCATTACAAAAGACGCTAAACATGAATTGGGAGCTCCTGGTGAAAGTATTTCCTTTGATGAATTCGGTGAAAAGAACTCATTCCCATCAAATAATACGGTTGTGTTCATGGCAATTCCAAAATAAAAAGAAGTACTACCTAACAGATAGTACTTCTTTGGTAAATAAGCATCATAATTATGAGAATTCCCTGGTAAAATTTCGTAAAGTGTGATTAAATATAGAGTGTAGATTAGAGAGGTAATAAATTTCTGTCACATTCTCAACATTCACATCAGCTAAGGCTTTCCACTCCTACTGCTTATTAGTCTTAGACACGTGTGCTCTTTTATTTCATAGATCTTTACTTATTAGATTGTTACTTCTCATAACTATGCTACAGTTCTTGAACCTCTCTAATCGTAGAAAGCACTCTATTTGAGTGCTTTTTTTGTACATTCAAATCCCCTGGCGTGAATTCTTTAATCTTTACCTTACTTTTACAGTATATTATATTAGCTGTTACTAATCAAGTATATAAGTAAAAAATATCAAAATATACTCCTTATAAGAGAACACAAAGACTAATCATAAAGCAATTTTTATCTTATAAAAAATTTTTCTAAGAAATTTTTACAATTATATTGTTTCCCATATCACATATCTTAACACCCATGACAACGGGATTAATAGTGGCAATTCATAATTAAAAACAAAGAACCCTTTCGTTTGATAGTTGGAAAAGTTAGTCATATCACTTCATTAGTGTACTCAATCCAATTGTGTAATCCATAACATTAACTAATGATTTTCATAATCATAATACCGGCATTTCATGAAATTTATTAACAATTAACGGAAAGAATAATATCATTTAAACTAAAAAACCACTATTCTATAATAGTGGTTTTTAGTACTAAATAAAATAATAAATTTTAATTTTTAAAATATCATAATTATTATTTAAAAAGCGGTTCGTGGGCCATATTTACATGTTCAACATTTCCCTCAATGAAAACTTCTCCTTCTGGTCGAAAGCCAAATGAAGCATATAAATTTTCAACGTATTTTTGTGCCTCAATAATAATCTCTTTATGAGGATATTTTTCTTTAATAACCCTCATCACTCTCTGAACTAATTTTGTTCCCAAATGTTTCCCACGTTGTTCGGCAGAAACAGCAATTCTTCCAAAAGTTATATAGTAATCTTGTTTATATATTCGACCATAAGCAATAACGTGATTTTGATCGTTAAGCAAAAAAACATGCCATGCCTTCTTGTCATTATCATCAATATCCTGCAAAGTAATCTTTTGTTCTACTACAAACACCTCGCATCTCAGTTGATAAATATCAAATAATTCGTTCAAAGTTAATTGATCAAATGACTTTACCATCCACATATATTCACTTCCAATCATCAAATTTAACTTATTATAACCCATAATTGTTAGTATCAAAAAAGCGGCAACTACTATTTGTCGCTTTTTTGGTCTTCATCAGTTTGTAAGACAGCCATGAAGGCTTCTTGGGGAATATCAACCTTTCCAACCGCTTTCATCCGCTTTTTCCCACGTTTTTGCTTCTCAAGTAACTTCGCTCTTCGATCAGGGTCACCAGTATGAATTCTAGATGTCACATCTTTTCGATAAGCTTTAATATTAGTCCTAGCAATAATGGTAGCGCCAATTGCTGCTTGAATTGGAATTTCAAAATTTTGTCTTGGGATAATACTCTTGAGTTTTTTAACAATTTCACGACTTCGGCCGGCAGCAAACTGTTTATGGGAAATAAAACTTAAAGCATCGACCTTATCACCGTTCAATAGAATATCCACTTTAACTAGATCACTTTGTCGATACTCAGATAATTCATAGTCAAGTGATGCATAACCATGCGTACTTGATTTTAATTTGTCGAAAAAATTAAAAATAATTTCTGATAAGGGCATTTGATAAATGACATTCACTCTGGCATCGTCTAGATACTCCATCGTGACAAACTGACCACGTCGATCTTGACACATTTCCATCACAGCACCAACATAATCGTTTGGCACCATGATACTAGCCTTAACAAATGGTTCCTTAATATCCTTAATTGCTGATACATCTGGCATTTCAGATGGATTTTCAACTTCAAGTGTACTTCCATCATTTAAATCCACATGATAAGTTACTGACGGAGCCGTAGTAATTAAATCCAGCCCAAACTCGCGTTCCAGACGTTCCTGAACCACGTCCATGTGAAGTAATCCAAGGAACCCACAACGAAATCCAAAGCCCAGTGCTTCAGACGATTCCGGCTCAAATTCAAGTGAAGCATCGTTTAGTTTAAGTTTTTCAAGTGCTTCCCTTAAATCACCAAACTTCGCATTATCAGTTGGATACAATCCAGCATAAACCATGGGAATCATTTCACGGTATCCTGGTAGAGCTTTATCAGTTGGATTGTTTGCGTCAGTAACTGTATCGCCAACTCGCGTTTTAGTGATATCTTTAATGCTGGCAGTAATGTATCCCACATCCCCAGCCATTAAGTACTTTCGTTGAAGTGGCTTCGGCGAGTTAACACCAACTTCTGTGACTTCATATTCACTTCCACTGTTCATCAAGCGAATTTGATCTCCAGGCTTTACGACTCCATCATACAAACGAACACTTAGTACTACGCCACGATAATCATCGTAAACTGAATCAAAAACCAACGCCTTAAGCGGACCCTCAATATTTCCCTTTGGAGCAGGAATCTTTTTAACAATTTCCTCTAATAAGTTCTCAACCCCGAGTCCAGTCTTGGCACTAATCTCAACCGCATCAGAGGTATCCAATCCAATCACATCTTCAATCTCTTTTTTAGTTTTCTCGGGCTCTGCTGAAGGCAAATCAATTTTATTAATGACAGGAATAATTTCAAGATCATCATCCAAAGCCAAATAAACGTTAGCTAAGGTTTGGGCTTGAACTCCTTGAGTGGCATCAACAACCAGTAAAGCACCCTCACAAGCAGCCAGACTTCTAGAAACTTCATAAGAAAAGTCTACGTGTCCGGGAGTATCAATCAAATGAAATACATAATCAATCCCATCCTTACCATGATAAGTTAACTCAACCGCATTTAACTTGATGGTAATTCCACGTTCCCGTTCCAAATCCATATTATCCAAAATTTGATCTTGCATGTCCCTTTTAGAAACAGTGTCAGTCAACTCCAAAATTCGGTCGGCTAAAGTTGACTTACCGTGATCAATATGAGCAACAATAGCAAAATTTCTCGTCCGGCGTTGCTTTTCCTTCATTTTTTTATAATCCACGATATTTTCCTACTTTCATTATTAATTCGTCCAAGTCGTTACTATTATTATAACAACCCGATATATGTATAACAAACAAATAAAGGAGCGGTCTTTAAACCGCTCCTTTATTTGTTTATTTAAAAGCATCTTTCATTTTATCAAAGAAATTCTTGCCTTCTTCAACATTAGTATCACCACTAGCTTCAGCTAAGGCTTGTAAAGCAACTTTTTGTTTAGAGTTAAGTTTCTTTGGCGTCTGAACCTTAACTTTTACCATTTCATCACCATTACCATTTCCATGAAGTTTAGGCGCACCTTTCCCTCTTAAACGGAAGACCGTCCCAGTCTGGGTGCCTGCAGGAATTTTCAAATCAACGTCACCATGAACGGTTTTAACTTTAATTTCTCCACCTAAACCAGCAGTGGCAAATGAAATTGGTTGATCAAAGTAGATAGTAGATCCGTCTCTTCTAAAGTACTTGCTTTGAAGAACTCTAAAGATCACGTACAAGTCACCATAAGGACCGCCATTTTCACCGGCATCACCTTGACCCTGCATGTGCATTTGCTGTCCCTCTTCGACACCAGCAGGGACCGTAACTTCAAGAGAATGTTGTTTCTCAACTTTTCCAGTACCACCGCAGGTTGGGCACTTCTCTTTAATTACTTTTCCAGTGCCGCCACAAACTGGACATGGTTCCTGGGTCTGCATCTGACCGAGCGGGGTATTAACCGTTTTAGTAACATAACCGCTTCCATGACAGTTAGAACAAGTCTCTGGTTTAGTCCCAGGCTTAGCCCCAGTGCCATGGCAGGTCGGACAAGTTTCTTCACGATTATACTTAATGGTCTTTTTAGTCCCAAAAACAGCTTCATCAAATGTAAGTGTCATCTGATATTGCAAATCTCGTCCACGACGCGGTGCAGTTGGGTCAGCTTGACGACGTCTTCCGCCACCACCAAAAATATCATTGAAAATATCAGAAAAGTCACCAAATCCGGCATCTTGTCCGCCTGCACCAGCACCGGCTCCGCCACCAAAGCCTCCAAATCCTTGGGGACCATCAGCTGAACCATACTGGTCATAATTGGCTCGTTTCTTTTTGTCACCTAAAACTTCATATGCTTCGGTTATTTCCTTAAACTTTGCCTCTGCATCTGGAGCTTTATTAATATCTGGATGGTATTTTTTTGATAATTTTCGATAGGCATGCTTAATGTCATCTTCACTGGCGCTTTTGTCCACGCCTAATACTTTGTAATAATCTTTATTAGCCATTAGTTCGCCTCCAAGCTCAAATAATACAACAAAAAGCCAAAGCCCATCAAACTGACTTTAGCTTTTCATCAATTGTTAATAGCCTCAATTGCCACAATTATTTGTTGTCATCATCATGGACTTCATGGTAGTCACCATTAACAGTATTATCATCATTTCCATTAGATGATCCACCGTTAGAGTTATTTCCACCTTGTTGTCCTTGATCAGCTTGGCCTTGGTTTTGTTGATACAATTTAACTGCTAATGCTTGAACCTTTTCGTTCAAAGCATCCTTTTTAGTCTTCATTGCATCAGTATCGCCATCTTCTTTAGCTTTTTTGAGTTCGTCTTCAGCATCCTGAGCGGCTTTAATCTCATCATCTGAAACTTTGCCTTTAACATCTTTCAATGTCTTATCAGTCTGGAAGATCAATTGGTCAACTTCATTATCTAGATCAACCTTGTTCTTCTTTTCCTTGTCGGCATCTTCATTTGCTTCGGCTTCTTTCATCATCTTATCGATTTCGTCGTCTGATAGACCATTGGAATCTTTGATGGTGATTTTTTGTTGTTTTCCAGTTCCCTTATCTTTAGCAGAAACATTTACAATTCCGTTTTTATCGATATCAAAGGTAACTTCGATTTGAGGAACACCTCTTGGCGCTGCAGGAATATCAGTTAATTGGAATCGACCTAATGATTTATCATCAGCGGCCATTGGACGTTCACCTTGCAAAACATGAATGTCAACGGCCGTTTGATTATCAGCAGCAGTTGAGAAAGTCTGTGACTTGGAAGTTGGGATGGTTGTATTTCTATCGATTAACTTAGTGAATACACCACCCATCGTTTCAATACCAAGTGATAGTGGAGTAACATCAAGTAAAACAACATCCTTAACGTCACCAGTAATTACTCCACCCTGAATAGCTGCACCTAAAGCAACAGCTTCATCGGGGTTGATTGAATGACTTGGTTCTTTACCAGTCCACTTTTGAACTTCCTCTTGAACAGCAGGAATTCTAGTTGAACCACCATTAAGAATTACTTGGTCAATATCACTAGCTGAAAGTCCAGCATCCTTCAAAGCATTGTCTAAAGGAGCCTTAGTCTTTTCAACTAAGTCAGAAGTTAATTCGTTAAACTTAGCACGTGTAAGCGTGGTTTGTAAATGAAGCGGACCATTTTCACCAGAAGAAATGAATGGAAGTGAGATTTCAGTTTGAGTTACACCTGACAAGTCTTTCTTAGCTTTTTCAGCAGCGTCTTTCAAACGTTGTAAAGCCATCTTATCTTTCGAAAGGTCAACCCCATTTTCCTTCTTGAAGTTATCGATTAACCAGTCCATGATTCTCTTATCAAAGTCATCCCCACCTAAGTGAGTATCACCATTAGTTGAAAGAACTTGGAAGACACCGTCACCTAATTCAAGGACGGAAACATCAAAAGTACCTCCACCTAAATCATAAACCAAGATTTTTTCATCTTTATCTTTTTTGTCTAAACCATATGCAAGTGAAGCAGCCGTTGGTTCGTTGATAATTCTTTTAACATCAAGCCCAGCAATTTTACCAGCGTCTTTAGTAGCTTGACGTTGTGCATCATTAAAGTAAGCAGGAACGGTAATAACAGCTTCACTAACAGTGTCACCAATGTAATCTTCAGCATAGCCTTTAATGTATTGAAGGATCATAGCTGAAATTTGTTGTGGGGTATATTCTTTTCCGTTTGCCTTTACTTTGTAACCTTGCTCACCCATGTGACTCTTAATTGATACAACAGTATCTGGGTTAGTAATTTCTTGACGCTTAGCAACTTCACCAACTTGAATCTCGCCATCTTTAAAAGCAACTACTGATGGGGTCGTTCTTGATCCCTCTGGGTTGGTAATAATTTTTGGTTCATTACCTTCCATAACGGCTGCAGCTGAATTAGTTGTTCCTAAATCAATTCCAATAACTTTATTACTTGCCATAACTTAAACCTTCTTTTTATATATTTAATAACTATTTAATTACTGTGCCACTACTACCATTGCTGGTCTTAAGACCCGATCAGCAATTTTATAACCGCTTTGAAGTACTGATACTACGGTTCCCTTTGGATGTTCATTACTTGGAGCAACCGTTTGAACAGCTTGATGAAAACTAGGATCAAATTCCACTCCATTAGCATTAATTTCCGAAATATCATTATCCTTCAGAGCTTTTTCAAGATGTTGTTGGACCATTTCGATCCCTTTTTTGAGTTGCTTACCGTTTTCGTCAGAAACGTCAACGTCAAGAGCTCTTTTTAAATCATCCATCACAGGCACAACGTCTTTAGCAAGATCTTGTGCACCATACTTTGCTAAATCAGCACGCTCTTTTTTGTTTCGATTTTGAATGTTCTGAATCTCAGCTTCTGCTCGTAAGTAGTTGTCTTGAACTGAATCTAGTTGTTGATTTAGTTCATCAATCTTTTTTGCAGAATCATCTTTCTCGTCTGTTTTGACTTCTTGCTCTGACTTACTCGATTCATCAACATTTTCCGTTTTATCATCTAAATCTTTACTTTGCTTTTCCTTATCGCTCGCCATTTTGAACCTCCTTTTTATTTATCATAATTATCATAGTATCCATTGATTCGTTTCTGAAGTT
This sequence comes from Fructilactobacillus sp. X8R1C1, assembly GCF_059900945.1. NCBI lineage: Bacteria > Bacillati > Bacillota > Bacilli > Lactobacillales > Lactobacillaceae > Fructilactobacillus > Fructilactobacillus sp. X8R1C1. The sequence continues at coordinate 117,138 of NZ_JBWXVH010000001.1, read as the reverse complement.
CATCTTTAAACGCATCAACTAGACCCAAAACCTTAGGATAAGACATTCTGGTAGGGCCAATTACAGCAATCCTACCAACACCATGAATCCCAACATCATAAGTTCCAGAGATAATACTATAATTTTTCAATAAATCATTTCGTAGCTCAGAACCAATCATAACTGAAATGGGTTTGGATTCATTATCTAAAATTTTTGCCATATTCGAGTTATTTCCAAACATTGAATAAAGTGGCTTAATATTTTTTAGATCGTTCTTATCATCCATTGTATCCAATAAATTCATTCTTCCACTAACAAAGAAATGGTCTTTAAGCGATTTATTAATGACGTATTCAAAGGCTCCAACAAAGTTTTCTGAAGAAGTTAAATAGTGTCTAATTTCGTCAGGAATTGTACTTTTAAGTGCCTCTAAAACTTCCGGAATTGTCTTACCAAAAAGCTTGTCATTAACCAAATTAGTTACTTGAAGTAACTTATCTTCATCAATTTGGTGATTAGTTATAAAGGGCTGACTTTCAACTTGCCCATCATTCATCACCATAATTGCCATCACTTGGTGATCGGCTAACTTAATTAGTTGAAAATGTTGTAAAGTTTCGGTATTAGTCTGTTCTGGACTCAAAGTCATCGCGGTATAATCGGTCAAGCTGGACAAAATATCAGCAGATTGTTTAACAATATCATCAATTTGTTGAAATGTTCCTCCCAGAGCATTATGAATCACACTTTTTTCTTCATTGCCAACCAGTACAGGATTAACCAAATTATCAATGTAATATCGATATCCTTCATTTGAAGGAACTCTTCCAGACGAAGTATGAACTTTTTGAATCAAATTTTGACCACTTAAAACTGCCATCTCATTACGAATGGTAGCCGAACTAACATTCATTGGGAGTTGATCAGCCAAGCGTTTTGATCCAATTGGAACACCATTGTTAGTATAGTCATCAACAATGTACTTTAGAATCATATCTTGTCTCTTTGTGAGCATTCTTACCACCTCTTTTAGCACTCTTTATTATCAAGTGCTAACGTACATTTATACCTTACCAAAGGTATTAAAGAACGTCAAGAAATAAGTTTACTGGTGAGAATTAATGTATTTCTTAAAATAAGATCGGGTGTTACTTTCATCAATTTTTAATTGATCAATCAACGGTTTCCGCCCCTGATATTTGACCTCGTCTCTCATTTTCGATAACCATCTAACTCTGACGTGATTACCATAGATATTTTGATCGAAATCCAAAATATTAATTTCTAAAGTAACTGGATTATCATTTCCAAACGTCTCATTTTTGCCAATTGATGCCATCGCTTTGTACCACGTACCATTAACTTCAAGCTGGACCACATACACCCCAAGTTTGGGCAACTGCTGTTTTGCCGAATACTCAACGTTAGCAGTGGGAAAACCTAATTCACGACCACGAGCAAATCCATGAACAACCACTCCGTCATTTTCGAATTCATATCCCAAAAGATCGTTAACCGTCCGGATGTGTCCCTGTTCAAGATTTCGACGAATCCTAGTAGAACTAACCTTCTTGTCGTCCATTTCATCAGCGGCCACACTGACTACATCAAATCGCTCCCTGGCATATTGAGGGAGTTCTTTCATGCCCGCATTTTGTTCTCCATAAGTATGATCAAATCCTGCTATAACCGTATCAGCATTCAATCCAATCAAATAATTATCAACGAATTCTTGGGGATTTTGATTTTGAAAAGCAAAGTTGTAATTGATGACATAGACCACATCAACCCCCAGTTGCTCAAATAAATGTAATTTACGATTAAGCGGGGTTAAATAACGTTTTTCATTTCCATCCAACTTCTTGTACACTAACGACGGGTGATGATCATAAGTTAAAATTGCCAAAGGAAGTTTTTTTTGTTTAGCAATTTGTTTAGCTTGATTAATCACTTTTTGATGTCCCAGGTGAACTCCATCAAAAAACCCCATGGCAATGACTTGGGGAAGATTTTTTTCGTTCTTATCAAGTGGGTATGATAAATAATTGACTTCCATAATTTCCTCTAATCTAACTCAAACATTTTTTTGGGCTTATAATTATTTTCCTGTTCATTTCTATAATACAAAGCTCGATCAATATTATTATACTTTAAAACTATCACTTCATCTTGACAAGCGATCTCATCAATACTTAAAAAACCGCCATTTTGAACACGATTCCACTGCTCTTTATTAATCACAATAGTCTTAAAATCTTTAAGAGCATGTGAAATTGGAAAAACAACTTTATTGATTTGATTAGAATTCATGGCTTCTTTAATATCTTTAAAAGTTACTGTATCGCAAAGATTAAATCCACCACTTTTAGTCCGAGTTAAACTTGACATCACAGCTGGAATTCCAACTTTTTTTCCAAAATCAGTTGCCAAAGTTCTGATATAAGTTCCCTTTCCACACTTCACCTCAAAATTAAAGGTTTGGGTGTGAGTATCACGATTGTAGGAACTCGCATTGATACGAACAAATTGACTAACGTTAATTTGTCTTTTAGGCCGATCAACTTTCATACCAGCACGTGCGTACTCATATAACCTTCTTCCATTCACTTTAACAGCGGAAAACATGGGAGGAATCTGGGTCGAAATCCCCAAAAATGATTTCAAGACTTCGTCAATTTCTTGATCTGTGATTGGCTGAAAATCAAAATTAGTATCAATAATTTCACCATCTAAATCCTCGGTAGTAGTGGAAAAACCTAACGTAATTGACCCACTATAAACCTTCCCTGATTGCATTAAATAATCAACTACTTTAGTGGCATGGCCCAAACAAATCGGTAAAACTCCATCTACATTAGGATCAAGTGTGCCACTATGGCCCACTCTTTTTTGTCCAATAATGTGTCGAATCTTACTCACACAATCAAAGCTCGTCATTCCCCTAGGCTTATACAAAGGGATAATTCCAGTGACCAATTCACTCACTCCTGTACCATATACGCAAAAAAGACCGGAAATAAATATTTCCAGTCAATTTTTTACTTATTTTTTTTATTTAAATTATCAATCAAACGATCAATCTTACTTCCGTATTGAATGGATCCATCCCGTTCAAAATGAATCTCTGGAGTAACGTAGATACTTAACCGATGACCTAACTCGCCTCGAATTAAACCAGTTGCTTTATCCAAGCCCTTTTGAACCTTTTCTTGTTCAGACTTCTTGTCAGATAAACTACTGTAATAAATCGTAGCTTGTTGCAAATCACCAGTAACTTCAACACCAGTAATAGTTACTCCTTGAACTCGTGGGTCACGAACACGCTTAAGTAAAATATCGTCGACTTCTTTTTGAATTTCCTGCTGTAGTCTTCCAACACGATATTGTGCCATGACAATCACTCCTTACGGTATCTACTTAGGTTGGACTTCTTTCATGTGGTATGCTTCGACTTTATCTCCAACTTTAATGTCATTATAGTTTTCAATCGTTAAACCACACTCAAAGCCTTGTTTAACCTCTTTAACATCATCTTTAAAACGCTTTAGACTACCAAGCTCTCCATCATAAATCACAACATTATCTCTAATCAGACGAACTTTGCTATCACTTTTTACGTACCCATCAAGAACCATTCCACCAGCAATCGTTCCAACTTTAGAAGCTTTATAAATTTGTCTTACTTCAACATTACCAGTAACTTCTTCTTCATAAGTTGGATCAAGCATGCCTTTCATTGCAGCTTCCACGTCATCAATGGCGTTATAGATAACTTGATAAAGGCGAATATCAACCTTATCAGTTTCAGATTGAGCCTTAGCTTGCGGAGTAGGACGGACATTAAAACCAATGATGATGGCATTACTTGCTTCAGCAAGTGCAACATCACTTTCGTTCACCGCACCAACAGAGGCATGAATAACGTTAACCTTAACTCCCTCAACATCGATTTTTTTGAGGCTTCCAGCTAAAGCTTCCACTGATCCTTGTACATCAGCTTTAATAATTACGTTAACCTGTTTCATATCTTCTTGTTTCATTGAATCAAACAAGTTATCAAGAGTAACACGGTTATTTTGCTTCCGTTCTTCGATTTGAGCTTCTTTAGCTCGTTCTTCTCCAGCAGCACGAGCAGTCTTTTCGTCATTAAAGACAACAAAACGATCACCAGCTTCAGGAACATCATTTAACCCCGTAATTTCAACTGGAGTTGATGGTTTAGCATTCTTGATTTCTTTCCCGTTCTCATTAGTCATGGTTCGAACTCGACCAAAAGTGTCACCAACAACGATTGGATCCCCAACGTGCAAAGTTCCTTGTTGAACCAAAAGGGTAGCAACAGGGCCCTTACCCTTATCCAATCTTGCTTCAACGACTGAGCCAGCTCCATTTTGTTTTGGATTAGCCTTAAGTTCAAGCACATCGGACTGAAGTAAGATCATATTTAACAATTCATCAACATTAGTTCCATTTTTAGCAGAAATATCAACAAAAATCGTATCTCCACCAAAATCTTCAGGAACCAATCCATAGTTCATCAATTGCTCTTTAACATGTTGTGGATTGGCATTCGGTTTATCAATTTTATTAACTGCCACAATAATTGGAGTTCCCGCTGCTTTAGCATGATCAATTGCTTCAACAGTCTGTGGCATAACACCATCATCAGCTGCCACTACCAAAACAGTCACATCGGTAATGTCAGCCCCACGAGCTCTCATGGCAGTAAAAGCAGCATGTCCTGGAGTATCAAGGAAGGTAATGGTCTTATCTCCATGTTTTAACTGATAAGCACCGATAGCTTGAGTAATTCCACCGGCTTCACCTGCTGTAATGTGTGAATGACGAAGATAATCTAGTAACGTGGTTTTACCATGATCAACGTGTCCCATGATGGTAACAACGGGTGGACGGCTTTCTTGGTAATCGGTGTTATGCTCTTCTTCATTAAAGAACTTGTCAATATCTGATACATTAACATTTTCTTTTTCTTTAGCTTCGATCCCATAATCGGTGGCAAGAAGTTCAATGGCATCCTTATCCAAGGATTGATTCTGATTAACCATCATTCCCAGCATAAATAATTTTTTAACAATCTCTGCTGGTTCCCGATGCAGTAACTTACCAAGATCCTGCGCATTCATACCATCCTGATAGATTAAAACTTTAGGTAATGGACGACTCTTACGGGTTGGCGCCGCATTCTTTTTGTGATTCTGACGAATTCGTTGATTCTTAGAATACATATTATAACGATTATCGCGACGCTTATTACGCTTCTTGCCCTTTTTATTTTTGTTGCGGTTCAAACTACCACCAAATTTTCCACTTCCGTTATTATGTGGCTTAGAAGTATTATTAACCGGCTTCTTGCTTGCACTATTTGCAGTTGCGGGACGATTACTATTCGCATGGGTCGCACTTTGACTATTATTCGTGTGCGAATGTTGACTATTTTGATGATTGTTGTGATTAAAATGATTACTTGAATTCTGATTCCGGTGCTGACCACTAGTATGAATACCATTGCTATGAGCATTTTCTGGACGCTGATTACTTGTTTGCACATTATTTTGATGTTTATTTACTTGTTTATGTTCAGAATTACTTGGTCGATGCTGATTGTTAGAATGATTGCTTCTACCAAAATGATTGTTATTCTGACCATTTTCATGTTTTGCAGTATTGTGACCATTACTTCCGTTATGGGAGTCAGCAGTCTTTTTTGCTGGAGCATGCCGTTGTTCACTTCCACTGGTCGCTTTCTGACTATTCTTAAGCGCGCCTCGGACGGTCTTCTCCTGATTTGAATCAAGCGATGACATATGGTTTTTAACCGTAAAACCATTTGACTTAGCAGTGTCAATCACACGTTTACTAGGTATATTAAGCTCTTTGGCTAATTCATAAATTCTTTTTTTGGCCATATAATCACACTCCTTTACTTGTATTATTTTAATTCTTTAAATTTTTTCGAAAATCCTTTATCCTTAATCGCTACGATTGATCGTTTCATCCCAATCGCGTCGCTAAGATCATCTTTAAGCATACCAGTATTAACTGGAACTTCATAGAATTTACTTTTATCGAGAAACTTCTTTTTGGTACTTGCACCACAGTCTGATGCAATAAACAGGTAATTAATCTGTCCCTTTTTAATTGCATTCAAGACAATCCCCTCACCTGAGATTATTTTACCAGCTCGTCTTGCAATTCCCAATAAGTTTAAGACTTTATTATAATTTGTCATTATCAATCAATTCCTGTCGAGCCTGCTTATGGTCGACGTAACTAATAAGTTCATCATAAAAATCATTTGTTAAAGTTACATCAAAAACTTGATCAAGGATTTTATCCCGCTTGGCTTTTTTGGCAATTGTTACGTCAATTTTTACGTAAGCTCCTCGACCAGATTTTTTCCCAGTTGGATCGACTGACACATTACCCTCTTTATCACGAACAATTCTTACTAATTGTCGTTTAGGTGCCATTTCACCCGACACCACATCTTTTCGCATTGGCACTTTTCTTTTTCTCATAACAGTACCTCCTCAAAAATTATTCCTCGTTTTCGTCTTCATTTGATGAAACATCATCAGTAGAATGATTATCTTCACTGTCACTTTCGTCAGTGCCATCCATTTCTGATTCGGATTTAATGTCAATCTTGTATCCAGTCAGTCTAGCGGCTAACCGTGCGTTCTGACCACGTTTCCCAATTGCTAACGACAACTGGTCGTCTGGAACAACAACGGTGCAAGAACGATCGTCTCCATCTTTAAAAATAACGTCAATAACGTCAGCGGGTTTCAATGCATTGGCAATGTACTCAGCTGGATTCTCATCCCATTGGACAATGTCCATATTTTCTCCACCAAGTTCATTTACAATTGTTTGCACTCTGGTTCCTCTAGGTCCAACACTAGTTCCCACTGGATCAATATCAGAACTATTAGAACGAACAGCCACCTTAGCACGGTCGCCGGCCTCCCTTGCAATCGAGACAATTTCAACTGTTCCATCATAAATTTCGGGAACTTCTTGTTCAAAGAGTCGTTTTAGCATTCCAGGTGCAGTTCGACTTACAAAAATTTGTGGTCCCTTTGAGGAATTTTCAACGTTTGTAACATACACTTTTAACTTGTCCTGTGGACGATAAGTTTCATTTGGCATCTGATCATTTTTAGCCATCACGGCCTCAACTTGACCAAGGTTCATATACACAAAACGACTATCTTGACGTTCTACTTCAGCAGTTACAAGTTCATCTTGATACTTACTGTACTTGTCATAAACGGTCTCACGTTCAGCTTCACGAACCCTTTGAGTAATAACTTGTTTAGCGGTTTGGGCAGCAATTCTTCCGAAATTCTTTGGTGTAACTTCAAACTTAATTTCGTCACCAAGCTCGTACCCTTTATTAATCTTTAAAGCTTCATCCAAGCTAACTTCTAACCGTTGATCCTCAACCTTATCAACTACTTTTTTAACAGCGTAAACATGAATACTTCCAGTTTTTTCGTCGAAGTTAACTTCGACGTTCTGAGCCTGATCAAAGTTACGTTTGTAAGCCGAAGACAATGCTGCTTCTAAGGCATCGATCACAACCTCTTTTTTTACGCCCTTTTCTTTTTCAAGTTGATCAAGCGCACTTACTAATTCTTTACTCATTTTAATCTCCTAACTAAAATTCAATTGCTAATCTAGCTTTTGAAATTAATTTTCGCGGAATTTCAAGTTCACTAATTCGCGTTTTATCTTTAATTGCTAACGTTAATTTATCATCATCAACACTTTTGAGGGTTCCCTCAAAAGACTTTTTCCCATTGAGTTTTTGATATAAAGAAACGTGGATATAATCACCAATTGCATTTTGATAATCAGACTCCCGTTTTAATGGCCGTTCGGCACCTGGCGAAGACACCTCTAAGAAGTATGGTTCGTCAAATGGATCTGGATCCAATTCATCAAGTTTTTCACTTAACTGATCACTAACCAAAACACAGTCATCCAAACTAATTCCTTGGTCTTTATCAATATAAACTCGCAAATACCAGCTTCCACCCTCTTGAACATACTCAATGTCATAAAGGTAAAAATTGTTATCATCTAAAATCGGTTGAACGGTTTTAGTAACTCTATCAATAACTTCGCTCAAATACTTTACCTCCTAAAAAATACCAATAAAAAGAGCGAGCATCCCTGCTCACTCATCAGAAGAGTTTATTATTACTGATATAACTATACCATATAACCCAAATAATATCAAAAAGCCCTAGATATCAAACAGACTTAACTGATTTTCATCGGGTAATTCACTTAAGACTCCATTTTGGGTCATAAATTCAATAATGGTTTTAGAAACTTTACCACGTTTAGCAAGATCTTCCTTTGAAATAAATGGCTTATCTTCTCGAGCCGCCACGATTTGTTTAGCAACGTTTAAACCTAGTCCAGGAATTGCTCGAAATGGTGCGATTAATTTTTTACCATCAATTAACCACTCAGAAGCGTCCGAGCGATTAATATCGACCATCTCAAATTCATAGCCCCGCTCCAACATTTCATTGGCAATTTCCAAAACAGTCAAAAGATTTTTCTCTTTAGTGGATGCTTCGGTCCCTTTATCGTTGATTGCCTTAATGCTTGATTTAACTGCTTCTTTTCCATGACTCATAGCCACAATGTCAAAATCATCAGCCCGAACAGAAAAGTAAGCGGCATAGTAAACTAGTGGAAAATAGACTTTAAAGTAAGCCACTCTTAGTGCCATTAACACATAAGCAGCCGCATGAGCTCGCGGAAACATATACTTAATCTTTAAACAAGAATCAATGTACCACTGCGGAACACCAACGTCTGTCATCTTATCCTGCCACTCATCCTTAATTCCGCGACCATGTCTAACTTGTTCCATGACCTGGAATGAGGTTTCTGAATCTAACCCCCAGTTAATCAAGTCGGTCATGATATTATCACGACATCCAATCACATTCGCAATGGTAGCCGTCCCATCCTTAATCAGTTCTTCAGCATTTCCTAACCAAACATCGGTCCCGTGTGACAACCCAGAGATTTGCAATAATTCAGAAAAATTACTTGGTTTAGTTTCTTCAAGCATTCCCCGCACAAAACGCGTCCCAAATTCAGGAATTCCAAGTGTCCCTGTCTTTGAAAAAATTTGTTCAGGACTCACACCAAGAATCTTAGGACTAGCAAACAATGACATCACACCCGGATCATCCATTGGAATCGTTGTCGGATCAACTCCTGATAAATCTTGAAGCATTCTGATCATCGTTGGATCATCATGTCCCAAAATATCAATTTTTAAAATATTATCATGGATGGAATGAAAGTCAAAATGAGTCGTTTTCCATGCCGCATTTTGATCTTCGGCCGGATATTGTATTGGAGTGAAATCATAAATATCCATGTAATCTGGAACAACAATGATTCCTGCCGGATGCTGTCCAGTAGTTCTTTTAACACCAGTTGCACCCTTAGAAAGTCGATCAATTTCAGCATTTCGAAAACGTTTGCCGGTGTCCCGTTCATAAGCCTTTACGTATCCGTAAGCTGTTTTATCAGCAACGGTTCCAATTGTTCCGGCCCGATATACATTCTTTTCACCGAACAGAACCTTGGTATAATTATGCGCAATTGGTTGGTAGTCTCCAGAAAAATTTAAATCAATATCAGGGACCTTATTTCCCTTAAATCCTAAGAAAGTTTCAAAGGGGATGTTGTGCCCATCACCAACCATAACTGTTCCACACTTCGGACACTTTTTATGTGGTAAATCAAATCCAGAACTATATTCACCTTTAGTGAAAAATTGCGAGTACTGACATTTAGGACAACGATAATGGGGAGGAAGTGGATTAACTTCAGTAATTCCAGACATAGTGGCAACTAAACTCGATCCAACTGAGCCCCTAGAACCTACTAAATATCCATCCTTGTTACTTTTAGAAACTAACCTTTGAGCAATTAAATAAATAACAGAGAAGCCGTTTCCAATGATACTTTTTAGTTCTTTATCAAGACGCTTCTGGACAATTTCAGGAAGCGGATTGCCATACAAACGATGCGCTGTATTCATCGTTCGATCTCTAATTTCGTCCTTAGCACCCTCCATTTTTGGTGTATACAACTTGTCTTTTAAGGGTTTTACGTCATTAATTTCGGAAGCAATCTTATTAGTATTATCAACTACAATTTCTTCAGCTTTATCTTCACCCAGAAAATTAAAATCTTTCAACATTTCATCAGTGGTTCGAAAATGGAGATCGGGTAATTCTTGGCGATTCAGTGGGTTAGCTCCGCCTTGAGAATTAATCAAGATCTTACGATAAATATAATCATGAGGATCAAGATAGTGAGCGTCACCAGTTGCTACTAACGGAATGTCTAGCTCATGGGCAATTTCATACATATTACTAATAATTTCTTGTAACTTACCCCGATCACTAATTAATCCTTGATCGATTAGTGGCTGATACGCTGCTTGAGGCTGAACTTCAAGATAATCGTAAAACTTAGCCTTATCAAGTGCCTCTTTTTTACCCTTTTGCATCATCGCTGTGAACACTTCGCCACTCGAACAAGCCGATCCAATCAATAGACCATCCCGAAACTTCTTAAGCTGACTCCTAGGAATTCGAGGAACCCGATAATAATAATCAACATGAGCAAGTGATACCAGCTTAAACAGATTCTTTAAACCGGCTTGAGTTTTCGCCAAAATAATAGCATGGAATGGACGAGCATGCTTATAAGCATCATGCTCCTCCATATGATCATTAAGTTGATCGTGGTACTGAATGTTATATTTATCTTCAGCCTCTTTTAAAAAAAGATAATTTAAATGACCAGTTGATTCTGCATCATAAATCGCACGGTGATGGTGCTCTAATGAAACGTCAAACTTTTTAGCTAACGTGTTTAATCGATAACTCTTAAAATTAGGATACAGAAAACGTGCCAACGTCAAAGTATCAATAATTGGATTACTAATCCTACTCATGTCATGGCGTTCGTAACCAGTATTCATGAACCCAATATCAAAAGTAACGTTATGTCCTACAATGATTGCATCACCACAAAACTCACGGAACAACTTAAAGACTTCTTCTTCAGACTTAGAACCAGCCACCATATCATTGGTAATTGAAGTTAAATTGGTAGTTTGTTCAGACAATGGGAAACCAGGATCAATGAACTCCTCAAACTGTTCAATCACATTGTTATTTTGCATCTTTACAGCCGAAAGTTCGATAATCTTATCGTAAATTGCTGATAAACCAGTGGTTTCAACGTCAAAGACAACGTATGTAGCATCCTTTAAAGCAACATGTTTATCGTTATAAGCAATTGGTTCACCATCATCAACGACATTTGCTTCCATTCCATAAATCATTTTAATATCGTTATCAACTGCAGCATGATAGGCATCCGGAAAGGATTGCACGTCGTCGTGATCAGTAATGGCAATTGCGGGATGACCCCATTTTTTGGCGCGACTAACATAATCACTAATCGAATTAGTAGCGTCCATCTGGCTCATGTTAGAGTGTAAGTGCAGCTCAACCCTTTTTTTATTTTCAGGGGCAGTATCTTTTCTTTCTTCGTGTTTAATTGGATTAATATCATAAGCATTAAGTGTCAATTCATGAGAGTAGTTATCTTCTTGAATGCTTCCACGAACTTTAACCCAATCTCCTACATTTAATGATGCAAATTCTTGTTCTTCGTCATCATTTTTGGAGAATTTTTTAACAACAATTGACGAAGAATAATCAGTAACCTTTAAAATCATCAATTGGCGGCCAGATCGTAATGATCGAATTTCTTTATCAAAAACATATCCACTAACTACGGCGGAACGTTCCTCTTCGGTTATGTCCACCATCTTAGTAATATCAACATCATCTTTGATTTTCTTTCCAATCATTTTAGAATGCTTACTTGGATGTGATTTGCCTGATGAATTCTTTAGAGCCTGCATCGCCTTTTGAGCCAACTCAACGTCACGTTGTTGTTTCTTTTTCTTTAAATCATCTATTTTTTCTTGAGACGCGGTAGTATCAATCATGGTATGAATGGAAAATTTAGGAAATCCAACTCTTTGATAAGTTGATTCAATTGGTCCCAAAGCATTACCATTTAGAAAATCTTTGACGATTTCATTTTCAGCAAGAAAGGTAACTCGGTCATCAATCAGTTTTGGTAAGTTATTATTATATAATTCATGCGTTAAATTTGAAGTAATTCCAGCGTGATTTACAACCCATTGCCAATAGTCACCAAGCTTACGATTATCAAAACCACTATTCTTAGTTTTAATCTCGAAATCTACCTTAGCAATCCCGTCGAAGGCCATATCCAAATGATGAACAAATTCTATAAACTTTTCGTAGGGCATAATTTCTGGCAAAACGAAATGAAAATGCCATCGATTTGATTTTTGATGCACATCAATTTTGTCAATTTCAGCATTTTGAAAGTAAGATTGATCAGCTGAATCTTCTAATTTAATTTGCTGAAGTAATTTACTAAATAATTCTTTTTTATTTAAACCCACTTTGATCCTCTCTTTCATTAGTTTAAAAAAGACCAGTCAAAACCTGGTCTTTAATTTAAATCTCTTTAGACAAAATATCAATTGTATTACTTAAATCATCTTGTTTAGTTTCAATCGTTTCGCCAGTTTTACGAATTTTAACTTCTACAATTCCTTCATCCGCCTTTTTGCCGATTGTAACCCGAATTGGGATCCCAATAAGATCAGAATCAGCAAACTTAACCCCGGCACGTTCCTTACGATCATCAACCAAAACAGATAGTCCTTTTGATTCCAATTCTTTTTCAATTGAAGATGTCATCTCTAATTGCTCATCATTTTTAACATTCGTTGGGATAACATGAACATCATATGGAGCAATTTCTTTTGGCCAAACTAATCCATTTTGATCAGCTTGCTGCTCTGAAACTGCCGACAACAAACGACTGACACCAATTCCATATGAGCCCATGACAACCGGGATATTACGACCATTCTGATCGAGAATATCAGCACCCAATGTTTTGGAATATCGTGTCCCCAATTTGAAAATATGACCAATTTCAATTCCCTTGGTAAACTTCAATACTCCGCTACCATCAGGAGAAATGTCTCCTTCTTTAACTAAATGAAAATCCCCAAAGTCTTTTACTTGGTAATCACGGTCGTAATTAACGTTTTTATAATGCTTCCCGTTTTTGTTAGCCCCGGTAACACCATTACTAATACCTTTAACATACTGATCAGCATAAACAGAAACGTCATCTGGAACATTAATTGGTCCAACCGATCCAGGTTTAACGTCTAAGTATTTAGAAACCTCAGTTGGGATAGCAAGTTCTGCCGAATCAGCATCAAAATAATTCTTAACCTTTGTTGGATTAATTTTTTGGTCTCCCCGAATCAAAATCATTACTGGCTTACCATCAACGATATAAAGTAAACTTTTAATAATCTGATCTTTTTCAACATCAAAGAACTTACTAACTTGATTAATGTTATTAACATCTGGAGTGTCAACTAATTCCAAATCATTTAATTCTTGATGTCCCTTTTGATCAACAAACATATTCGTCGCCATCTCCAGATTAGCAGCATAATCACTATCATCCGAATAGACAATCGTATCTTCACCAACCGCAGCAGGAGCAGAAAATTCTTTTGAATCGGAGCCACCCATTGACCCAGAATCACCAATGATGGTCCGATAATTTAACCCAATCCGGTCAAAAATTCTCTGAAACGCTGCTTCCATTTGTTTATAAATCTTATCCAAATCATCATCATCTTCAGAAAAGGAATAGACATCGAGCATAATAAACTCTCGACTACGCAACAATCCATAACGTGGCCGATCTTCATCACGATACTTAGGTTGAATTTGATATAAAATTAAAGGAAGCTTTTTATATGATTTGATATTATTTTTAATTAGATCTGTAAAAGTTTCTTCATGTGTAGGACCCAAAATAAAATCCGTATCATGTCGATTTTTAAATTTAAATAGTTCGGGACCATAAGTGTCATATCTACCCGAATCTTTCCATAATTTAGCTGGAATAACTGTGGGCATCAACATTTCTGCTGCATCGGTTTTATCTAATTCTTCACGAACAATTTTTTTGATGTTTTCAAGCACGCGATATGCCAGTGGTAAATATGCATACATACCTGCCGAAACCTGCCTAACGAATCCAGATCGAACTAGCATTTTATGACTAAGAGCTTCAGCTCCCGCTGGATCTTGTTTTAAAGTTGGTATCAATAATTTTGACTGTTTCATTTTATAACCCCTAAAGTTTTATCGAATAAAGTATCGCTCAATATCATTCCAAGTTACCAGTACCATCAATACTATCAGAATGGCAAAACCAATGAGCGTAATGATCGTTTCCGTTTTTTCCGAAACTGGTTTTCTTCTAATTGCTTCCACAATATTTAATAATATTTTACCACCATCCAAGGCTGGAATTGGTAACACATTTACAATGGCTAAATTAATGGATAAAAATGCTAAAAAGCTCAACAGTCCTAAAAAACCGCCCTTGGATGCGTTAGACGTCTCCGCAAAAATGGCAACTGGACCACCTAAGTCATTTAAAGAAAAATGGGTAAACATTGAACCCAACACACCAAACAATTCAGTTGTCATATCCCAGGTTCGAGTAAATCCAGAAAACAACTTAGCTGAAAAACTAGTGTCCATCGCCTGCTGAACTCCAATCATACCAACTTTTTGCTTCTGAATGGTTTTGGCTTCAGTCGTCATTGAAATATTTTTAACTTTTCCATCATGCTTAACCGTTAAAGTTACTTTTTTATCTGGGCGCTTCTGAATCAACGTGCCGATATCATTCCACGTGTTGGTTTTGTGACCATCAACAGCCAAAATATTACTATTATTTTGCAGACCAGCTTTTTTCGCAATTGAAACTTGTGGCGACAGGTTAACCTTGTTTGAGTTATTAGGAACTCCACCTTGCATGAAGGACAAAAGCATAAATGCCAAAATTGCCAAGACAACGTTGTTAAAAATTCCCGCGCAATTTACCAAAAGTCGTTTATACAAAGGTGCTGACTGAAATTGAACGTCAACCGGCGCGATTTGAACCTCGATCCCATCTTTTTCAATAATAGTAGCATCGTGATCAACAGAAAACTTTTTTTTCTCAGAATCATCACCATTTTCGTATCCTTCAATCCAGAGACCCCTTTCTAGATCGGATCCCGACACATCTAGTGGTATTCCTTGAAACAGTTGGCTTTTATTACTCAAATCAATTCTAGTAACAACACCTTTGCTATTAGTTTGAAGCCGAACTGGAGTCCCTGGCTGAATTTCTTCATCCTCATCATCACTACTTCCAGCCATTCGAACATATCCACCAATAGGCAGTAATCGTAGTGTATAAGTCGTGTGATTATGTCGATAGTAAAACAACTTGGGACCCATTCCAATCGAAAATTCACGGACCATGATTCCTGACATTTTAGCCACGATAAAATGACCAAATTCATGAACAAAAACTAATATTCCAAAAATGATTATGAAACTAATGATTGTAATTAACAATAAAGACCCAGTCCCTTCCAGATATTACACAATTCCAAATAAATGTAGTAGTGGTAGAACAAATAATAAACTATCGAATCGATCTAATATTCCACCGTGGCCTGGCAAAATCTTGCCGGAATCCTTAACTCCATAATAACGCTTTAAAGCTGACTCAACTAAATCACCAAATTGACCAAAAATGGAAAGAACAATCGTAATAAAGAACATACTTACAGTACCAATCCCATCAATTGGGAAAAAGCAGACAAAGATTGTACACAAAATGGCTGCTAGTGCTGTACCGCCAATCGATCCCTCCCAAGTCTTATTAGGAGAAATATGAGGTGCCAATTTGTGCTTTCCAAATGCCCTTCCAAAAAAGTAGGCACCAGAATCAGTTAACCACACAATAAACAAAGCGTACAACAGGGTTGTTAATCCATCAGTCCGGGCTTCAATAAAGTAATGAAATCCAAACCCAATGTACAAAATTGCCAAGGTAAAGACCCCAGCGTCATCAAAATTGAACTTATTTTTAGAAAATACGGTAAATAACATCAATAACATTATTAAAATGTAAATTGCAAATGGAGGCTTAATCCACAATGGTAAAAATGATAACCAGTTTGTCGGGATAATCATAGCAATTGTCGCAACAAACGCAATTAGTGTCTCTGGAGACACTAAAAGTCGTTTTTTCATAATAAAAATTTCTGCTAGAGCAATCAAACCTAACACGATAGCGGCTAAATCAATCCATATTCCACCAGCAATGATAATTGGTATAAAAATAATCAAAGCAATAACCGCTGTGATAATTCTCTGCTTCATAATAAATCTCCTATTTTGCGTCCAAACCACCAAATCGACGGTGACGCTGTTGAAATTGTATAATTGTTTTTTCTAGATCGGCAGGTGTGAAATCAGGCCAGTACTGATCAACAAACTCTAATTCACTGTACGCAATTTGCCATAACAAAAAATTAGAAATCCGTTCTTCACCACTAGTTCGAATCAATAAATCAGGATCAGAATATTCACCCAAAAAAGCGGTCATCAAATGATCTGAAATTGTCTGATCAGAAATTTCATCAACATTTATATTACCCCTTTTTACATTTTGCGCAATTTCCTTAACGCTACGCACAATCTCGTCACGACTACCGTAATTTAAAGCAAAATTCAAAACCATCCCGGTACAATCCTTAGTATCATCAATTGCGTCATAAACTGCCTTTTGGGTTCTTTTAGGTAATCCAGAAATGTCACCAATTGTCGTAACCTTAACATTGTGTTTAATGAGGCTCGGAACAAAATCATCAAAAAATTTAGCTGGCAAACTCATCAAGTAGCCAACTTCCTTTGCGGGTCGCTTCCAGTTTTCAGTAGAGAATGCGTATAACGTTAATACTTTAACCCCAAGATTACTTGCTTTGGTAGTAATATCTTTTACTACTTCCATTCCGCGTTTATGGCCAGCAATTCTAGGTAAGTGTCTTTTTTTTGCCCAGCGCCCGTTTCCATCCATAATTATTGCAATATGATTAGGAATGTTTTTTATATCCAGTTCGTTAGTCATTTGAGTACCTCAATACTTTTACATAAATAAAGGATGAGAGAATCCTCATCCTTTTACTTTACTAATTTCCATTCTCCACGACCTGCGTCAACCAAAGTATTAAAATACTTTAAAATCTTATTAGCGTCTTCTGGGCTCTGTTCCCCGAGTTGATTCAATCCCTCACCGGTTGGGATTGGCTCTGACAGATCTGTAATCTCGTTTCCATTCTCAATCGTCGCTTTTGAGAAAGCAATAATCCAGTCATTTTCGATCAAGGGAGAAACTACAAAAAATAAGTTAAAGTCATCATTAATATAAGCGGGCATCACGTACACATTATCTTGAATTTTCTGTAATTGATTACCATCATAGTCCAGTGCACGCAGGTTTCCTTCGTTAACTGGCTGTTTCAAACGAAATGCCATGTGATCAAACTCAGGTGTGCCCGGTGTTACTTCTTTTTCGTTATCATTATCATCAGCCATTAGAAAAACTCCCTATTTTATTAACCATTAAGAATCTCGTCTTCCTTTTTCGAGATAATGTCTTCCACTTCAGAAATTGACTTATCAGTGATTTTTTGAATTTTGTCCTCCAAATTATGAGACTCGTCATCCGTAAAATCACCATCTTTGTTACCACGTTTGGCAGCGTCCATGCCGTCACGACGAACATTTCTAACTGCTACTTTACTTTCTTCACCAGTTGCTTTAACTTTTTTCGCAATTTCTTTTCGACGATCTTCTGTCAACTGTGGGATCACAATTCGAATATTGTCACCATCATTCATCGGATTAATTCCAAGGTCAGCCTCTAAAATACCATGCTCAATGTCCTTTAACGAACTCTTATCATAAGGTGTAATTAAAATTACACGCGGTTCTGGAATTGAGATTGAAGCTACCTGATTTAATGGCGTTGATGCCCCATAGTAGTTAACTCTAACCGGACTTAATAAACTAGCATTAGCACTACCAGCTCTGATGTTTCCAAGTTCCCGCTGTAAGGCTTCCTCTGCTTTCTTCATTTTTGACTTAGTTGTGTCAATAATTTCATTTGAACTAGGCATATTATTTTCCTTCCACGATTGTTCCAATTTTGTCACCTTGAACAACCTTCTTGATATTGCCAGGCTTATTTAAATTGAATACCACTAACGGAATATTATTATCCATCGAAAGTGAACTTGCAGTAGTATCCATAACATGTAAGCCTTTGTTAATGATATCCATTTGCGTTAATTTCTCATACTTTTTAGCATTGGGATCGGTTTTAGGATCAGCTGAGTAAATTCCGTCAACTCCGTTTTTTGCCATTAAAATGGCATCAGCGTCAATTTCAGCAGCACGGAGGACTGCCGTAGTATCAGTTGAAAAGTACGGATTACCAGTACCTCCAGAAAAAATCACAATTCGTCCCTTCTCTAAGTGGCGAACTGCTTTACGCCGAATGTAGGGTTCTGCAATTTGCTTCATTTCAATCGATGTTTGAAGCCTAGTCGGAACATCCACTGATTCAAGGTTATCCTGTAAGGCTAAACCGTTCATAATGGTCGAAAGCATCCCAATATAATCGGCTTGGGATCTTTCCATTCCCATTTCTTCACCAGCTTCACCACGCCACATGTTTCCACCACCGACAACGATGGCAATTTGAATCCCTAAGTTATAAACATCTCTAATTTCTTCAGCAATCGTCTTGATAACGGGGGGATTAATTCCAAATCCTTTATCACCAGCAAGAGCTTCACCGCTTAACTTTAAAACGATCCGTTTGTACTTTAAATCTGCCATCAGATTTCCTCCAACAATATAAATTAACTACGATAATTTTAGCATATATTAACGTATAACAACAGTGCCCTGAAGTTAGGTATAACAAAAAAGCCAGTGCATTTAACACTGACTTTTTGCTGAAATATTATTGATTCATTTGTTGTTTAACTTCATCAGCAAAACTTTGAGTATCTTGTTCAATACCTTCACCAACTTCATATCGAACAAAGCCTTTTAGTTTACCATTATTTGATTCAACATATTGTTGAACAGACATATCAGGATCCTTAACAAAAGGTTGATCAGCTAAACTAATTTGAGCTAAGAATTTCTTTAAACGCCCATCAACCATCTTTTCAACGATCTTTTCAGGTTTACCCTCACTTAGAGCTTCCTTTTTAAGAACTTCACGTTCATGCTGCAACCGATCTGAAGGAATTTCATCTTGAGTTAAGAATTCTGGGTTTTCAGCAGCAACATGCATGGCAACATCCTTAGCAGTATTGTCATCTCCACCTTGAAGTTCAACCAAAGCACCAATTTCTCCACCATTATGAAGATAAAAGCCAAAACTATCATCATCATTTTTATTAAAGGTCTTGAAACGACGCAATTTGATTTTTTCACCAGTAACTTGGGTAGTATTAATGATGGCATCTTCGACGGTTCCATCGTTTAATTCAAGTTTCATTGCTGCATCTAAATCTTTAGGCTGATTTAAAGCAATTGCATCAGCAACAGCATCAATCAAATCCTTAAAGTCATCATTGCTGGCAACAAAGTCCGTTTGCGAGTTAATTTCAACGATCGCAGCCTTGTTATCATGAACAGCAACTCGAGTGAGGCCACTGGCAGCCACCTTTCCACTCTTCTTTTCAGCCTTTGCAACCCCATTTTCTCTAAGAATATCAATGGCTTTCTTTTCATCACCATCGGCGGCAACTAAAGCCTTCTTAGCATCCATCATACCAGCACTAGTCTTGTCACGTAACTCTTTAACTTGTTTAGCAGTTACTTTTGCCATAATTGTGATCTCCTTTGTTTTAATAAAAAACTGACTTAAATTAGGCCAAAAGGGTCTAAACAAAAGTCAGCCTATCACTTTAATTATTTAGTTTCTTCGGATTTTTCATCTTTTTGGTCAGCATTTTTATCAAAATCTTTTTCGCTAACTTCATCTTCACCCTGTTTACCCTCAATAATAGCATCAGCCATTGTTGAAGTAATCAATCTGATGGCACGAATTGCATCATCATTAGAAGGAATAACATAATCAATTCCATCAGGATCAGTATTAGTATCTACCATTGCTACAACCGGAATATTAAGCTTTTGAGCTTCATGCAAAGCAATTTGTTCCTTATGTGGATCAACGATGAACATTACATCCGGAATCTTAGGCATATCTTCGATACCGCCTAAGAATCTTTCAAGTTTGTCGGTTTGCTTCTTAAGCAAAGCAACTTCCTTCTTTGGTAAACGTTCAAAAGTACCATCTTGAGCCATCTTTTTAAGTTTCTTCAAGTACTTAATTCGTTTTTGAATCGTGTTCCAGTTGGTAAGAGTACCACCTAACCAACGATGGTTAACGTAGTAAACACCAGCACGTTTTGCTTCTTCTTCAATTGAATCTTGAGCTTGTTTCTTAGTACCAACAAAAAGAATTACAGCATCATTTGCTGCTTCATCCTTCATAAAGTTGTAAGCACGGTCAATGCACTTAACCGTCTTTTGTAAATCGATGATATAAATACCATTACGTTCAGTAAAAATGTATTTCTTCATCTTAGGATTCCAACGACGAGTTTGGTGACCGAAATGAACACCAGCCTCAAGTAATTGTTTCATTGTAACTACAGCCATAATTAGCCTCCATATAAAAGTTTTTTCCTCCCTAGAATTATGCAAGGAACTCAAATGAGCACCGCCTTACAAAACCTTCTAGGTGTGTATTGGTAATTAACACCAAGGATTAGTATACAAAATATCAACGTAAATAACAATAATATTTTGAGATTTAATCAAATCTTGCGTATAATATTAAAAATGTGTTACGGTTCTATGTATCTGAGGAGGAGTTTAAATGATAAAAGCTGTCGTATTTGACGTCGACGACACATTGTATGATCAAAAGCGGGTTTCAGAAGAGGCCTTTTTTAAGACGTTCCCTAATCATCCAATTATTGACTCAGCTACTTCATTTAAAAATTTTCAAATTCAAAGTCCCTTAGTTTATTCCAATATAATGTCTGGAACTTACAAGCAAAATGAACTAGTTTATCAAAACATCAAAAATGGTGTTAACGATCTTGATCCGGATAAAGAAGAAATTAAACATTTTAAGAAAAACTATCTAACTTGTATTAAAGAAATTTCATCTTATCACGATCTTTTAAAGACAATCCAAATGTTGTCAAATGATTTAAAAATTGGAATTATTGCTAACGGATCCAGTCAATTCTTAAATAACGAACTAAAGATCCTTGGATTAGATGATTACATTGATCCTAATTACATCATTGCTTCAGAGTCAGTTGGCATGTTAAAACCGGATCCTAAAATTTTTACCGTTATGAATCATAGATTAGATGTAAGACCATCCGAAGTAGCTTACATTGGCGATTCATTTACTGGTGACATCATTTCAGCCAAGCGAGCTGGTTGGCATGCCTTTTGGTTCAATCACCGCAAAAGGTCTGTTCCAGAAACAAACTTCGTTCCTGACCAAACAGTAACTTCTCAAACTGAACTTTGTGAACTTTTAAAGGCTCTATCAAAATAAAAAGCGCACTTCATATGAAGTGCGCTTTTTATTTTGATTTCCTATTTAACTTCAACTGAGTTATCGGACTTACCGTTTTTAATCAATTGAACGTTTGAATCGAGTGCAATTTGAACCATGTTCTTAACCGCAGGCTTCGTGTAAAATGCAATGTGTGGAGTGATTAAAACATTATCCCGTTTCATCAAGTTCTTCAGTCTGTCATCTGGGATCTTATCAAAACTTCCAAAATCAACATTGAAAATACCCACTTCGTTTTCGTACACATCAAGAGCAGCTCCTGAGATCTTGCCACTGTCAAGGCCACGAATCAAAGCATCAGTATCAATCAAACTTCCACGGGCAGCATTGATAATTTTGATTCCATCTTTCATTTGCGCAATTGAATCATCATTAATCATATGATCATTTTCTTTTAATGCTGGGGCATGAAGCGTTATAATATCAGAATTTGCATACAATTCTTCAGGGGTATCAACGTAAATTCCCTCTTTTTTGAGCTCAGGGTTTGGATAAGGGTCATAAGCAATCACTTTGGCACCAAAACCTTGAAGGATTTTAACAACTTGGCGTCCGATTCTTCCAGTAGCATAGACACCAACGGTTTGTTTGTTCATTTCGTCAGCAATATCTGGAGCCCAGGTCATGTTACCATGGCGTTCCTTATCTTCAAACTTTTTAGTATGACGAAGTAACCGCATCATTTCTGTAACCGCTAATTCAGCAATAGCAGCTGGTGAATAAGCTGGAACGTTAGTGACATTAATGCCATCACGTTTAACAGCGTCGGCATCAACATTATCCACCCCGACGTTTCGAAGTGAAAGTGATTTAATGCCAAAACTAGCTAATTTGTCTAAAATATCAGCAGTATAAGGCTTTTGCTGGTATGCAACCACACCATCAAATCCCTTTGCTTCGTCGACAGTGTCATTATCCAATAATTTTGATTCTGCTTTTACTTCAATGTCTGGATGAGCTTTATCCCATTGTTCTAAGTATGGTCGTTCATCGTCTCTAATTCCATATGCAATGATTTTCATAACTTAGTCCCCCTTTTCTTTTCACCATAATTATAACACCCAACCACTAATTACCCCAAAGAGTCGAGTCAATTCCATGGCTAATTAGAAAAAATTCTTTTTTTCTCCGAGTTTGATGCTTAAAAGCGTATTCTGCTTTCATGGCACTCCTTTTATCATTAAATTTTTCGTAGTACAGTAGCTTTAAAGGTCGCCTAGTTTTAGTATATTTGGCCCCTTTCCCAGCTTGATGAACCGCTAATCTACGATAAACGTCATCGGTAAACCCACCGTAAAACGTCCCGTCACAACAAAGTAAGACATACATATAGTAACTTTTACTTTCCATACAACATCTTTTTAACCTCTTTTGAATAACTACCATGGTCATAAACCGTAATCGGGTAATCAACTTTTAAACCAGCATTTTTTCCATCTTTAATTGCAGATACCAAAATCATGTTAGAATTCTTTCCCTCTTTAGGGTAAATAAATTGAATTTGCTTCATTGCTAGTCGAAAGTTAGTCATTAAGTTCATTAATTCATGTAGGCGATCAGGACGATAAACCATGTAAAGTTTCCCACCAGTTTTTAAAAGCTCACTACTAGTTTTAATAACGCTTTTCAAATTAGTTTTTACTTCGTGTCTTGCAATCGCTAAATATTCATTCGGATTTTTTTTACTAGTCGGAAGATTTGAAAAATACGGAGGGTTAACCGTAATAGTATCAACCTCATCTTTGCCAAAAATTGTGGTAGCATTAGCTAAATCATCATTATAAACGGATATCTGATCCTCTAAGCCGTTCAGTTGAACACTCCTAGTTGCCATATCACTTAGACGTGATTGAATCTCGACTTCGGCAATCTTACCATGTGTTTTTTTGCTTAAAAACAAACCAACGGCACCATTACCAGCACATAAATCAACCAAAAGACTATTCTTACTGATCTTAGGCTGAGCAAAATTAGCAAGCATTACGGCATCCAAAGAAAATGAAAACACACTTGGACTTTGAATGACTTTAATGTCCTGACTGTAGAGTTGGTCAATTCGTTCATCACCAATCAAGTTCACCTAGTTCACCACCATTTTTTAAATTTAACTTGTCACTTTTACCGTTAATAATATACTATTAAATTATACATCTTAAAAAAAGGAGCTTAAAATCTTTTGTGGTACTCGTTTTTATTTACAGTTGGCCAATTCATTTTAAGAATTATAAATGGACCAATGAATGTGATGCACAAGAATCGTATCCCAGACGGAAATTACGTGTTAATTGCTCCCCACCGGAGTTGGTTTGATATGATTCTAATTGCAACGGTAATTCGCCCTAAACAGTTGTGTTTCATGGCTAAAAAAGAACTATTCAAAAATCCAATGCTGGGATGGTTTTTGCGGCACGTCAACGTATTTTCGGTTGATCGTTCAAATCCAGGAATTTCAGCAATTAAAATTCCAGTTAGAACACTGAGAAAAACCAATCTATCACTCATGATGTTCCCGTCTGGTACGAGGCATTCCAAAAAACTCAAGGGCGGTGCAGCACTGATTGCCCAACTAGCTGGAGTGCCCCTGGTACCAGTTGTTTATCAGGGGCCATTGACCCTCAAAGAAGTTTTCAAACGCCAGAAAGTTTCAATTAACTTTGGTGATCCAATTTATATCAACAAAAAAGAAAGATTGGATGATAAGAATCAAAAATTAATTGAAAATCAAATGCAAGCCGCCTTTGACAAGCTCGATGATGAAATTAATCCCAACTACGTGTACATTGATGAATCAAAACCGCATAATAAAAAAACGTCGAAGTAATTCGACGTTTTTTTAATTTTGATGATGTTTCATTGCGTTCATCATTTGGTTAAGTTTCTTTTGTGATGGCTTTTGTCCCATCTGAAGCATCATCGCTTTAAGTTGTTCCTGGTTGATTGGTGGATTATCCTTCAAATACTTTTCCATGTACTTACGAGCACCGAAGAAGCCAATTAGTGCACCAGCTAGTAAAGCCAAAATCACTATTAAAATCCAGATCCATGTAGACAAATCATTGACCTCCCTTCAAGCCTTTTATTATTATTTTACACAATTAGCAAGGTTTTGAAAAGATTGGAATCAATCGTCTCGCAAATTTTTCTTTCGCTGAGATTCCTTGACTTTGTCTGAAGTAATTTCGTTCCCTTTTTTATCATAGACCTTAGTCATTTCAATCTGACTTTTAAAATTAGCCTTGAAACGATCTAAGTACTCTTTTCGTAACTTCTTCTGTTCTTCTTTTTCGTCTTCAGATAAACCTTCGTTTTTTGATTTTTTAGATAATTCGTTAATTCTTGGAATGAGTTTTTCTAATTCTTTATCTTCAGCCATGTTAACCTCTCCCTTCATCTGATATCATAATATCACGAAATAAAGCGTGAAAACAAGGATTTGTACACGAACAAACGTTTGCAAAATTCCGTTTTTGTGGTATTCTTATTTTAGCTAAAAACCAATTAGAAAGCACAGAGGTGCCTTATGTCGCAAGCATCACAAACAAAACAACATGATATTCTCGAATACATTTGGAAACAAGTTCGTGATCAAGGATACCCACCAACCGTTCGAGAAATCGGAGAACACGTTGGATTATCGTCAACTTCAACGGTCCATGGTCATCTCGCTCGTTTGGAAAAGAAGGGCTATATCATCAAGGATCCAACTAAGCCGCGCGCCCTTGAAGTTACTTCTGATGGAATGAACTATCTTGGTGTTTCTCAAGAATCAAAGCCGGACGAGATGCCTTTACTTGGAACCGTTGCTGCCGGAGAACCAATTCTTGCGGTTCAAGACGCAACTGATTATTTCCCGATTCCAACCGCACTCCAACGAAGTTCTGATTCACTCTTCATGCTTACCATTAGTGGTACAAGTATGATCAATATCGGAATTTTAGACGGTGATCAGGTAATTGTAAAACGCCAAAATACCGCTGAAAATGGTGATATTGTTATCGCCATGAACGACGAAAACGAAGCCACCTGCAAACGATTCTTTAAAGAAAGTGACCATTTCAGACTCCAACCCGAAAATGATGACATGGCACCAATTATTTTAAAAAACGTAGTCATCTTAGGTAAAGTTGTCGGTTTATATCGAATCGGCATTAAATAAAAACCATTCACTTCAAAGTGAATGGTTTTTTTCTTGATTTAAATACTGACGTTTACCTTCTTTAACACCAGAAAAGACAAATTTAGCAGGATCATTACTTAGATCCAATTCATAATTATCATCCAAAAGACTAGGCAAACCATTGAATATTTGTTCATACTCTTCAATTGATAATTTCTTTCGACTGTCTAACAGATTATTCATTAACTGTCTCCGATTTTGATCCCTAAAGTGATCTTGTAGCATTCCGGTATAAAACTCTCCTTGAGCCCCAGAACCATAACTAAACACACCAATTTGGTCTCCTACCCTTAAATCTGAAGAATTATCCAGAAGTGAAAGAAGACTCAAATATAGTGACCCGGTATACAAATTGCCAACTCGTTTACTGTAAACCCGACTAGCTTCAAATTCTCTTAACAATTTTTCCTGTTCCTTAACTGAAACTTCAGGAAGGACTTGGCGTAATGCTTTTAACCCCATCTTAGTGTATGGCAAGTGAAAAACGATCGCCTTTAAATCATTAAAAGTAAGATCATGTTTTTTTAAATAATCATGAACCGTTTCATTAAAAAATTTTTCATAAATATCGTTGGAGTAGTGTCCATCCACAACCGCCTCAGTCTTTCCGATTGGCCGCCAAAAATCCATAATGTCTTGAGAATAAACACTACTATCATCGCTTAAAGTCATAATACGTGGATTATTCGACACCGTCATGGCAACCGCTCCACCACCTTGTGTAACTTCGCCAGCAGTTTGAACCCCGTATCTAGCAATATCAGAACCAATCACTAAAGCTTGCTTATCAGGATGCAAATGAACATAGTCTTTAGCCATCTGTAATCCCGCAGTCGCTCCATAGCAGGCTTGTTTAATTTCAAATGCTCGTGCGTGTGAACTCAGTTTTAACAGATTTTGAACATAAATTGCCCCAGACTTAGAGTTATCAATTCCACTTTCTGACCCAAAAATAATTAAATCAATCTTATCTCGATTTTCTTGACTTACAATTTGGTCCGAAGCATTGGCTGCCAACGTAACAGAATCTTGGGTGGAGGGAATGACAGCTTGTTGAGTTTGTCCGATCCCAATTAAATACTTGTTTGGATCTTCATCACGCGCTTTGGCTAAATCCACCATATCAATAAAATAAGTTGGGGTATAAAAGCCAATTTTATCAATTCCAACTTTCACTAATACCACTCCATTTTCAATTTAATTTTCTAAACGTCACTAATGTTTAAAAATGATCAGTTATCTTACCAAAAAAGATGGTTAAAATTAATAAATCAGCTGAACCACCTAAGCTTAAATCTTGATTATCAAAGTTTTCACACATTTTTTCCAGTTGTTCTTTAACTAGAGCGGAATTAAAAGCTTCAGTGTTTAAAATTGAAGTAACCTGCCTGTGTACCTTTTCAACGATTTCAGGCGATCCAGCACGTTTAATCAAATTACTATCTTGACTATGAGCAACAATGTTAAGTAACGCTCGAAGGATCTTTTCATTTTTATTTCCATTAAAAGCGACCAAAGCTGGCAAGCCATGACCTGTCACAGTTTTGAATCCAGCCTCGGCTTCTCCACGAATTCCTGTCATCCCATATTCTAAAAATTGGTGCTCACCAGCGGTTAATTTGCTAGCAGATTTTCTTCTCACCTGCGAAAAGTCTGATTTAACGATTCCAGCAGTCATAGCTTTTTCTACATTAATTATATCTCCAAGTGTAAAGGAAGCTTTGGACTGAGAAAGATAGCCTAGTGCTGCAACAATAATTCCCATTACGAAGATTGCACCCTTATGGGTATTGACACCGTTAGTCTCCCTAAACATGTTTTTTTCAGCTTTAATTCCATCAGGTCGAATCAACTTCAATAATTGACTTAAGTCATCACTTAAAAAATTTTGTCCTCGTAAAAAAGCGGTTTCAAAATAAGGACGCATTGTAATAATGCTGTCAATGAATGTAAAGACATCCATATCAGGATGAGATTTATGAGAAACTGGATCAACCAATCCTGGTTTTGGATTAGAAACAACTTCATCTAACATTGATTCCATCACAGCGTTAACGGTTTTATTTTTTTGACAAATTTTAACTTTCCAATCCATTACCGCATTATTCATATCCGACATTCCTAAAATATATCTCGCTAATTTTTCGTTGCAAATCAGACACGGAATGAGTACGGTTTCTAGCGCATTCTTTAGCATTTCGATCACAAATCAGACATCTTCTGGGTCTCATTTTGACATCAGTCCGGGAGTAATGAGAATGATTATGATCCATTACGTCAATATCAAACAAACGTCCTAAACGATCATGATCTTCAAAATGAATTGCTCGTTTCTTCAAAACAAGCCCATCACCATCAACCACCAAAAACCGTTCTTTTCCCGCATCAGTGTTCCACCCCATTTTATCGATAATTTTCATATTGTACAACTGTGTTTTAAAGAATCGCTTATATCCAACATCAAATAAGTTCATGATTTGCGGGTTGTTCTTGATGGGACCCGGAATATTTAACTTGATTGACACAATCGTATCCATTGGATACTGCTCCTTTAATCGAGCCTGCAAGTGTGCCCGTCTGTCTTTGTTAGCAAGTACAGCTGGGATCCCCTGCACTTTCCCAGTTAAAAAAATATTATCTTCCAACTTATCAAACTCCTTAAAAAAACGGCTCCATCTGCCTTACAGATAGCACCGTCTTTAAAATTAATCTTTTACTTGTCGAATTGAATCAATGATCGTTCCGTCCCGATACTCAACCAATCCAACCGTCTTATCAGTATACTTCAGTGGTTCTTCTTTGCCAACGATCTTTTCAGCTTTTTCGGCTAATTCTTGGATGCTGTAAACATGCAAACTCGGAACATCCTTAAATTGCTTAATCAGGTCTGGACGATTAGGATTAACGGCGATTCCAAACTCGGTTACTAAGACATCAATCGATTGCCCTGGAGTAACAGCTGTACTAATATGATCTACCACCGTTGGAATGCGACCTCGTACCAGTGGAGCACAGATGATTGTCATCTTAGATGTAGCAGCATCCTGATGTCCACCAACCGCTCCTCTAATTACGCCATCAGAACCAGTTAACACGTTAACGTTAAAATCAGTATCAATTTCCAAGGCACTTAAAACCGCAATGTCTAACTGAGCGACCATTGATCCTTTATTATCAGGATCAGCATACCATGACGCATCAATTTCCTGTTGGTTTTTGTTGTTCTTCATTGAATCAGCAGCGGCTTTATCAAAGTCTTGAACATCCATTAACTTATCAACTAATCCCTCTTCAAGCAAATCAACCATTGGTTTAGTAATTCCACCCAAACCAAACGAGGCATGAAGATGATTATCAAGCATTGCTTGTCTTAAGTAACGAGTAACGGCAAGGGCAGCTCCACCAGAACCAGTCTGAAATGAGAAGCCATCTTTAAAGTACGGTGAATTAACAATCACTTGATTGACCGCTCTAGCGATGGTCAAATCTTTTGGATCCTTAGTGAACCGAGTAGCGCCAGAGCCAATTTTATTAGGATCACCAACTTTATCCACCTTAACGACATAATCGACTTGTGTTTGTCGAATTGAGGCAGGGGTGTTGGGATAGTCCACCACATTATCAGTTAATAAAACCACTTTATTAGCATAAGCTGCGTCCATTAACGCATACCCTAGTGAACCAAATGCGGCTGGACCTTCCATCCCGTTAGCATTACCACAACAGTCAGAATTAGGAACCCCTAAAAAGGCAACATCGATTTTGATATCACCGTTTTCAATGGCACGAGCACGGCCTCCATGGGATCTGAAAATCACTGGATTTTTAAGAATTCCATGAGAAACTTCGTCACCCAAGGAACCACGCATTCCGGATGTGGTGATGTTAGTAACGGTTCCATTCTTGATGGCTTTAATTGCCATATCATTCATTACGCCGGTCAGTGAAGAAGGTGCTAAAGTTAGATCTTTAATTCCAAGGTCCATGATCGCCTTCATCACAAGATTAAAGATGTAATCACCATTACGTAAATGGTGATGAAATGAGATGGTCATCCCATCCCTCACGTTATCTTTAACAACCTGCTTTAAATCATCCTTTAATTTATCATGTCCATCTTGAACTTGGACTTTAGGAGCCGTTCTTTGAAAGACCGGGTTACCAATCTTAGTAGTTTCAAATGGTTTAAAGTGCAGTTCATTCATTAATTTATCGGGTAAATTACGACCTAATTTATTTTCCAATGTAATGACCCTCCTTATCAATCAAGCCAGAAGCTTTAGCTAGTTTCATAACTCTCTCAGCTCTAAGTGCAACTGGTCTATCAACCATCTGTCCGTTCATTGAGATAACTCCTGAGCCAGCTTTTCTTGCTTTTTCAATCGCAGCAAGTACATTTTCAGCATTCTTAATTTCATCTTCACTTGGGGCATAAACTTGGTTTACCAAAGGAATTTGGCGTGGATTAATAACTGATTTTCCGTCGTAACCCAACTCATGAATATACTCGGTTTCTGCCAAGAATCCCTTCACATTATCAACATCGGTGTAAACCGTATCAAAAGCGGCGATACCAGCTGCTCTAGCAGCATTTAAAATCATATTTCTGGCAAACTGTAGTTCCAAGCCATTTGGATAACGGTGTGTTTTTAAATCCGTTGTGTAATCTTCCGCCGATAAAGCAATCCCAATCATGCGATCAGAGGCTTTAGCAATCTCAAGTACATTCATGACACCTTCAGCGCTCTCAATTGCGGCCATTAAATGAGTGGTTCCAACTGGAATGTTGAACTCCTTTTCAGCGTCAACAACTAGACTCTCCATCTCTTCAACCATTGCCGCACTTTCAGTTTTAGGAATTCTAATAACATCGATGCCAGCCTTAACCATCATTTTGACGTCAGCTTCAAAGAAGTCAGTGTCGAGTCCATTAGTTCTAACAACTAATTCTGCATCACCATAATCAACCGTTTTTAAAGCCTCATAAACTAAGTTTCTTGCAGAATCTTTTTCCGCTAACGAAACTGAGTCTTCAAGATCAAACATGATTGAATCGGCGCCATAGATCCCAGCATCTTTGATCATCCCGGGATTGTTACCTGGAACAAACATCATCGTTCTTCTGAGTCGTTCACCATTTTCAGCCATTATAGTGCCTCCCATGCTGGTTGTTCGCTGTCGCCCATGGCCCGTTGAATTGCGGTAATCGTTCGAGCTTTAATTACGCAATCTAAAGCTCCCTGGTCAACTGCCTTAATATTGACATTATCTAATTCAAATTTGTTAACAACTTCCTTAATGGTAGCAATAATATCATCACCAAACCGTTTCTTAACATCAGATTCAAGATTAATTTGGATTCCGTTAGTACCCTTACTGACTGTGATCTGAATGTCAGAAGATTCCAGCGTTCCATCCATTGCCGTTTTATTAATTCCCATTGATCTTCATTCCCTTCTTAATTCTTTCCTGTAACGAATCCATATGTTTGGTAATAAACTCGTAAGTTGTTTTTGGGACAATCCCTTTAATTGATGTTAACTCACCATTCTTAATGGCCATCCGAACCGTTCGGGCCGAAATCACTTTTCCGGCTTCATCCTGATCTCGTTTAATAACTTTAACTTTGACTTCAGGCGGGAGAACCTTTTCTAAAATTTGATTATAGATTGAGGTCGTTTTGGAATTTGGCTCCGTTCCAAGAAAC
This sequence comes from Fructilactobacillus sp. X8R1C1, assembly GCF_059900945.1. Classification (NCBI taxonomy): domain Bacteria; kingdom Bacillati; phylum Bacillota; class Bacilli; order Lactobacillales; family Lactobacillaceae; genus Fructilactobacillus; species Fructilactobacillus sp. X8R1C1. The sequence goes on along the minus strand of NZ_JBWXVH010000001.1, from coordinate 85,513 downwards.
CGAACGTTAATGCCAAGATCTTTGGCAATCCAATCTTTAAAGATTAATGCATCAATGGTTGTCTGATACCGCACCTTGTCTGCTTGCGCCCCCAAAAAATACGAAGGAAAAGTGGCATAACTTACTAAGTAATCGCCACCCGGAACAACCATCACATTCTTTAAGTCAGAAACGCCCTCTTGAACAAGTTTTAATCGTTCTTGTGACGTAAACAGTGATTTATCAGTACTTACAACAAATACGTAAACGTTATCACTAACTTCTGACGCTTTTTCAACCAAATATCTATGACCATCGGTAAAAGGATTAGCATTCATGACAATCCCGGCATTATTATCAGCTTTATTAACTTTAGGCAGACTTTTAAGATAATCAGTAATACTATAATCACCGGTCTCTAAAAAGGCCGCATCATCACTTTGAACGAGTTCCTTAAACCCAACGTGTTCGAAACTTTCCGCATACATTGGCTTTGTAAAGACAAAGACATGAAAGACTCCACGTTGTCCCAAACTTGTTAAAAGATTCGAAATTACCTTGTTAAAATAAACCCCATTTTCAGTGTACTTATGACAAACACCAATGTACTTCAAAATGTTTCCAGAATATGAACCAGTACCAACTAATTTATTCCCATCAAAAAGTCCAACGGTATAATCTAAGGGATCAACCTCATCACCAGAAAAATTGGCGATGCCAAGTGATTTCAAAAAATCTCTCCACTGATTAAATTGGTCAGGAACCTCTAAATTAATTTCTCTAGTCTCAATATTCATATCCTCAATAATCTCCCGTTTCTACTAACCCATGATTAACATAATAATCGGAATTACGATGATAAAGAGAACTGACGTAGATACAACCACGTTTGTAGCAAACTTAACGTCACCATGATAAGTTTGTGCCAAAATTGGCAGAACTGCAAGTGAAGGCGTAGCAGCTTGAACAATCAAAGTCTTGGAGAAGGTTGGAACCATTGATGCTCCGAGTTTGAACCCAACAAAAATAATTGCAGCCATGACTAATGGTGAAATCACGAAACGGCCTGCTAAAGTCAAAATGACATCTTTATCAAAATGCATGTTTCTAAGACCAAATGATCTCAACATAATTCCAATATAGATTAATGCAAGTGGAGTAACCAGTGCCCCCAAATCAGTTAAGGTTGTTTGGACAAAATTAACCAATAAATGTTCCTGAAGCCATGGAATATACAAAAATGGAATGGCAACAATGAATCCCCATAATGGAGCCGGAATCAAATGGTGCCAATCAAATTTAGCTTTGGAACCATCTTTAGCGGTTGGATCGTCTGCAGCAATTACCCAAACACCTAAAGTCCAAATAATGATCGTATTTACAATATAGTAAACAAGTAAATAAGGGACTGATATCTCACCAAATAAAGCAACGTTTAAGGGCATTCCAATAAAAACGGTATTAGCACCGTTAATACCGGTCATCATCAGTCCTCTTCGACCCTTTTTAACTCTAAATAACTTAACTTCAATCCATGAAATAACGTAGCCTAAAAGGATAGCAAGCACAACATAGATTAATCCAGTTGACAAATTAGCTAGTTGTTCTGGATGAAAATATTTAAGCATTGCCACAAAAATAGAACATGGTAAAGCAACTTTCATAATAATCTTTGAGATTGAACCGGAAAATGATTCTTTAAACCATCCAAGTCCTTGTGTTACATAACCAACTGCAATCATAATTACAATCGCTAGCACACTCTGGATTGATGTAATAAATATTGCCATAATTGTACCTCTTATCCTTTTTCACCATATTTTATAATTGAATTTGTGACCGTTTTAACAACATTTTCATCAAAAACCCCAGGGACAATTTTATCTGGAGTAGGATCAGGAATCATGCTGGCTAACGCGTCAGCAACGACTTCCTCAATTTGGTATGTAACCTTTTTAATTCCACTCTTTAAAAGTCCTTTGAACAGACCTGGGAAAACCAAAATATTATTAACTTGATTTGGATACTTACTAGATCCAGTCGCAATCACTTTAGCACCACCAGCTTTAGCGTCTTGTGGAAGAATTTCCGGAACTGGATTAGCAAGCGCAAAGACAATCGGATCCTTTGCCATTCTTTTAACTTGACTAGTACTTAAAACATTAGCATCTGACAGACCGATAAAAACATCCTGATCATCAATTACATCATCCAGAGTTTGTCCTTCTTTTCCGTTCAAGGATTGGGCAAGTCCAGTTTGATATGAATTATAGTTCTCACTATCTGGCTTAACCACGCCATCGATATCAACCAAAGTAATATTTTTAATGCCAACGTGCTCCAGCAACGAGGCAGTAGCGACACCAGATGCTCCAACCCCATTGACGACGATCTTTAAATCTTTCAACTCTTTACCAACTACTTTACTAGCGTTGATTAATCCGGCCAAAACTACAATAGCAGTTCCCTCTTGGTCGTCATGATAGACCGGAATATCTAATGTTTTACTCAAGATATCCTCTAACTCAAAGCATTTTGGTGCCGCAATGTCCTCCAAATGGATCCCAGCAAAGGTATCTTGAATACTTTTAATGTGAGTGGCCATTTTCTTGGCATCTTCCTGATCAATGGCAACTGGTAACGCATTAACATTGGCCAAGTCTTTATATAACAAAGCCTTCCCTTCAACAACCGGAAGCCCTGCAGCTGGTCCGATGTTACCTAATCCTAGAACTGCTGAACCATCAGTAACAACAGCAAGCAACTTTCCACTCATTGTGTACTTGTCCTTTAAACTAGGGTCTTTTTCAATGGCCTTGGAAATCTTAGCAACACCAGGTGTGTAAGCCTCACTAAGTTCTTCACGGTTTTTTACAGGAAATTCTGATTCCATTTCTAGCATTCCCGTGTGCTTTTCATGAATGGAATAAATATTATCAGCCACGTAAACCCCTCCAATTGTTTTTATTTTCACGCAGACACGATTGCTCATATCCGCTTACATTGTGATTATATTAACCAAAGTGCGTAAAGTCAACCAAGTTAACACTCTTTAACAAACCCAAATAAAAAACGACCTCATTAAAGTGAGACCGCTATTAAAAGGTTAAGTCTAATAATTCACACGATGATATTTCTTACCATTGTGATTTATTATATTCTTTTCACAAACTTCAACAAAATATCGTTAAACACATCTGGCTGTTCAGCCATAATAATATGCCCCGCATCTTCAACAATCTGATAATGACCATTATGAGCCATCCCAGCTGCAACTTTTGCAAAGTGATAATCAAAAAATGGTGATTTTCTTCCCGCTATAATCATCAATGGAACCTTTAAATCACTCAAAATGTCACGCCAATCTTGAAAAGCATGATCCACTAACAACGAATAGTTTAAGTCGGCGTCATATGGATACTCCTGTTTTAACGATTGAATCTTACTATATAAAAGATCATTAATTTTACTATAAGTCGAACGTCCAAATGGCTGCTTCAAAAATTCAGGAAAATCACTCCAGTCTAAAGCCTTAAATCCGTATGGCCATGATCGATCCGCAATCATCTTAGGGCTCTGATCAACGTCTACAATGGCCTTAATTCCCTTGTCAGTAAACAAAGAAACGTACGCAAACATGGTTGCTGCTCCCATTGAATTCCCAAGCAAGATTGGTTCCTTTAATTTTAGTTCCTTCTGAATCTCATATAAATCCATCGCATGGCGCGACATCCGTTCATCCTTACTAGTACGCTCAGACATCCCCTGATTTCTAGCATCCACGTTAATAACCCTGAAACCGCTTTCGACTAATTTTTGGACAGTAAGGGTCCAAATCTCTTTATAGCCCCCAATTCCGGTAAGAATCATCACGGGTTGATTGCTTTTATTTCCCTCATCATCATAGTCTAATTCCACATTATCAGAAGTATAAAATTTCATTATCGCTTCACCATTTTCTTTAAGATTTATTTTATATGTTAGCACTTCTCTTACTACTAGATTCGTACCAATACCAAAAATTAATTGGTAGTATAATAACTACGAAAGAAGGGATGATATGAAACGGATTACTTTAACATTTCCAGCACCTGGAAATTCAGATACTAAAACCATTAAAGTTAACGATGACAATCAGTACGTCATGAAATTAACTACCTTAGATAATCTGGCTCCAGATGGCCATTCACTTGAAATTGAATTTCTTCCTAAGACCAGTGAAGATTTTCCAGAACGAGGTACTACCATTTATCTAAATGGTTTTGATAAAACGTTCAAATTGTCAAATGGTGATATTCTAGTAGCAAAAAGTATGTAATAAAAAGGGTCTGTTGATTAAGTCAACGGACCCTTTGGTTTTATTTGTGATCTAACTTATCTTGTGCTTTTTGAGCTGCGACGTTCATGATATTCCATGGACGGTCAAAACCTGGTTGGAAGAAGAAGTCAGCATATGCCAAGTCATCAACAGTCATGTGTTGTTGAATTGCTAATGAAATGGTATTGATATTAGCAGTTACATCTCGTTTAGACATGATTTGAGCACCCTCAACTTCACGAGTCTTTGGATCAAAAGTTAACTTGAAGTAGACTTCTGCATTCAACTTATCATCATGAACAAACGGAGGAACCGCAGTGTCAACAACAAAGACGGATTCAACGTCAACGCCAGCTTTTTCAGCAGTAACGTCCTTAAATCCAGTTGAGGCAAACTTGTAATCAAAAACATGAAGTGCTGATGAACCAGAAACTTCAGTAGTCTTACGCTTCTCATCGTTCAGGTTCATGGCAGCTGAGCGACCTTGACGTCTAGCGTTAGAAGCTAAAGCAATGATTTGCTTCTTGCCAGTGGGTGCGAAAGTAACCTCGGTAGAATCACCAACGGCAAAAATATCAGGTTGATTGGTTCTTTGATATTCATCGGTCTTAATCATGCCCTTTTCGTCAAGATCAACTTTACCTTTAAGCCAATCGGTAGCAGGACGAATTCCGGCAGTTTCAATCACTAGATCAGCATCCCATTGGTCACCATTAGTTGAAATAACTGAAGAAACGTTTTCATCATCATCACCAACGTATTCTTTAACACTTTGGTTCAATGACAATTTTACGCCGTTCTTTTTAAGCTCAGCTTCAAGAATTTTAGTAAACTCTGGATCCAAGTAAGTAGGAAGAATGGTTTTACCAGTATCAACTAAGGTAACGTGCTTGCCAGCTTTAGCGAATGATTCAGCTGCTTCAATCCCAATGTATCCACAACCAACAACCGTGACGTTGTTGATACCTGGAGTAACTTCAGCTTCCTTCAATTTAATGGCCCAATCACGTCCACGCATTGCGTAGATATTACCTAATTCCTTCCCTGGAACTGGAAGTTGGAATGGATTAGCACCAACACTTAAAATTAATTTATCATATTTTTCAGTGCTCTCTTTACCATCGTTAACGTTTAAAGCGGTTAGCGTGTGAGCCTCAGGATCAATATCAGTGATTTCAGTATTAATGTGGACATTTACACCTAATTTTTCCATGCCTTCTGGAGTTGCATAACTTACAGAGTTAACATCTTTTACGACGTTTTGAAGATATAATTCAATTCCACAAGATAGAAAAGATACAAAGTCTCCCTTTTCGTACCATTCGATGTCAGCATCAGGAAAATCTTTTAAAACTCCTCTGACAGCTTCGAATCCACCATGAGATGATCCAATTACAGCTACTTTCATATCTGCTTCCTCCTTCAATTTTTAAATTGTCGTTCTCTATGAACATTTTTATAGTACCACGCAATTACCTAATGAGACTACAAAATGTTCAATATTTAATAAATTATTTGCACACAATTTGATTGAACTACCCATAAGTCAAGCAATTAATAACCGATAAGATAAGTTACTAATAGTATCCATAGTCATCATCTTTTGGTATCATGACGTATAAATTATTAAGGGATGAATTAAAATGAAAAAAATTTATTTTTTGTGTACGGGAAACTCGTGCCGAAGCCAAATGGCGGAAGGATTTGCCAAAAAAATATTTCCCGCAAAACTGGCAAATAAAAAGTGCGGGAGTAAAAACTCATGGTTTAAATCCAGTTGCGGTTAAGGTGATGAAAGAACGTGGAATTGATATTTCTCAAAACACATCCAAGCTAATTGATAAAAGTTATTTAGTTAAGTGTGATTTAATCGTTACGCTTTGCGGAGACGCTAAAGATAAGTGTCCAGTTACCCCACAATCAGTTGCAAAAATTCACTGGCCACTTAAAGATCCTGCACAATTTAAGGGATCCAAATCAGAAGTAATTGAAACTTTTAGAAACGTCCGCAATCAGATTGACCAATTAGTAAAAGAATTGTCAGTTGATGAGACTAAATAAACTAATTATTACACGACAAAGACCTAGATCAACTACTGCAACTGATCTAGGCCTTATTAAATCTTACGATCACTACACATACTAATACTAATTACAAACGTGAAAACAAGTAGTATTAATACATTTAGTTTATCTTACTGCTCTTTTATCACATAGATAACAAATGAAGATTACGAAACTTTGATATCTAGGTACTTAAAAATTTGCTTCCTAATTCTTTGAGATTTAGGACTCATCTCACCATGAATTGCCCGATTTAATTCAACTGGTGAGACATCAACAATTTTTGACATATCAACTTGAGTCAAGTCCTTGTTAATTAAAGCAACTTTGATCTTTTTAAATACTCTTTGAGCATTACGTTCCAATTCAACGTTAGCCATTATTGATCCCTCCTTTCACAATTTATTAATTAAGTTATTGACTATGTCTATCCTTTGGAATAAAATGTAAATATGATGAAAATAATGGACTGTATTTAAACTATTTTCTTCGTGGGAACTAGTTTAGATACTTTTAACCATTGATATTATTCTGGACTGACTGATCAATTACTTAACTAAATTAATTATCAATCATATAAAATAAAATGTCAATGATTTTCTCTATTATTTGAAATAACTTTTTTAACCACCAATTTCAGAAAAGGAGAAACAATTTTGACAACAATTGAACGAATAAAGAGACTTTCAAGAATGCGTGGATGGTCACTTCAGTTAGTGGCCCAGAAGGCTGGGATTGGGATTAACAATATTTATACTTGGAACAAGAAAACTCCTAGTACAAAAAGCCTTGGAAAAGTCGCCAAAGTACTTGGCGTGTCGATCGATTACCTATTAGGAAATACTAATCAACTTAACTATCACAATGATAGTACAAGTGCTAAATCAAAAACTAATGAGACAATTGATCTTCCTCTCATTGGCAGCATTGCTTGCGGAAAACCAATCTTTGCTGAACAGAACGTTACCGCGTACTTTCCAACTTTAAAAGAAGGACTGCCAAGTGGTGAGAATTTCTGGTTAAAATGTGACGGAGACTCAATGGCTCCTACCATTCAAAACGGATCGTACGTTTTAATCCATTATCAACCAGAGGTGGAGAATGGTGAAATTGCCGCTGTCCTATTAAACGATAACGACGAAGCTACTCTTAAAAGGATTAGTACTCAAAAAGACCAAACCGTCTTAGTTCCTGATAATAAGGAGTACCCACCGATTATCTTGAATAAAGATAATCCAGGCAAAATCATTGGAAAAGCAATTCGGATGCAATCTGAATTATAAAAGCTCAATAACACAAAAAGACTATCAAAACTTGTAATTTTGGTAGTCTTTTTGTTTTGTAATACTACTTATAAAGGCGAGTACAGGATTTGAACCTGCGCGCCGGCTATAAACCGGTTCGCCGGATTTCGAGTCCGGTGCATTACCACTCTGCCAACTCGCCAAAATTAACACCACTTAAGTATAATCATAAAAGAACCGATAATCAACTTGAGAAGTGTTTTTAATTTAAAACTTAATCATATTTAATCAGACTGAGAATATCATAGTCTTTAATCTTATCGCGACCCTTTAAGTCCATTAATTCGACAATAAAAGCCGTTCCAACTACTACTCCACCAAGATCTTTGACTAACTCAATGGTAGCTTCAATGGTACCACCTGTAGCTAGCAAATCATCAGTCACAAGAACTCTCTGACCAGGTTTAATCGCATCATCATGCAAATAAAGTGATGACTGACCGTATTCCAAACCATATGTAGCTTTGACAGTTTTACCAGGTAACTTCCCTTTTTTTCTTGCAGGAGCAAATCCAATTCCAAGTTCATATGCAACGGGACATCCAACAATAAAGCCACGCGCTTCGGGACCAACAATCATATCAATGTTCTTACCCTTGGCATAGTTGACAATTTCGTCAGTAGCTTGACGATATGCTTCGCCACTTTCTAGTAATGGAGAAATATCTCGAAAAGTTACACCTGGCTCTGGAAAATTAGGATAACTTGCTACATAATCCTTTAAATTAAGGACCATAAAAAATACTTCCTTTCTTATTATCAGTTCCCAATCTTATTAATTATTTTCACCAAATCACTTGGGGAAACGTTAAAAAGAGCATCTTCCACCTTTAATTGCTCTTCTCGCAATTGGTACGTGGGAGAAGTTGACAAGCTTTGCTTGTTTGGATTACTGATACCATTCAAAATTCCATCCCGAATGGTGATAAATCCCAGTTCATTAAATACCTGCAACATGAAAACCAGAATATTGGTTGGAACCTGCAAATGGTTTGCAACCTCACCAACATTCTTTGAAATTTGCACATTTTTATTAGTTTCAACGAACTTAAATAGTTTAGCATACTGTGAACGTTCTGGCATCCCTAAATTTAAAATATGATTCTTTTTATATAAATACAATATAATTTCAGGATTTTGGAAATGATTAACAACGCTTTTTAATTCACCAAGTGTTTCAGGACAATCAACAAGATAAACTACCCCATTCGTAATATCTTTTTTAACACCCGAAGCAAGCATAGCTTTAGAATTTTTACCAACATATGATTTTAATTGTTGATACAAGTTACGATGAAAGAAAATATACGTTCCCTCATTTACAAACATTGACTTAGTTAAGGTAGTGGTCCGTTTGTCAATAACAACGGTTCCGTCAACTTTAAGATCATCAACCATCAACTGAAGATTAGTACGACCTTTCCACTCATTTTCATTCAAGGTCGCTGCTACGTTAATATTAGCTGACAATTTAGAAACTTTAGTAGCAACATCACCCATCCCAAAGTCAATTGCAGAAATCCGTGAATGATTGCCAACAGCTTGAAATTTAAGGTGATCATGGGCTTTCCCAATTGCCTGAACATTAGTTAAAGCAATCGGATCAACATCAAATCGGGGGCATTCATTATCAGTCCCAAATGGACTCAAAGTTTGAATTTGTTGAAATAACTTTTGATCAATTTCATCTGGAGTAACTTTAAAATCAATTTTTAAAGTTGGCTTTTGTGATAAATCAACCTGCTGTTTTGCTGCTGACCGTTCAAACCGCTCAGCTAGTGTTTTTAAATTATCAGCTGGAACCGTTAATCCAACTGCCATCGCATGTCCACCAAATGCATCCATCAGATCGCGTTCACTATCTAAGGCTTTAAAAAGATCAAATCCTTTGACACTTCTTCCGGATCCCTTGGCAATCTTATTTTGGTCATCAACACTGACAACAACCGTCGGCTTATGAAATTTATCTTTAACTCGACTAGCTGCAATACCTAAAACCCCAGTATGCCAATCCTTTCCCACAATTAAAAGGGTTTCTCTCTTCTTATTCTCAGGTGAATCAGCTTGAGCGATTGCCTCGTCCGTAATTGAACTAACCAGTAACTTCCTCTGATCATTTTTTTGCTCAGTCTTCTTAGCTAGTTCATTAGCTTGATCGTCGTCAACCGTAGTAAGCAAATCAACTCCCATATTGGCGTCACCCATCCGTCCAAGTGCATTCAATCTAGGAGCAATGTTAAACCCAATGTCCTGTTCATCAACTTTTTCCAAATCAATCCCAGATCGTTTAATAAGGGCTTTTAATCCAGGTCGAACCGTCAAATGAATGACATTTAATCCAAACTGAACGAGTGCCCGATTCTCTCCGGTTAACGATACTAAGTCAGCAACCGTCCCGATTGCGGCTAAATCTAGTTTATCTTGAGGAATTTCATCCATTAATGCCGTCGCCAACTTAAAAGCTACTCCAGCTCCAGAAAGATACTGAAACGGATATTTAGGATCGCCCAACTGAGCGTGAACGATTGCATAGGCGTTTGGCAACTTCTCTGGTAATTCGTGATGATCGGTAATAATCACATCACAACTTAATTTATTAGCTGCCTCAATTGCATCAAAGCCAGCAACTCCATTATCAACAGTAACAATTAACGAAGTTCCACTATCAATAATTTTTTGAAAGGCCTTCACATTTGGACCGTATCCATCTTTAAACCGATTAGGAATATAATAATGAACCTCTGCCCCCATCTCAACTAACGTTTCATATAAAATGGCGGTACTAGTAAGCCCGTCAGCATCATAATCCCCATAAACAGTAATTTGTTCACCGTTTTCAACTGCCAACTCAATCCGATCAACCGCTTTTTGCATATCATGCATTAAAAAGGGATCGTTTAAGTCACTAGTATCCGGGTTTAAGTAATGTTGAATCTTATCGATATTATCATAACCACGTTCAAACAGTAAGCTAACAACTAACGGTTCAAGTCCCAAATCATTAGCTAGTTGATTAACAGCATCTTGGTTAAGATTATTTTGTTTTAGTTCCCAATTATACTTTGAAGAAAGCAAATATGGATCCTCTTTTCACTATTTTTCGTTGTCCTTTTGCTGTTTATTAATTACATCTTCAACGTTTCGATTATCTTGATTAACCTTTTGTTTACTAATTGAATTCTTTAACTGCATCTTTAGAGAATCAATTTGTTTATTTAAATCATTAATTTGTCCCTTTAATCCATCAATGGTTTTCTGTGAATCACGATTTTCTTTTTTCCGTTTGGAACCATTTTTAAATGAACTGATCATTGATAATAAAAACATGATTAAAGCCCCAATTAGTAATGTCAATAATAAGACTAAGATTAACGGCATTTTAACCGTCGTAAAACCAAAGTTAATCTCCGCACTTCCCATATTTAACAAAACAAAAATAGCGACAATCACAATCAAGACCATGCTTAAAATCATTGAAACTTGTTTCTTCATTGGACATTCTCCTCTCCCTTATTAAAGGGAATATCAATAAAATCAAAATCTTTAACTACTTTGGTATTTGGAAAAACTTGTTGAGCCTGCCTCTGTAACTCATGGGCCATTTTAGCAGTATACCTTGCAGAAATGTGCGTTAATAATAATCGTTTTACGTTGGCATCCCTGGCAGTATTAGCAGCCTGGATGTTCGTAGAATGATAGTAATTGTGAGCTAATTTTGCTTCGCCCTTCCCAAACGTACTTTCATGAACTAAAATGTCAGCATTTTGCGCTAACTTATTGATGGTAGCAACTTTTCTAGTATCCCCTAAAATGGTAACAATTCTCCCCTTTTGGGAATTACCAATGTAGTCCTTGCCATTAATGACTCTTCCGTCACTAAGTTTAACCGTCTTACCTTCCTTAAGCTTTCCGTACAGTGGACCAGACGGAATATTATCCTCCTGCAATTTATCAACAAGCAGTTCACCCGGATGATCATGTTCAACAATTCGAAAACCCCAACTTTGAACTTGATGATCAAGCTTTTCCGCATAAACTGTAAACTTTTTACCGTCAAAAATCTTACCAGGCTGGTCCAGCTCTACGTATTTTATTTTATACCCTAACTTAGTCTGCGTCACTTGCAAACTAGTCTGAACGTAATTTTTGATTCCAAAGGGGCCATAAATGGTAACCGGATCATCTCCGCCTTGAAACGAACGACTTGATAATAATCCCGGAAGACCATAGATATGATCACCATGAAGGTGGGTAATAAAAATCTTATTAATTTTTCGCGGTTTTAACGTTGATCGCAAGATTTGTTGTTGAGTACCTTCCCCCGCATCAAACAACCACACGGAATTAATCTCATCCAACAATCTTAAAGCGACACTAGAAACGTTTCGAAACTTACCAGGAACTCCCGCACCAGTTCCAAAAAACTCTAATTGCATATCCTATCGTTCCTTTTTGACACTCAAATTTTTACACTCGTGAAGAATTACTATACAATTGTAGCATACCACATTAGCAATAATAAGCTGAATCTAGGTGATAACTTTGAGATTAAACGAATTTTACGTCTCATCCGAAGATTTAAATAATTCATATAAAATATACGTTGAAATTAATAAGGTTATTTTACCAGTTTTTGACATTGAATTTTCGCAAAATAAAATTTTATTAGTACCAAGCAAAAACAAACGGTCACTAACCTTGAATCAATTTAATACCCGGACAAGAGAACTTGATGATCATCTATCACTTTTTTGTAAAACAATTGAAACTCCAAAACTATTCGGTTATCGTTTAAAAAATGATGAGCTTATTTTTGGATAATAAAAGACGATACCACAAGTATCGTCTTTTATATTATTCAACATATGAAAAGGTAAAGTCCGAAATTGATACCAGATCGCCATTCTTAGCGCCGGCATCCCGTAGTGCTTGATCAACACCCATTCCACGTAATTTTCGAGCTAATCTTAACACACCTTGTTCATGTTCAGTATTGGCCATTTGAATTACTCGTTCAATCTGATGTCCAGACAGAACCCAAGTTCCATCTTCATCTTTTGTCAAAGTAAACGGCTTTTCATCCTCATCGGGACGGTAAATGACTTCCCTAGAATCATTAAGCTCGTTAGCACCCACAATTGGAAACTTTGGTGCCTTATCAAGTTCACTACTCGTTTCTCGAATGAGATCATTAAGCCCTGAATGAGTAATGGAAGAAATGGGAATAATTTTGCCATTAACGTGGTCATTATGTTCACCTAATTCACGTTTAAACAACTTAAGATTTTCAGCCGAATCCGGCATATCCATTTTAGAAGCAACGATGATTTGGGGACGTTTCAAAAGACTTTTATCAAAATTAGCCAGTTCATGATTGATTTTTTCATAGTCATCATACGGATCACGTCCCTCAACTCCACTCATATCAACAACATGAAGGATAACTCGAGTTCTTTGAATGTGTCTTAAAAATTCAAAACCTAATCCCACACCCTTGGAAGCTCCCTCAATCAGTCCAGGCAAATCAGCAATCACAAAGTCACTTCCATCATGATTTCGTACAATCCCCAGATTAGGAACAATGGTCGTAAAGTGGTATTGAGCTACTTTTGGTTTTGACGAAGTAATTGCACTTAATAACGTGGATTTACCAGCCGATGGAAAACCGACTAAACCAACATCAGCTAATAACCTTAACTGAAGTTCGATCTCCATTTCTTGACCTGGTTCCCCATTTTCAGCAATTTCTGGCGCAGAATTTTTAGGGGTGGCAAAGTGAACGTTTCCTCTTCCTCCACGACCACCCTTTACAACTACAACTTCATCGTTTGCTTTAGTCAAATCCGCAATTGGCTCGCCGGTCTCTGAGTTATAAATCGTGGTGCCATCGGGGACATGTACTACCAAATCCGGTGCACTTGCACCCGTCATCTTTTTGTTAGCACCATTCCCACCGTTTTTGGCTTTAAATTGTTTTTTATACTTAAAATCCATTAAAGTTGACATTCCAGTATCAACTTTGAAAACAACATTACCACCATGGCCACCATCACCACCAGAAGGTCCACCATTTGGTACATATTTTTCCCGACGAAATCCGACCATTCCGTCTCCACCTTTACCGGCCTTAACTTTAAATTTTACTTGATCTACAAACATAATTTCTCCATTTTCATATTAGTTTTTCATCATCTTGGCCACTGGTGCAACGTTCTCAAAGGTCAATTTTACCGTCTGAGCAACTTTCTTTGAAATACCGACTGCTTGAATGTCTTCGATACTAGCATCCGCAATGTTTTTGGTGGAACCAAATTTTCGCAAAAGTTTATTTCTAGTTTTGGGTCCCACTCCCTTAATACTATCTAATCTAGAAGTCATCGAATTCTTATTATGGAGTTGATGATGATAGTTAATTGCAAAGCGATGCACTTCATCTTGAACCCTTTGGACTAGATAAAAGGCCTGACTTTTCGGATTTAAATTAACGTGATGATCATTACTTCCGTAAAGCAAATCAGCCGTCTTATGTTTCTCATTTTTCACCATTCCAGCTACTGGAATGTGCAGATTAAGTTCATTTTCCAAAACATCGGTAACGGCATTCATCTGAATCTCGCCTCCGTCCATTAGGATCAAATCTGGCATTTCAGCGTGTTCCTTTAATAAACGTGTGTAGCGCCTTCTAATCACTTCGCGCGTGCTGGCTGCTTCATCGGCATGATCAACGGTTCTTAACTTATATTTTCGGTACTTCTTCTTATTCGGTTTCCCATCTTCAAATACTACCATAGCAGAAACCAAATCAGCACCCGAAATATGAGAATGATCAAAAGCTTCGACTCGTCCGAGATGACCAATTCCTAAAACGTCGCCCAATTCATCCATTGCTCCGGTAGTCTTTTTACGATCCATTTCCATTAACTTAAACTGTTCGTTTAAAACCAATCGCGCATTATGCTCTGCCATGTCCAAAAGGGCTTTCTTCTGGCCACGTTGAGGGGTTCTAACTGGCACTCCGATCATCTTCGAAAGAACATCATGGTCGATTGAGTTAGGTACCAAAATTTCTTTGGGTGGAATCCGATCAGAATCGTTATAAAATTGAACAATATAGCTAGTCATCTCTTCATTGGCGGTACTGATAATCGGAAACAATTTTTTCTCACGTTTCATTAAACGTGCCTGCCGAATAAAGAAAACTTGTACAGAAAGCCATCCCTTATCAGCATAAAAATTAAACACATCTCGTGGGGTATTGTCATGTGAAATGATTTTTTGTTTCTCAACGGTCGCATCAATGTAATGCAGTTGATCGCGCAATTCAGCTGCCCGCTCATACTCCATGTTATTTGATGCCGTATTCATTCGTTTAGTCAGTAGTTGTCTAGCAGGTCCCACACTACCGTTTAAAAATGACTTGATTTTCTTGATTTGAGCATCGTACTCTGACTTAGGTACTTTCTTAAAGCAAGCCCCCAAGCACTGTCCCATGTGGTAGTACAAACAAGCTCGTTTTTGATACCCATTACAACGTCTGAGTGGATACATCTTTTGTAAGAAATTCAAGGTTTCATCTGCAGCATAGACGTTTGGATATGGTCCAAAATAATATCCACCATCATTTTTAACGGTATTAGTAATCAACATTCGGGGATCACGTTCATTAGTAATTTTAATGTAAGGATACCCACTGTGTCCTTGCTTTAAACGAACGTTATAATAAGGCCGATGCTTCTGAATCAAAGTGATTTCAAGTAAAAATGCTTCTTTGTCATTTGAAGTAATGATTGTCTCAAAATCAGCAATGTTTCGCACTAATTTGGCTCGTCTCCCATACTGAGTACTCTTGAAATAAGAGCGAACTCGATTCTTTAGGTTTTTTGCCTTACCAATATAAATAATTTTGCCATCTTTATCTTTCATAATGTAACAACCGGGTTGATCCGGAAGTAACGTTAACTTTCGTTCAATTAAATCAGATGCCATAAACTCCCTCCTTTCCGATAAATACTACTGTTACAATTATAATGAATTAGTTACAGTTTGTATAACAAACTGACATGAAATGATTTTTTTGCTATGATGAGTTTAAAGGAGCGATCGATATGGGACTAAAAATTAGAAGAAATGAAGATCTTGATGCCATGTTCAGTAAATTCGCTAAAGAGAATCCGAAAGATCCTAACCGTACCAAGTTTTTGAATCATAAAAACAAAGAAGACCAGCGCGAATCAAAAAAGAATAAAATATTAGATCAAGACAAAACCAAATAAACACAAAATCAGCTGTTCTCACAGCTGATTTTTTATTACTTAATTTGTTGCTCAATCCAGTTCCAAATTTGATCTGCTCCGACCTTGGTTTTAGCAGAGAACATTATCAGCGGTTCATCTGCTTCAAGCTCCAACCCTTTTCGCAACGTTTGTTCTTGTTTCTTGATCTTACTTTTAGGAATTTTATCAACCTTAGTCGCTACATAAAGCACGGGAATTCCATAATACTCTAACCAATCACGCATCTGAATATCGTACTCACTCGGGGCGTGTCTACCATCAATTAAATTGATCACTCCCCGGAGCTGTTCACGTTGCGTTAGATAAGTCTCAATCATTTGAGCCCATTTTTCCCGTTCTGTTTTAGAAACCTTCGCATAGCCATATCCTGGAACGTCAACAAAATAGAGTTCATCGTTAACGCGATAAAAATTCAAAGTTTGAGTTTTTCCCGGTTGGCCAGACGTATGAGCGTAATCCTTCCGGTTAATCAACACATTCGTTAGTGAAGACTTGCCAACGTTAGATCGACCCAAAAAGCCAATTTCTGGATATCCAGTAGTGGGATACTGTTTGGGATCAACTGCACTCATTACAAGTTCAACATCATTTACGTCCATTATTATCTCCGTTTAATTACTTTGTTTCGCTTTTTAAGACCATCTTTGGTTCTTTACCACTATTTACTGAATCTGGGGTAACAATCACTTCTTTAACGTCATCACGACTTGGAAGTGAATACATAATATCTCTCATCACACTTTCAATCATAGAACGAAGACCACGAGCACCCGTATTTCTAGCAATGGCTTTTTTTGCCATGGCCTTAAGTGCAGCGTCTTCAAATTTAAGTTGGACACCCTCGAGTGATAAAAGCTTTTGGTATTGTTTTACTAACGCATTTTTAGGTTGAGTCAGAATTTTGACCAGATCATTTTCACTTAACTTATTCAAAGCGGTCAAAATTGGAAGACGACCGATAAACTCTGGAATTAATCCAAA
This sequence comes from Fructilactobacillus sp. X8R1C1, assembly GCF_059900945.1. Taxonomy (NCBI): domain Bacteria; kingdom Bacillati; phylum Bacillota; class Bacilli; order Lactobacillales; family Lactobacillaceae; genus Fructilactobacillus; species Fructilactobacillus sp. X8R1C1. The sequence goes on along the minus strand of NZ_JBWXVH010000001.1, from coordinate 68,573 downwards.
ATTCATCAGGTCTTCAGGAATTACTTTTTGCATAATATCTTCATCAGCAACGTCTTGGGTCTCATGATTATCAACCCCAAAACCAATTGTCTTATCACCTAAGCGTCGTCTAACAATATCTTGAATTCCATCAAAAGCCCCACCAACAATAAACAGAATATTCTTCGTATTAATCTTAATAAACTCTTGGCTCGGGTTCTTTCTACCACCCTTTGGTGGAACATTAGCGGTAGTTCCCTCTAAAATCTTTAACAGAGCTTGTTGGACACCTTCACCAGATACATCTCTTGTGATTGAAACATTTTCGGCTTTTTTAGCAATTTTATCAATCTCGTCAATATAAATGATTCCCTTTTCAGCCCGATCAACGTCATAGTCAGCGTTCTGTAAGAGTTTCAAAAGAATATTTTCAACATCTTCTCCAACATATCCAGCTTCAGTCAACGTCGTAGCGTCAGCAATTGCAAAGGGAACGTTTAAAATTTTAGCAAGTGTTTGGGCCAGATAAGTCTTCCCCGATCCAGTTGGTCCAATCATCGCAATATTACTTTTCTGAATCTGAGCATCATCATAAGCATGTCGTTCTTGGTTACCATCTTCACTTTCATCATCATCTTCAGAATCATTCAAAGCCTTAATTCTCATATAATGATTAAAGACAGCCACCGCTAGCGTTTTTTTGGCTTCATCTTGACCAATCACATACTCATCAAGTTTTTTAACAATTTCACTTGGGGTAAGCACATTGATGTCTTCAACATTGGTCTTGTTTAATTCATCACTCATGATTTGTTCACACAAATCGATACATTCATTACAAATATATACACCGGGTCCAGCAACAATTTTTTTTACTTGGTCCTGTGACTTTCCACAAAAGGAGCAAGTAATGGTCTCATTTTGATTTGAATCATCATACATGGTATCTCTCCTTTTTGTTAATTCGTTGTTAATTCGTCTCGTTGCCTGCAATTTGAAACTATACCATACTAATAGAACCTTTTAAAATAATTTGCTCTACAAAAAAAGACCCGCTCTAACAAGCGGATCCCATCTTGTATAAATTATTTCTTATTTTCTTTACTGGAATCCTTCTTTTCAGAAGCCTTCTTGGTAGTTGATTTTGGTTCTTCTTTAGCACTGTCAACCACAATGTCAACGGCTTTTTGAATACCAATATCATGTTTTAACATGTCATCAGATAATGCATTACGAACGGCAGTTTCTTCCATTCCGTATTGTTTAGCGAGGTTGCTAACTTCTTTTTGAATGTCTTCTTCACTAGGATCAATCTTTTCAGCTTTAACAATTGCTTCTAAGACCAAATTAGTTTTAACTCGACGATCTGCACCATCAGCAAATTGCTTCTTTAAGTCCTCTGGCTTAGTACCAGTGAGTTTGTAGTACATTTCAGCGTTAATACCCTGCTGCTGCATTCCAGCTAAGTACTGGTCCATTTGACGTTGAACGTCATCATTAATCATAACTTCTGGAATATCTTTAACAGTAGCATTATCTACTGCTTCACTAATAGCCGTATTTTCCTTGGCATCGTGAGCGGCTGATTCTTTTTGTTCCTTAAGTTCTTTTTTAACTTTGTCTTCCAATTCAGAAAGAGTATCAACATCTTCATCAACATCTTTAGCAAAGTCATCATCAAGCTTAGGAAGTTGTTTCTCTTTAACTTCATGGAGTTTAACCTTAAAGGTAGCTTCTTTGCCAGCTAGTGACTTTTCTTGATAATCCTTAGGGAAGGTAACTTTTACTTCGACATCATCGCCAGCCTTTTTTCCAATCAATTGATCTTCAAATCCTGGAATGAATGATCCTGAACCAAGTTCAAGAGAATAGTTATTTGCTTTTCCACCTTCAAAAGGCTTGCCATCAACAAATCCCTCAAAATCAATGGTAACAGTGTCACCTTTTTTGGCAGGACGATCAACTAGAACAAGTTCAGCTTGAGATTGACGCATTTTATCAATCTTAGCATCAACGTCTTTCTTGTAAACTCGAGTGCTTTCCTTTGGAACGCTTAGTCCTTTGTATTGACCAAGTTTAACGTCAGGTTTAACGCTAACAGTAGCCTTTAAGACCCAAGGCTTCCCTTTTTCAATTGAATCAACACTAACGTCAGGTTGACCAACGGGTTCAATGCCAGCGTCTTTAATTGCTTCACTGTAAGCATCTGGTAATAACAAATTCAAAGCATCTTGGTATAAAGCTTCTTCACCATACATTTGGTTAAATACTTGTCTTGAAACTTTACCCTTACGGAATCCAGGAACTTTAATATTTTTCTTATTCTTTTTGAAAGCTAGATCTAATCCTTCTTTAATCTTATCAAGACCAATTTCAAAGGTTAATTCCCCATCATTGGTACCTTTTTTCTTCCAATCTGCCATAACATTTCCTCCAACATGAAAAATATTTACACACTTTTCCAAGTAATAGTATTCAAATAATATTCTAACTTAAGCGTCCTCAAAAGTAAACAGCGACGCTAAAACGGCCATAGCAATAAAAAAGAGATTGAAGACATTGTCTTCAATCTCTAAATAAAAATACTAATTAATCATCGATTTCGGTAACAACACCGGCACCAACGGTATGTCCACCTTCACGAATAGTGAACTTAGTACCCTTTTCAATGGCAACTGGCTTAGTTAAGTCAACGTGGAAAGTAACGTTGTCTCCAGGCATTACCATTTCAGTTCCCTTGTCTAATTCGATAACACCAGTAACATCAGTGGTGTGGAAGTAGAATTGAGGACGATAGTTTGAGAAGAATGGAGTATGACGTCCACCTTCTTCTTTGGTTAAGATATAAACTTGACCAGTGAACTTCTTGTGGGTTTGAATTGAACCAGGTGCTGCAAGAACTTGTCCACGAACAACTTGGTCACGATCAATACCACGAAGTAATGCACCGATGTTGTCACCGGCTTCACCTTTGTCAAGAGTCTTTCTGAACATTTCAAGACCAGTAACAGTGGTCTTCAATGTGTCAGGGACTAAACCAACAATTTCAACTTCGTCGCCGACTTTGATGCTACCACGGTCAATACGACCAGAAGCAACAGTTCCACGACCAGTGATGGTAAACACATCTTCAACAGGCATTAAGAATGGCTTGTCGTCATCACGTTCTGGAGTTGGGATGTATTCATCAACAACATCCATTAATTTCATGATGTTTTCTTCTTGTTCTTTGTCACCTTGAAGTGCTTTCAAAGCTGAACCACGAACAACCGGAACATCGTCACCATTGTAACCATATTCTGAAAGCAACTCACGAATTTCCATTTCAACTAAGTCGATCAATTCGTCGTCATCAACCATGTCAGTCTTGTTCAAAAAGACAACAATGTGGTCAACACCAACTTGTCTAGCAAGCAAAATGTGTTCACGAGTTTGTGGCATAGGACCATCAGTTGCGGCAACAACAAGAATGGCACCATCCATTTGGGCAGCACCAGTGATCATGTTCTTAACGTAGTCAGCATGTCCTGGGGCGTCAATATGTGCATAATGACGCTTTTCAGTTTCGTATTCAACGTGGGCAGTATTAATAGTAATACCACGTTCCTTTTCTTCTGGTGCAGCATCGATATCAGCAAAGTCTTCAGCCTTAGCCAAGCCTTTTTCTGATAATACTTTAGTGATTGCTGCAGTTAAAGTAGTCTTCCCGTGGTCAATATGGCCGATAGTACCAATATTAACGTGGGGCTTTGTTCTTTCATAATGTTCTTTTGCCATTTATGAAACCCTCCTGTCATTTTCGTAAGATAAACATCAGCAAAACGCCAATGTCTCTTTATTATTAATTATACTACATTTCCCCTAAAAGGCAAAATTGTCACCTTTTTGGGAATTCACTTTCATATTATATCCACTGACAAATTATTTGTAAACCAGATATAGACAATTTCTTAAATTACTTTAGTAATAAATTCATGATTTTATCAATTTTCACTAACCAATGATCAATTGATTTCATTTTTTCATCATCCACTACCATATTCGGATTAATGATATGCCGATGAATAGCGGTTACCCATTCATCAGGTTCCTTAATCACATCATCAATAAACGGATACAAAATCTGAGCATCATATTTGGCCGCGTTAGAAATTTGCTGATAACGAATTGGATCATTTTGTCCATAGCGTTCCCTAATTTCCTTTTGCATTGCTTGATACGCACTAGAATCCAATTCATCAACAAGCTGTGATGGTGTTAAAGTATACGTTTTTCCATCCATCCAAATATATTTAACTGGTTTATCATACTTTAACTTAGCTAAATTATTAAGTAACTGATTTCTCCATATCGGATTGACGTCTGGATCTACTAGGTTAAACTGTGCACCCTTCAAATATTGCTTATACGGGAGTTCTTCAGCCTTTTCCATTATGTCGCGCTGCTTGATTCCCGTTTGTCCACCCATGTGCATAAAATGCTTCAAGTTAGCCCGGTTAGATTCAGCCTGCTCAGAGTCATTGATTCTCTCTAAAGATTCGATTTTGCCTTTGACATCATCCTTATCTAATACATCAATTGAATCAACAATTATTCGTAATGGGATAAACTTCCGGTTTTTTAAGTAAATATTTATTAATAATTTAACATCATTTTCAACAAAATAATTAAAGTTATCTTCTAATAATCGATATGATTCAACGTACTTTTTTTCATTAAAGAGCGAGTGTCCCAACAAATCAATCACATTGTAATCGTCAACTTCATCATACAAAGCCAACAATTCCCGTGAACTTTTCTGATAATGTTTTTGCCTAAAGTCTGTTTGTGCTTTTTTTAATCTTGCCTTTTGATGATCATTCAATCTATTATCCTCACATAAGAAAACAAAAAAATTGAGCCGGGGCTCAACTTCTTTAATCTTCTTGATCGTTTTTATTGTTAGCTTTTTTTCTTCTATGGTGTTGATTGACTTCCATAATAACTGGAAGAATTACTGGTCTTCTCCCAGTCTTTTTGTATAGAAATTGTCCAAGGTCTTCTCTAACATCCTGTTTTAAATGACCCCAGTCAAACTCCTTGTTATTAAGGTTATTCTGGACTGCTTCAGATACAATATCAGCTGCTTCTTTAAGCAAGGATTTATCAGAATTAACGTAAACAAATCCCCGAGCCATGATTTTGGGCTCTGAAATAATTTTTTTCTTCTTACGGTCGATAGTAACAACTGCCACGAAGACACCATCTTCCGATAACACTTTTCGATCTCGTAATACAATGTTTCCAATGTCTCCGACACCAATCCCATCAATCATGGTGTCAGAAGCTGGGACAGCTTCTGACAAAAACATGTTTTCACCATCAAACTCAATTACATCACCTTTAGCGGGTAAAATAACGTGTGATGGTTTCATCCCAACTTCCTCAGCTAGCTCTTTTTGTGCTTCCATTAATCGATACTCACCCTGGATTGGTATTAAGTAATCAGGATGAATTAAATTAAGGAGCAGTTGAAGATCATGCTTGCTGGCATCCCCTGAAATATTCTTTTCATCAGCAATGCTCATGACCTCCCCACCAGCTTTATAGATCATATCGCGAGTCTTAGCCCATGGAGTGTCCATTGCACGGGATGGACTGGTAGCAATCAAGACCAGGTCACCTGGCTGAATATCAACGTCTCTGTCTCGATTGTCAGCCATTCTTTGAAGTGATTCCATTGGTTCACCGTTCTTACCGGTTTGTAGAATCAGAACTTCATGTGGATTCATTTGATTTAACTCTTTTGCAGATTCAATAAACAAATCGTCAGAAGGTAACGTTAACTTGCCAAGTTTCAACGCAGTATCAATAACCTCTTCTAGACCCTTGCTGGTTAGATAGACTCTCCTACCTGACTTAGACGCGGCGTTTAATACTTCTTGAATTCTTAAAATATTATTAGCAAGACAGGCAACGATCACACGACCCTTCTGATAGTGAAAGGTTTCATAGAGATAGTCTCTGATCTCTTTCTCGTCGGTACTCTCTTCCGGATTGTCAGCATTTCTTGAGTCACTTAAAAGTGCCAAGACGTGTTCTTTACCAATATCAGTAAGAGCTGAATAATCCGTTTTGTATCCGTCAGCAGCAGTCTGATCAAACTTAAAATCACCAGTATAGACAATGTTTCCAAGTTCAGTACTAATCACGATCCCAACTGAGTCAGGAATTGAATGAGTGGTATCAAAGAAACTAACCGTGCCATCCTCAAATACAATTTCGCTTTTACTATTAATGACGTGAAAATCATTAAATTTCTTAGTCTTCTTATTATCGGCAACCGCCAACTTTGCCAAACCAATCGTTAACTCCGTTCCAAACACGGGAACGTTAAATTCACTTAAAAAATATGGAAGTGCACCAATTGCATCTGCGTGACCGTGGGTAAGAAAAACCCCGACAATTTTATCGGCGTTATCCCTTAAATACGAAAAATCTGGGATTACAAAATCAATTCCTAACATTTCGTTTTGAGGGTATTTTAGTCCACAATCCAAAATAAAAATACTATTATCATTAATTTCAATGGCATAAAGATCCTTGCCATTTTCTCTCACTCCACCCAGTGGAATGATTTTGATGTTCTTTTTCATAATTACTTGTTCCTCTCAAAAAATTACTTACGATTAAAATTAACTATTTTATGCGAAGCTTGGCCTCTAAGCGCTCATGATATCTGTTAACAGTGTAACATATTTATATTAAGCACTAAATTATTTATGTATAAAAAAAGAGCGGAAAAATCCGCCCTATTAAAATCAAGATTAACGACGTAATCCTAATTCCTTGATTAATTTACGATAACTTTGTACATCATTGTTACGTAAGTAAGCAAGAAGATTTCTTCTGTGACCGATCTTCTTCATAAGTCCACGTTGTGAATGAAAATCCTTTTTGTGGGTCTTCATGTGTCCATTAATTTCATTAATATCAGCAGTCAGTACAGCAATTTGTACTTCTGTCGAACCCGTGTCACCATCGTGTTGAGCAAACTTTTTAATAATATCGTTCTTTTGTTCTTTAGTTAAAGCCATTATTACATTCCACCTTTCTAATCTAATCCCTCAATCTGAGTAATACGTCAGTGACTCGCAAAACTAAGATTAAGTTACTTATTTAATATAACCTAAAAGAAAGCGTTATTCAAGTTATCATTAAAAAATTAGTCTTGTTTTTGGTGCTATTGCAATTAATCAATGGATTTTGTATAATTAAGAACGTCAAAAGATGTGAATAATTGAATTTATTTCACAAGGTGGAGGTGAACTTAATGCCAGTAATTAAATCTGCTATCGAACGTATGCGAACTAACGAAGAAGCTAGAAAGAAAAACGCATCTCAAAAGAACGAAATGAGAAGTGCAATCAAAAAATTCGAAAAAGCTGAAGCTTCTGGTGCCGATGATTTAGATAGTGTATACCGCAGTGCTGTTGCAGCAATTGACCATGCAAAATCTAAGGGTCTTATCAAAGCTAATAACGCTAACCGTAAGAAGTCTCATTTAGCAAATAAACTTGCTAAAAACGACAACTAAAAAAAGAATCCGATTAATCGGATTCTTTTTTTATACTCTGATTTAGTTTAACGGCAAACATTTCAAACAACAATTCTGGATCAATACTCGTACTTTTCAGTTGCTCTTCAATTTCTACCAAACTAATATATGCATCTCGTAGATATTCTCTAGGATACTTGCGATTGTTCCTGATTGCTAACTTTACTCGATACGGATGGACCCGTAAAGAACTTGCTAAATTCCCCTGACTATAGCCAAAATAATCTAAAATTTTAACTTGCAGTAATAATCTGAACTGACTAACTAAAATTGCATTGATTTGAATTGGCTCATGCTTCTGAGAAATTAAATCATGATAAAACTCGATTGCTTGCGTTGTTTTACCACTCATTAAATAATTAATTAAATCAAAAACGTTTTGATCCATCGATTTTGATACTAACGAATCGACCGCATCAAGCGTTATTTTTTTATCATTGATTTTGTATAAAAAGAGTTTATCTAATTCATTCATAACACTAGCCAAATTACCCGAAGTTCGAGAAAGAAGTTCTTCAAGTGCATTTCGATCGATCGAATATCCACTGTTCTTAATCTTACTTTGCACTAACTGCTTAATTTCCCTTTCAGAAAACCGATTTAAGTCGATTACTTCCGCACGTTTTAAAAGCTCCTTACTAACTTTTTTTCTAGCATCTAACTTTTGGTATGGAGCAAAAAAAGCTAGAGTTGTTTCATCAGGAGCATTCTTCAAATAATTTATGAGTTCTTCTGAATGATGAACGGTTTTGCTTTTATTTTTTTCACCGGTTAAAAAATATGGATTCTTAATGAAGACTAGTCGTTTTTTCCCAAAAAAGGGAATTGACATCGCATCATTTAGTGCAACGGAAAGCGATGTTTCTTCCATATCATAAGTAGCAAAATTCATTGTCCGTTCATCATTTGGGATTAGAGACTTTAGTTTCTTTTGAATTATATCGATCCAATAATCATCATTTCCAAGGATTAAATAAATTGATTTAGGATCACTATCAATCTGATTAACTTGTTCTACGACACTCAACGACGTGCCACCTTCCACTTTGTTTCAAATTTTCCAATTTTGTTATTATTTTTGAACTTATATCTAATCATACCATTCTTTTTGGTACTGATAATTGCAACATGTTGTTGGTTCATTGTATCAATAGTTTCCTGATTTGGATGATTATAACGATTATGACGACCCGCAGATATCAGAGCAACTTTAGGATTAATTGCCCTGATAAATCTAGGATCGGATGAAGTCTTACTTCCGTGATGACCTAGCTTGATCACATCAACTCGCAAATCAGGATATTTTTGGATAATCTTAAGTTCTTCCTCTCGGTTCAAATCACCCATAAAAATCCACTTCAAACCGCCAATTTTACCAAAAAGTACCATGGAATCTTGATTTTCACCAGACCCACTTTTCATCGGATGAACAACTTGAAATGGGGAATTTTTAATTCGATTTCCATCCTTGGCATCAAGCAACTGAAACTGTCCTTGATACGGTCTAATTCGCCTTAAAAAGCTTTGATTATTAGTCATCCCCCACGGAACATAAACCCGATCAACCTTCATTTTACTTAAGAAGGCCGGCAAATCACCAACATGATCAGCATCTTGATGACTTAAACAAACATTATCAAGTTTTGAAATCCCAATGCTTTTTAAATATTGGATTGAAGTATCATTGGCTTGATAAATTTTGGCCCGCTTCTGTTTGCCAAAGAAATTAGGCTTTCCGCCAGTGTCAATCAACGTAATCGAACGATTAAATGGCTCTCTAACAAGAAAACTATCCCCTTGACCAACATCAAATGCATCAACTTCTCCATTCATTGGAAAATGAATCATCACAAAACCAATGCTAAAAAATAACACTAAAAGAATCATTCGCTTCATAGTTACTTTTTCAATGAGTAGTAAAGAAATTATTACCATTAATAAAACGATCCATACGTTTAGTTTCCCGATCACCAAATTTCCTGGAAGCCTTGAAAGAAAATTTAAAAGCTGGTCAAATGTCTTTAAGGTTGTATCAATTAATGAAACAATCAAATCAAATTTTAAAAATGACAGCAAATATCCAATTAACACAATCGGAAATATAAAGGTTGAAAAGAAGGGGACAAATAACAGATTGGCAAACAAAGATAATGCATGCCATTCATACATATGATACAAAATAATCGGTAAACTAATTAAGTTAAGTAGGATAGTTTGTTTTAAAAACCCACAGTTTTTCGTCAGGATTAACCCAAGTGATAATAAATATGAAAGCTGACACCCAAACTGAAAAATAAACAATGGATTAATCAGCAAGTTGATCATCACCGCACTGGACCAGATATCTAAGGGAGATATGTCAAGATACACTTTATCTAGACCCAAGCGTTCTTCGGCCATTATAATTGCCCGAAGTAAACTAGCTCCTGCACCAGCAATTACAAAGTAAAATGGAAGAAAAATGATTAAGAATGAATTAACCTGCTCCCTTCTCAATCGCAAAGTCGTCATAATCCACGTAATCAAACCAATTAAATAATAAACGTGCATCCCCGAAATTGTGAATAAGTGGATGAGGCCCAAGCGTTGGACCCCGGTCAGTTCTTCTCTAAAATCACTACTCCGACTTCCATAAATGATACCCAAAACGTACATCCGTAGATGTTTAGGTAATTGATCACACGTTTTAATCATTTGAAACCTTAAGTCGTGAACCCGATCACCTAAACCTTGATTGCTACAAATCTGACGGTATTTAATTTGATCACATTTAATTTCACTCACAATTCCCTTAGCGCGATTAAAACTCTTGGAGTCAAATTGAGCAAAATTGGGTGGTGAATCAATCAAACTAAGTTGGCCATCAATAATAAATTCGCTGGTGTGATTAAGATGAAGCAAAGCATCTTTTTCACTCTTATTTTTTACAAACCCATAAATTAATACCCGCTGTTTTAGCCGGGGAATTTCTACAACTCCACTATACGTATCTCCATGAAGCTGTAATTCATCTGGATGGACCTTAGCTATCCAAGTCGAAGTCGTTTCTGTCTTAGGTATCACCCTAACTTGTCGGTTAATGTGATTTTGCCAAATTCCAAAAAATATCAGTGGAATTAGCAGTGAGATGACACTTTTTGAAAAGAAACGGGGAATTCTTAAAAGAAAGATACGAATCAACCATAAAATTAATAAAACAATTCCAATTACGTGATTTCCAAAAAATGCGAATGCACCAAGCACCCACAAAATGGATGTAAAAACCAAAAAATTCTTTTTAATTATTTATCGACGGATAAGAATGATTCAAACGGTAGATTATTAACATCATTTTGATTAACATCAACTTTTTCTAAAGAGACATGTTTCATGTCCAACAACTTTTTAGCATACTCACTGTTATGATAATTTCTTAAATACTTGATTTTAATGATCCCGGCCTGAAGTAACATCTTTGTACACTGCAAACAAGGTACATCAGTGACGTATAACTCAGCATTATCAGTTGACTCACCAAACTTAGCACATTGTAGAATGGCATTCATCTCGGCGTGGATTGTTCTTTGACAATGACCATCTACTAAATAACACCCTTCGTCAATACAATGGACATCTCCTGATACTGAACCGTTATATCCACAAGCAATTACTCGCTTATTTCGCACCAATACCGCACCGACAGATCGTCGATTGCATGTACTTCTGGACGCAACTAACATCGCTTGCAACATAAAATATTGGTCCCACGGAATCCTCTTCTTTTTCATAACTGTCATCACCTTCACTAGAATAGTTAAATCTAGTATACCAATATTTATCTATCACAGTTGCTTCAAACAGTAATCGAACTTTTCAAATTTGCAACGGTCTTATCACCAAATCCAGGAACGTTTTTCAAGTCCTCAGGCTTTTTAAATGGGCCACTTTGTTTCCGATAAGCAATTATTTTATCAGCCTTCTTATCACCAATCCCATTTAGCTGTTGAAGTTTAGCTTTATCTGCTTCATTAATATTAACCTTTCCGCTATCAGAACCCTTATCACTTCCAGCCGAATTGCCTGATGAATCACTAGCAACTTGATTGGTCTTTGGTAATCCATTAATTTCTCCACGAATTGGGACATAAACAACCTGTTGATCAGACAATTTTTGCGCCAAATTAATGTGTTTAGCATCCGCTGAACGATTAAAACCACCTGCTAATTCAACTGCATCAGAAACACGCATGTTTTTACCAACCTGATAAACTCCTGGTTTATTAACTGCTCCCTTTACATCAACATACACTTGTTGGTGATCATCATTCCCATTGCCTGCCGAATTCTCTGCGGTTGATTTAGTAACGTTTTTTCTGTGATTTGCTTTGGCTGTTGTTTGCAAATTAGTACGTGGTGCTTGCCCGCTACTATTTTGAGATGCAAAAACACAATATCCCAGCAGTCCTACCACAATAATTATCAATCCTCCAATAATTCTGTACTTGTATTCCTCAATAAATTCATATAACTTATCCATCTTTCTCTCCTTTCACATTTAAATACGAAAAAAACACAGCTTTTAGCTGTGTTTTTGATTTAAATAATTCAAAGCGTCATCAAAAGATGTGACCGGAACAATTTTCATTTTAGGGGCATACCTTTTGGCAGTTGCTTTAGCCACTTGGTAATTAGTCTTATGACCTTGCTCCATTCTCAAAATTGGCTCAGTCGGTTTAACGTATGGACAAAAGAAAACCTGTGCGCCACTCTTATTAGCAGCAATTATTTTCTTATCCACTCCACCAATTTCGCCCACTTGACCATTGGCGGCAATCGTCCCAGTTCCTGCAATTCGTTTGTAATCGTAATTCGTATGTTTTAATTCACTATATACTTGCAGGGCAAACATCAGACCACCAGAGGGTCCACCAATTTTTCCTGGGTTAATATTGGCCTTAGGATCAGTTTTAACACTCATATCATCAATCATTCCGATTCCAATCCCATAAAACCCCTTGACCAGTTGTTTCTTTGTGCCGATCGCCTGTTTATCTTTTCCATTCCGTTTAAAAGTAATTTTAAGTTGCGCATGCTTGGGTAAACTTTGAATGTACTTTACATATTCGGGACCCTTATATAATTTTTTCCCATTTATTGATTCAACTAAATCACCAGGCTTCAATTTATTGGCGAAATCAGATTGTGGATAAACGTTTAATACGTACACACCATGATAACTTTGCTTAATTTTACCATGAGCTTTGTGGTAGCCAACATAAATTGCATTATTGATAGCCGTCTTCATATAAATATCTTGTACGTTATCATACTCTTGATTACTTTGATTTCCCATCACATCTGACGTTTTCTCAATTGAAACATGGGGATTCACTTTTGAATACAAGTAAGTGATTGGTCTAGCCTGCGACATTGAAACTGCAGTGATCATAAACTTATTCTTCTTATTTGGTTTAATTCCTTGAATTTTAACCATTGATTGAATGTTAACGGCTTCACCAGGCGCTTCAATCAAAGCATTAAGCGGCCAAAAAAGGAACCACAATATAAAAATAATGATCCCTAGGAAAATCAAAAAATATCGGTTATGTTTAATCCATTTCCAGATTGTCTTCACTGGTTTCTCTTCTCCTTTAGTGCCTCACACACAACGTCAGGGACAAATTTTGATACATCTCCACCAAAATGATTAATCTCTTTAACCATTGAAGACGAAATCAATTCATAATCATGGTTGGCAAACAACAACACGGTCTCAATTTGCGAATCCAACATTTGGTTTAAACTAGCAATTTCCTGTTCGTTTTCAAAGTCTTTAGTATCCCGAATCCCTCGGATCAGGATATTGGCATGTTCTGCTTTTAAGAAATCAACCGTTAAATTAGAATAGACCTTAACAGTAACGTTTGAATAGCCAGCCACACACGTTTCAACCATTTCTTTCCGTTCTTTAGGGGTAAACAACCCCACTTTACTCGAATTGTCGCCAATGGCAACGACAACTTCGTCAAATAGTTGCGTTGCTCGCTTAATAATATTCAAATGTCCATTGGTAATGGGGTCAAAGCTACCCGGATAAATGGCTTTTTTCATAATTTTTCCCTTTATATTAAAATTTGATAGATTGATATCACCGTTAAACCATAATCTTTTTGTTTAATGAGGCGATAGTTTTTAACATCATCAGACATATCAGTTTGATTGTCAGTCTCACAGATTACCATCCCATTATGACTTAACAAACCACTATTGCTAATTTCTTCTAGTTGTTTAACCATCTGTTGCTTTTTATATGGGGGATCCAAGAAAATATAGTCAAAGAAATGACCTTCTTCTTTCAATTTAACCAGTGCTGATTCGGCATTCATCTTCCACACAGAAAAATCAGCAGCATTCGGATCAATCGCAACGTTCTGTTTAATAGTTTTATACGCAGCATACTGTTTATCAATTAAAACGGCATGATCCATTCCCCTAGAAATGGCCTCAAGGGAGACGGCTCCTGATCCGGCATATAAATCCAGAAAATTACCGCCATCAAAGTATGGTCCGATCATGTTAAATAACGCTTCTCGCACTTTGTCGGTTGTTGGGCGCGTCCGATTCCCAGGGACTGGTTTAATTTTACGTCCTCCAAATTTTCCTGAAATTATTCTCATTTTTGTTTCCTACTCTTCAACGTTATTTTCAGCATTAATCTCACCAAAAGTAAGTGCCAAGTCAACGGTTTTAGAGACACCAACCTTTTTAACAAACCTAAGTTTACTAATTTCTTGGATAGTCGTATCTAAATCAGAACTATCAACAAAAATAATAACATAATGCATCTTTTTCGATACAAATCGAATATCACCAAATCTCTTTAGGTTTTTAATTTGACGAATCGAGTATGTTGAAACAATCAATTCCGTTCGGTCAGTTAATTTGGCCATGATTTCACCTTACTTTACTTTTTTATTACTACGTTCTCTTTTTTCTACTCTACTAATATAAAGGACTAGTCCAAGACAAATGGAAAGTGCCATTATACTTGAACCCCCGTAACTGATAAATGGAAGTGCAACTCCAGTTAAAGGAATCATACCGACCGCACCACCAGCATTAAATAAGGTCTGAATAAAAATGTAAGCTGCAGTTCCATAACAAATCGTACTATAAAAGGTATCGTTAGTTCGACTACCAACTGCGATGATTCTTAAAACAAGATACAACAAGAGTCCCAAAACAACTAAAATACCAACGATCCCGAGTTCCTCACCAATAACTGCAATTATAAAATCAGTATTTGGCTCTGACAAGTAACCCATCTTTTGAATACCGTTACCAATCCCAACACCAAACAATCCTCCGTTACTAATTGCATAATAAGAATTAATCAATTGATGTCCACTAGTTTGCGCATATTTGAAAGGATCTGAAAAACTAATTAATCTTTGAATTTGATAAGCATGAATGCTACTTAAAATTCCTTCAAATGGCTTAATCCAAATCCTAACCCCTAAAATAAAGATGCCAATTACAACAATCCAAATTCTTGAAGCCTTAAAGTTACTTCCGGCTGCCAGAATCATCATTAAAATAATGAATATATTAATCGCTGCACCACCAGTATCAGGCTGAAAAGCAATTAAAAAAATCATAAATGCTGGGAGAATACTAGGCATAGCTACTTTCATAAATTCATACCTTAATCCAACATTCTCAAAATATTGCTTTTCATTGGCCAAAACGTTTGCGTAATACAAAATGAACAACGGCTTACAAAACTCAGCCGGTTGGATACTAAGATGTCCAAGTCTAATCCATCCAGCAGCCCCATTTGTACTAGATCCAAAAAATTTTAAAAAAATCAACACTCCAGTCATAATTATCATTGCAATTATATAGAACTTTATATTTCCCTCAAGTAATTTACTTTTTAACGTTGAGAAAAAAAACAATACAAAGAAGCTAACAATTACAAAACTAACTTGATATTCTAAATAATGGAAAGCAATTTCCGCATGAGCGCTTAACCCTTCACTAGATGAAAAAACCATGACGATCCCAATCAAACTCAGTAATAGGTATGGCACCATAATGTACCAGTCTAGCTGTTTTAAGTATTTAATCATATTAATCTCCAACTGAATATGTAAAATTCATGAATTAATACCTTTCATTATACTAGTATCACCAAATAAAAAAAGACTATTTAACAATGGTTAAATAGTCTTAATTATTTTAATTAATTGTGACGGCGCTTCTTAGCTGCCTTTTCACGTTCATTAGTATTTAAAATTCTCTTTCTTAATCTGATATGATCTGGAGTAACCTCACAAAGTTCATCCTCGTTTAGGAATTCAAGTGATTCTTCAAGAGTCATATGAACTGGTTCCTTAACCTTCGCAATATCTTCGGATCCAGCTGCACGAACGTTGGTTTGATTACGACCACGAGTAATATTAACCGAAATATCATTATCTCGTGCGTTTTCACCAACAATCATACCCTCATAAACATCGGTACCAGGATCAGTGAAAATCTTACCACGGTCTTGAACGGCCATGATGGCATAAGTAGTCACCTTACCTGAATTAATTGAAACTAAGGTTCCGTTACGACGACCAGGATTCCAATTTTTGATGGCTGGAAGATATTGACTGAATGAATGGTTCATGATTCCGTATCCACGAGTCAATGATAAAAATTGAGTGCTGTACCCAATCAAACCACGTGATGGAACTAAGAAAGTCATTCGAACCTGACCATTTCCAACGTTTTCCATGTTTTTCATTTCACCCTTACGTTGTGACAAGGTATCAATGATTGAACCAGAATATTCTTCTGGGGTATCAATCTGAACGGATTCAAATGGTTCACACTTAACTCCGTCAACATCCTTGTAGATAACTTCAGGACGGGAAACTTGAAGTTCGTAACCTTCACGACGCAAAGTTTCAATCAAGATTGAAAGGTGAAGTTCACCACGTCCGGAAACAACCCATGCACCAGGATCATCAGTGTCTTCAACTCGAAGAGAAACATCAGTATGAAGTTCCTTCTTCAAACGATCACCAAGTTGACGAGCAGTGAGATACTTACCGTCTTGACCAACAAATGGTGAAGTATTGGTTCCAAAAGTCATTCGAAGGGTTGGTTCGTCAATTCTCAAAACAGGAAGTGGTTCCTGCTTATCAGGACTAACAACGGTTTCACCAACGTTAATGTCTTCCATTCCAGAGACAGCAATTAAATCTCCGGCCTTAGCCTCATTGATCTCAACTTTTTGAAGACCAATGAATCCCATCAATTTAGTAACACGAAACTTCTGAGTGCTCCCATCAAGTTTCATGAGAACAACATTATCCCCAACCTTGATCTTACCTCTGAAGACACGGCCAATCCCAATTCGACCAACGAAATCGTTATAATCAAGCATTGCAACTTGGAATTGTAATGGATCGTCTGAATTATCGATTGGTGAAGGGATGTTTTTGATAATGGTATCAAAAACCGGCTTCATAGTGTGTTCCTGCTTTGAAACGTCAGGATCATAACTTGAAGTTCCGTTCATAGCAGAGGCATAAACCACTGGGAATTCCAGTTGTTCTTCATCAGCACCTAATTCAATGAATAAATCAAGAACTTCATCAACAACTGCTTCAGGTCTTGCACCAGGCTTATCAACTTTGTTGATTACAACGATTGGAGTCAAATGTTGTTCCAAAGCCTTCTTTAAAACAAAACGGGTCTGTGGCATTGTTCCTTCGGCTGCATCAACAACCAAAAGGACACCATCAACCATTCGCATGATACGCTCAACTTCTCCACCAAAGTCGGCATGTCCTGGAGTATCCAAAATGTTAATTTGTTTGTCGCCATATTTAACGGCAGTATTTTTTGACAGAATGGTAATTCCACGTTCACGTTCAATCGCGTTAGAATCTAACGCACGATCTTGAATCTCAGTGTGATCATTCAAAGTGTCAGATTGCTTTAATAATTCATTAACCAAGGTCGTCTTACCATGATCGACATGGGCAATGATGGCAATGTTTCTAATATCGTCTCTTGTTTTCAAAAATGTTTCCTCCTCAAAAAAGCAATTCAAAAATTTGCAATTTGATAAGTTAATAACCCAACTTCGATAAAAAAGCTGTGAGTCCATCACAGCTTTTGATTAACGCTTCGTCGAAATTTTCAGAATATCTTTTTGCGCCTTTTTTGTCGCTAACAAAACTGTGTTTGATGATAGCATATTTATGGGCTTGCCGTCAATAGTAGAAACGGTCATCCCAAGCGTTTCAGCAAGAACACGACCAGCAGCAATATCCCAAGGCCTTAAATGCGAAATATAACCGATTGTCTCCCCGCAAAGAGCAGCAACGATTTCGATCCCAGCACTACCATAAATTCGATAACCAGAACTAGCCTCTGCAATTTCTTGCATATGATAAACATCCCTAATAACAAGCGGACCACTCATTCCAATCAACCCGTCTTCAAGAGAACCGTTAACTGAAGGATTCATTGTCTCAGAATTAACATAGATACCAATATCAGGACCACCATGATACAACTTGTTATTTATAACATCATAAATGAACCCGAGGGTTGGTACGCCATCGACATAATAGGCAATCATCATTGCGAAGTGATTACGTTGCTTTACAAAATTCATCGTTCCATCAATTGGATCTACAATCCAAACCCGTCCGTTTAAATTGTCAATTTTGTCACCTAAGCCCTCTTCACCAAGAACTTTACTGTCAGGTTTAAGTGCTTTTAGCTGTTTTACAAAAAACTTTTCGTTGTCTTTATCAATGTTTGTAACTAAATCTTTCCTTCCAGTTTTTTCATCTACGTCTAAATGACCATTTAATCTTTCCATGACAAACGCACGTGCGGTTTTTAAGATTTGGCAAACATCTTGATCAATTTTATTTAAATCATCTACTGTTGTGATGGAAATCATTCCTTTCGCTTAATGGTCTTTAAATCCGAGTTTTCTTTTGCTAATTTAACAACATGATACACATCTAAACCAGACTGCTTTTCAAAATCTCTTTGTAAATTATTTTGTTCGACTCTTGCCGGATTAATCTCACAGAAGCGTCGATAACTATCCATTAGTTTCTTTCGATTAACTCCCTTATTATTATAAGCCATTTCAATATTTTCAAAGAAATGACAAACATCAATTAATTCTTTTCGACTCCAATCATCAACAATGGGATAAGAATAACTATCATTAGTTTTTCGAGGCATTTTTTCCTCCATTAATCACGGCTGCAATAATATTATTGGCCCATTCAACGTCTGAGTTTAACTTTTTTTGTTCGTCCTCTGAAAGCTGAAGTCGAATCGATTGAGCTGCTCCATTTCGATTAATTAGTTTGGGGCTAACATCCAGCCTTAGCTCATCTTTTTCTTTATCAACATTTACAACTGAACAAATTAACGACTGACCCTCATACATCGAAAAAAGTAGTCGGACAATAGCTTTACTTTGAATCATTTCATTAATAACAACCCCCTGATCATCAATCACTTCTTGAACTTGAGTAATGATGTCACTACTATAGTTGTTACTATCATCAGCCAGGTATGAAAGCAAGGTTGCAGGACCAATGTAAACCCTACTCCACGCGACTAAATTATTAGTATTTAATCCTAAGACATTGACATTAATATCATCAGCACTAACGTCAAAATTCCTCTGGAGCTCATTCTTCAGTAGCATTTCTTGGGGAAGAGTTCCAACGCCAATGATATTTTGATTATCAAGTCCAGAAAAACTTGCTGCAAAATACGTAAAAACTTCATCATGTGGGGCATCAATCACTATTTTACCGCGAAATCCATTTGAGACACAGTCATTGATTAAATTCCTTAGTTTATCAATTTCCGGTCTCAAGTCTTCTGCAATTTGAGTAGCATCCGTCAACTTGGGATTATAGAAATCAATGTTTGGCAAATACAATAATGCATCGAAATTATTTAATTCTGGCTTACTTGCAATCTGGATTGACAAGTTATGACACATCTTACTAGAAAAGACGGTTGATCGAACTTGTTCACTATCGTCTACTTGGATGGTAACGGGAAAGTCTAAAACAATTAAAGCGTTCAAAAGTGATAAGATCCTGGTTATGCTTCCTTTAATTAATATTTTTGGTTGCATTCCAATTCCTCCATTCTTTGTTTTTAAAGAATTTATTAATTTTTTGCTTGTTAATAAAATACCATTTCAAATTTCTTTTTGCACATAAGAGTAAATTAAAATACTGAAATACCATGAAATTAACTGGTTTTGCGATTTATGATAAAATAACTGGTAGAAGTTGACATGAATTAGGAGGTAAAACGTTATGTACTTAATGAAAGACATAACTCGAGAGGGAAATCCTGTGTTACGGGAACAAAGTCAACCCGTTAAATTTCCACTTAGCGATGAAGATCGTAAATTAGGCGAAAAAATGATGAATTACTTGGAAGTTAGTCAGGATCCTGAACAATGTAAAAAGTACCATTTGCGAGCAGGAGTTGGTTTGGCAGCTCCACAAGTTGGACAATCCAAATCAATGGCTGCTGTTTTAACCCCACCAGAAGGCGAAGACCAAAAATCGCCCTTCAAGGCAATTATGATAAATCCAGTTATTATCTCAAACTCCGTTCAACGTGGTGCATTAACTGAAGGTGAAGGATGCTTATCGGTCGATCGTGATGTCCCTGGTTTTGTTCCGAGGGCAGACCGTGTTACGATTAAATATCAAGATTTGAGCGGTAAAGTTCATCAAGTCAGGTTAAAACACTACCCAGCCATCATTGCTCAACATGAAATTGATCATCTTCACGGAACTCTGTTTTACGATCATATCGACAAAGATGATCCATTTTCCAAAACCGAAGATGAAGTATTTTTTGATTAATATTGTTTTTTTGTGGGAGACGTTACTACGTCTCCCTTTCTTTTTCATTTAACTTATCCAAATCACTTAAATATTCATGAGTTGCAGGATTAATAACATTGGCTACATCAAAAACCATTACGCTTTTGTTCAACCAACAGTCAGTCACAATCAACGTTTTTTTATGATTGGAATCAATAAAACCATCTGAAATGGCATATTCAGATAGTTTTTGATTAAAAAGGTCCCGTAAGAGATCCGCATCATCATAGCCCTCTTTTACAACGCAACGATATTCAAAAACCATCACTCCCCTACCCCAGAAATCAGACAGTACTTGTGACCCAACGTAACTTTGCACAATTTCACGTTTGTCTTCAACCTCAAAGTATTTGACCACTTTATAGATTTCGCCATCAACGCTATGCTTCATTTTTAACTGATACCTTTTGGTCGGTAAAGTGACAAAAAAATAGTGCAAACAGTTATAAATTAAAAAAGCAACGACAATTGCAACGACCAATTCTAAAAATATTTTCACTGTTCTTCTCCCATTATTGATTATTAGGTAAATTTATAGATCAATTCTAACATGAAACATGTTTGTCGATTCACATGATTCTATACTTATTTACCATAATATGCTAAAATATGATTAATTGTTGCGTTCCTGCAACCTAATGTACGAAAAATAACATTAAATCAACAAAAAAGGAGTAATTATATTGATTTACAAGGTTTTATATCAAGATGAAAATAATTCTAACCCTAAACGTGAAGCAACTAAAACGATTTACTTAGAAGCTAAAACCGTTGCTGACGTTAGAACTAAACTTGAACAACACACAAAGTACAACATTGAATTCATTGAACCGCTCGAAGGGAAGCACCTTGAATTTGAAAAAAATGATCCCGGTTTTAAAATTACGGAGTTTAACTAGTTATGAAGAAATTAAACATCAAAAATAACGAAACTGCTATTTATGGTGTTGGTGGACTCGGAGAAATTGGTAAGAATACTTATGGTGTACAATTCCAGGATGAAATCATCTTAATTGATGCTGGAATCAAGTTCCCAGAAGATGATCAATTGGGAATTGACTATGTCATTCCAGATTATCAGTACTTAATTGATAATAAGGACAAAATTAAGGCACTTGTAATCACCCATGGTCATGAAGATCATATCGGTGGTGTGCCCTTTCTTTTAAAGGTTCTCAACGTTCCAATTTACGCTGGCCCGCTAGCATTAGCATTAATCAAAAACAAATTGGAAGAGCACGGCTTGTTAAAACAGGCTGAACTTCACGAGATTAATGATAAGTCAGTTTTGAAATTCAAAAAGACGAGTGTTTCTTTTTTTAGAACCACTCATTCGATACCAGATACAATGGGAGTCGCTGTTCATACGCCTGACGGTGTCATTGTGGAAACGGGAGATTATAAGTTCGATCTCACGCCTGTCACTAATCAGCCGCCTGATTTACAAGCCATGGCCAAACTGGGTGAGGAAGGTGTACTCTGTTTGATGGCTGACAGTACCAATGCCGAAAAGCCGGTCTGGACTAAGTCAGAAAAATGGGTTGGAAAATCCGTTCGTCATATTTTTGACGAAGTCAAGGGTCGTATTATTTTTGCTACCTTTGCTTCCAACCTCTCAAGAATTAAAACGGCTATTGATACGGCACTAGCTCATGATCGTAAAATTGCTGTATTTGGTAGAAGTATGGAAGCAGCCATTGTCAATGGTAGAAAACTTGGTTATCTAGACGTTCCCGACAGTGCCTTCGTCGATGCTCAAGAGTTAAAGCACTTACCGGCAGATAAGGTTATGATCCTGTGTACCGGCTCTCAAGGTGAACCAATGGCTGCTTTGGCTCGAATTGCTAACGGAACTCACCGGCAAATTTCGATCCAACCTGGTGATACCGTTGTCTTTTCAAGTAACCCAATCCCTGGTAACACATTAAGTGTTAACCGGGTCATTAATGAGCTTGAAGAAGACGGCGCTAAAGTCATCCACGGTAAGATTAATAACATTCATACTTCAGGACACGGTGGCCAAGAAGAAGAAAAACTAATGCTTCGTTTAATGAAGCCAAAGTTCTTTGTTCCGATCCATGGTGAGTACCGAATGTTAAAAATCCACACTAAACTTGCACAAGAATGTGGAGTCCCGGCTGATCACTGTTTTATTTTAAAAAATGGTGAGGTGCTTGCTTTAACAAAAGATAGTGCTCGTGTTGCTGGATACTTCAACGCTGGTGATGTTTACATTGATGGCAATGGGGTTGGAAATATTGGTGATAAAGTTCTAAGGGATCGTCAGCTTCTTTCTGAAGAAGGTTTAGTAGTGGTTGTTGCTACAATCAACTTAAAGAACCAAGAAATCCAATCTGGCCCTGACCTTCTCTCACGTGGATTCGTTTATATGCGCGAATCAGGTGAATTACTTGATGAGGGACGCAAGTTAGTCTTTAGAACCATCCGTCGTGCTATGAAGAATAAGAATGCAGACGAAAAATCAATTAGTAAGGCAATTGTCAATGATTTATCAAACTTCTTATATGAAAAAACACAAAGAAGTCCCCTAATCTTGCCAATGCTAATCATGAACAATTAACAAAAAAGGTTGAATCCACTTGTTTGGATCCAACCTTTTTTAGTGCCATATATTATCAGTTTTAATAACAAAAAAGGATGCTTACTAATAAGCATCCTTTTTTAATTATTTATACTTAACGATTTTATCAATTTCATCTAATTCATCTTGAGTAAAGTCAAGATTATCTAATGCCTTCAGGTTATCATCTAAATGATCAACTTTTGAAGCACCAGTAACCACACTGGCAACCGTTGGATCGTGTAATAGCCATGCTAATGACATTTGGGCAAGTGTTTGATTACGATTCTGTGCAATCTCATTTAATTTATTTAGCTTATTAACAGCACTTTCATCACCATTAGCCAAAATAAATTTGTTGGTCTTATGCAATTTGATGTCACTTGGAATCCCCTTTAAATACTTACTGGTTAAAAGACCCTCTGCTAAAGGACCGTAAGCAATAAAACCATCATGATTATCTGCTAAGGTCTTAAGGGTCCCATCATCTTCAGGCTCTCGATTAAGCATATTATATGAACTCTGGTTAGCTACAAACGGAGTCTTCAGTTCCTTAAATAATTTAATCATTTCAGCAGTCTGATGGCCATCATAATTAGAAATTCCAATGTAAAGTGCTTTACCTGCACGAACTAATCCATCAAGGGCTTCAGCAGTCTCTTCTAATCGAGTATTAGGATCAAATCGATGGGTATAATAAATATCCACATAATCAAGTCCCATTCTTTGAAGACTTTGATCTAGCGCAGTAACGAGGGTCTTCTTTGAAGAATAGTTACCATAAACACCTGGCCACATATGAAATCCAGCTTTAGTGGTGATAATTAATTCATCACGGTAAGGCTTTAAATCGCGTCGATAAACTTGGCCAAACATTCTTTCAGCAGCACCTGAACCGGGCCCATAGTTATTAGCTAGATCAAAGCTAAAGATTCCCTTGTTGAAAGCATGGAGCATTACCTTTTCACTATCTTTAAAATTAGCATCGTCACCGAAGCTGTGCCACATTCCAAATGATAATGCGGGTAACTGCAGTCCCGTTGTGCCTGCACGTCTTACTTTCATATTATCGTAACGATCATCTTTTGCTCTAAATACCATTAGAATCCCTCCAAATTTATATTACTTAAACAATTTACTTGTTGATTGTTCGTTCTCAATTAATTTTAAGGCATCACCAATCAGCTTGCCAACTGAAACGATCACCATTTTGTCAACTCTCTTATTCTGTGGAACGACAATGGAATCGGAAACGATCACCTGTTTAATGGCTGGATCGGAAAGATTTTGTCTCGCTTCTTCAGTAAGAACCGGATGAGTAGCAACTACATAAACCGCTTTTGCTCCCGCATTCATAATCGCTTGAGCAGTGATTTTCATCTTCTCACCCGTCACAATCATATCATCAACAACAATTGCCTTTTTACCCTTTACATCACCAATAATCGTACTAGGAACCTGACTTAGATCCTCAGGATTTCGATTATCAACAATTGCAATCGGAAGGTTCAAGTAGCCAGCCATTCCTCGTGCCTTGGCGACACTATTATAATCGGGTGAAACCACAACGGCGTCATTACTAATATCATGTTCTTTTAGGTAATTACCCATTAATTCAAGTGACCGCAAGTGATCCACTGGGATATCAAAAAATCCCTGAATTTGTGCCGCATGCAAATCAAGAGTAATGACTCGATCTACCGCACTAGATTCAAGAAAAGTAGCAATTAATTTTGCAGTAATTGGTTCTCTTGAACGCGCTTTTCGGTCAGATCTTGAATATCCATAGTACGGGATTACCACGTTAATAGTATGGGGACTAGTTCTTCGAACCGCATCAATCATAATCATCAGTTCCATCAAATTATCATTAACAGGATCAGAAAGTGATTGAACGATGTACACATCATCTCCACGAATACTTTCATCAATTGAAATTTGAATTTCACCATCACTAAAATGATTGATGGTTGCTTTACCAAGGTCCATTCCACTATATTCAGAAATCTTTTCTGCTAACGGACGATTCGAATTCAACGCAAATATCTTTGCCGACTTTTTTTCTTTTTTTGTTTTCACCATCAAGTTTCCCCTCATAACCAACTAATTACTACCTACATTATAATCGAATTTAATTCATTTATCATTATTAAAATTTTGAGGGGTAATTCCCTGCATCCCAATCATGGGATCAATTGTATTTTCAATAATCTGATCCTCCGATAAAATAAAATCTGAGGGAGTTTTCTTTTTAAAAGTCGGTCTACCCTTTTTTGAATTTCCAATTACCTTTGGAGTAAACTCTTCGTCAATCACGTATTGTAACCGTTGCTTCAAAGTCGTTTTCCGATTAACCGATTCATTTTCAATACATTCTTTAAATGAATTTGGATCTCCAATCATAATCAACATTTTCGAAGCTCTAGTAACTGCAGTATACAATAAATTCCTTTTAAGCATCCTCTTATACTGAGGAACAATCGGTAAGATAACCATTTCGAACTCACTACCCTGAGCTTTATGAATCGAGGTACAGTAGGCAAGTGTTAACTGATTCCAGTCATTTCGAGTATAGGTAACCTCATTTTGATCAAACGCAATGACCAGTTTATCTAGATAATGCTTATTATCGCTATTAACTTCAATTCCAACGACTTTACCAATATCACCGTTAAAAATGTTATTCTCAGGGACATTTACAAGTTGAAGAACCTTATCGCCAATTCGATAAGTGGTTCCCCTAAAGTCAACTTCTTTCTGAGAGTCAGCCGTTTTAGGATTCATAATGTTTTGAATCTCAACGTTTAAACGATCAATCCCTGCAGTTCCACGATACATTGGAGCCAGTACTTGTACATCCGTAGAACTAAATCCTTTCGTTTTGGCCTTATTAACAATCTGCTTAATTACCGAATCAACTTGTTGGGTATTACAATTAATAAAGCTACGATCCCTTTGGTTTTTTAAAAGTGTTTTGGGCATCTCACCATTCTTGATATCATGGGCTAATTCTACAATGGTTGATCCGTCATTTTGACGGTGAATTTGGTTTAATTCCACGCTAGGAATTGTGTGAGAACGGAGTAAATCATAAAAAACCTGACCGGGACCAACCGACGGTAACTGATCTTTATCACCAACAAAGATCACCTTCATACCGTTTGGAACCGCCTGGCATAAAATTTTAAATAAGTCTGTATCCACCATCGACATTTCATCAACGATTAACAAACCACCCTCCAAATCATTGGCAGCTTCTTCATCGCCATGACCAGTAAGACCTAGCAAGCGATGAATGGTACTGGCAGGAATTTTAGTTGACTCACTCATTTTCTTGGCAGCTCGCCCAGTAGGAGCTGCTAATAATACTGGATATGCTTGTTCTTTATAGTCATTAATATCTAAAGATAAATCATTAGCTTTGGCAAACGTTCTAACAATTCCGTTGATAATAGTCGTTTTCCCAGTTCCAGGACCACCAGTAAGCAAAAATGCAGGGTTTATCATTGCTTCATTAATGGCTTTTTTCTGAGAGTCGTCATACTCAATTCCGACCTCACTCTCAACTTTGCCAATTATCTTAGAAAAATCATTAGGTTGATCCTCCGCCTTTTTGCCACCCTGCTCAATTCGCTTGATGTTTTCAGCAATGCGTATCTCGTCATCGTATAGATTTTTTAAATAAATTTTATCTTCATCAACGACAATTTTTTGGTCTTTAGCTAAATCATACAATTCTTCACCTAACTTCTTATCGTCAATACTCTGCGTTCGATCGGTTTCAAGAATTCGAGTGCTTTCTTGCATCAATTCTCTAGTGTCAGAATACGTATTACCACTTTTAATGGATAAAGAGTCAAGAGCTGTCAGTAATCCGGCACGCAACCGTCCTTTATCGTTGTAATCTACTCCAACCTTATTCGCAATTCGATCAGCACGCTTAAAGCTAATTCCAGAAATATCTTCAACGAGTTGGTAAGGATTATTCTTAATGACTTCTAAAGCCTGCTCTTTATACTTTTTAAAGATGGCAGAAGCTAAGCTACTGCCGAAGCCATAACTATTCAGCCCAACAATGGTTTGTTCAACCCCATTATTTTCGTGAATTGCTTTTGTAATTACATCCTTTTGCTTTTTGGTTAATCCAACTGAATTTAAAACCGCCGGGTTTTCTAAAACCTTCTCAATTAAATTCGTTCCCAATTTGTTAACAACTTTTTCGGCAGTCTTCGGCCCGATACCAGTAAATTCATCACCTGATAAATAATTAACCAAACCCTTTTTGGAAGTTTGACCAACCCGCTTGTAGTTTTCAGCTTGAAATTGCTTTCCATACTTGGGATGGTCAACCAACTTACCAATAAAACGATAAGTGACATCATCACTAATATCCGCAAAGTTACCAGTGATAACAATTTCATCTTCATGCCAATCTACATTGGTTTCATTAACCTTTACCAGCAAAACTTTGTAGAAACTATCTGAACTTTCAAAAAAAGTTGTCTGAACTTGTCCTTTCACAAATGGTTGCTCATTTTGAGATGAATTATTCAATTTTCCGTTCGTTTGAAATAAATCCATGGATTCAGACAATTATTTTCTCCTATTTTTTGGAATCATTTGGTTTCGAGTCATCAGGGTGCTCATTTTTTTGTTTATTTAATTGAACGACTTTTTCAATGTCTTTTATCTGACTTTGTTTGGCATCAAAATTTTTCTTATCGTACTTTTCGGCTTTCTTGAAATAATCATCAAATGGTTCACCAATCACCATCGCAATTAATCCCCGATCGAAATTAGCTTTCCCATCATTTGGATTACTTTTTAGAACTCGATCGTAAAAATCGGCTGCTTGATCGAAATCACCAAGTGCCATTAGGCACTCCCCCATCATTCGATTAATTTCAGAATCTTGCTTTGCTAATTCTTGAGCCGTTAATAAAAACACTAAAGCTCTCTTATAGTCCTTTTTCCCCATATAACTTTGAGCCAACATCACGTAAGCGTCTTTTTTTAACTCAGGATCATTCACCTGCTGAAACTGTTGAATGGCTTTTTCATATTCACCAGCAGAATAATATACGTTACCTAAACCATATAACAGCGTGCTTTTTGCTTTTTTATTTGAATCGCCAAATAAACCCAAAGCCTTCATTAATAACTCTTCAGCCTGGGTATAACTTTTAAGCTCAACTAAAAACACACTTAAATCATAGTAAGTTCGGTAGTCCTTTGGGTGATCATCAATATCTTTTACTAACTTATGAAGTGTTTCTTCCGCTTGCTTTTGACGGGGATCTTCCGTTGGTTTATTTTCTCGTCCATTATCTGTCATAGCCTTACTCCTATTACACTAAATCTGATTTTTCAACTTTCCTGTCTAAATAACTGGTGTTATTCCAATCCACCAATCGATACGTTTTTCCATGATTACTAGTTTCAATAACGGTAGTACTTGTATTAGCCAATCCACCACGCTTACGTAAGTCTTTTAGTGGGATCCCTAATAATGAATTAATCAAAGCATTTAGAGCTGCTCCATGACTAACAATTAAGATATTATCGTTATTATTGTAATTTTGCGTAATTTCATTAATTTTACCTTGCATTCGCTTGATTAATGCGGGGAAATTTTCCCCACCAATTGCTTCAGGACGATATTGATCTGGATGGTTACGAAAGGCATCAAATTCTTCTGGGAATTTCTTTTGCACATCAGTAAATTTCATTCCTTCCATCTTACCGAGATGAAACTCTTCCAAGCGACTGTCCAGTGAAATGGAGACTGGAGATTTTAACCATTTTTGAATATGGAAAGCGGTAATTCGTGCTCTTTTGATAGGGCTTGCATAAATATGTGCAAATTGAACACCCGAAAGAAATTTACCCGCTTGATCCATTTCATGGTAACTTTCGTCAAGAAGCGGTGAATCACCTCCGGCACCTTGATACCTACTTTCAAGATTCCATTCGGTCTTCCCATGTCTCACAAAATAAAGTCTCATTTAAATCCCTCACACACATTGATATAGCTTTATTATGCCAGTTTAGAATTAAATTATCAAAAAAGTCCGACTCAAAACGAGTCGAACTTTGTTTAAATATTATACATATTGTAGTTCATGATCATTTTTAAACGCGGCATCAATCGTAGCGGTTCCTAAACATTCTTGACCGTCATAAAAAACCACTGCCTGTCCGGGAGTAATTGACCGAACTGGTTCATCAAAAGTTACCTTAACATGATTATTATCGTCATCAATATGAACGGTAACCCCAGTATCCTTTTGACGATACCTAAACTTAGCCGTGCAATGAAAATCATTTCCTCGCGTATTGGAATCAATCCAAGAAAGACCAGAAGCAGTTAAATAATCAGCATATAAATGTTCATTGTCATAACCCTTTCCAACGTACAGAATATTCTTAGAAAGATCCTTACCAACAACAAACCAAGGTCGATTATCATAACCATCTCCACCAATACCGAGACCTTTCCTCTGACCAATTGTATAATACATCAGCCCATTATGATGACCCTTAACTTCACCATCAAAGGTCATCATTTTACCTGGTTTAGCAGGAAGGTATTTGCTAAGAAAATTATTAAAGTTGTTTGGACCAATGAAACAAACTCCCATTGAATCCTTTTTGTCGGCTACCCAAAGGTTAGCTTCTTTAGCAATTTTTCTAACCTCAGGTTTAGTCATTCCACCAACTGGAAACATTACTCGATCCAATTGATCCGCTGAAAGTTGACTTAAAAAGTAAGTTTGATCTTTATTAAGATCTGTGGAACGTAATAAGTGGTTGTGTCCTTCTTTATCACGTTTCAACTGAGCATAATGCCCCATTGCAATATAATCGGCACCAAGATCCATTGCATACTCGAGAAAAGCTTTGTACTTAATCTCAGTATTACAAATTACATCAGGATTAGGAGTACGTCCGCGTTTGTATTCCGCTAAGAAATACTTGAAGACCCGGTCCCAATACTCATGTTCAAAGTTAACAGAATAATATGGGATGCCGATTTCGTTAGCAACATGAGCAACATCCTTGTAGTCTTCAGTAGCGGTACAAACACCATCAGCATCGGTGTCATCCCAGTTCTTCATGAAGACTCCAACCACATCGTATCCCTGTTGTTTTAAGAGGTAGGCGGCAACTGAAGAGTCAACTCCACCACTCATACCAACAACAACACGTGTTTTACTGTTATCTTGCATAACATCACCATCATTCTTTAGATTCTGAAAATCTACGATTTGAAGGTCGCAATTCCAGTATTTACTATCATACTCTACTAACTAACATTCTTGCAACTTTTCACTCTTCTACACTTTTTGAAATACTTTTCTTAAAATCATATTCTGCATAATGAAATTAAACTGATCACGTTCTTCTTGATGATTATCATTAGAAAAGATATCCACATCATTCATTTCATTACCATCAACGACTGCCATCTTAAATTCACTCATATCAGAATTGATTGTAATCTTAAGCTTGATCGCCCTTTTATTGAATGGGGACTCAGGGTCAATGGATTTCTTATAGGAAAAATTGCCACTTTTAGTGGTGTTAAAACCAAGGTCAAGTAAAGTGTATTGTTTGATTTCTGGGTTCAACTCATATTTGTCAGTTCCACCCTTTAACTGGACTACCTTTGAAAATGCCATTACTTCTTGTTTCCCTTCTTCAAGCGATGAACAATCGCCGTAATCTCAGTAACTAATTTTTGAATGTCTTCATCAGTGGTATATGCCCCAAAACTAACTCGAATGGATTCTGAAAGTCTAGGACTATCTTTTCCAAACATTGCAGTTAAGACATGAGAAGGTTCTAAACTACCAGCGGTACATGCTGATCCACCCGACACGGCAATCCCCGCTAAATCTAAATTAGTCTGCATAACATAGGTAGAAATTCCCTTGATCCAAATGTTTAAGACGTGTGGCAGGGTATTATCACTCATCGATCCGTTTACATCAATGTCAATTCCGTTATTAGTTAATCCATCAACCACTTCGCGCTTAAATCGCATAAAATCTTCTCTTCGTTGCTTTTTCTTTTCACTAGGAAGGTTTCTAACGGCCGTAGCAAATCCTGATATTTGGGGAATATTTTCGGTTCCGGCACGTCGTTTGTCTTCCTGATCGCCACCCATAATATAACTGGTAAAATTAATTCCATTTCGTCGATACAAAAAACCAATCATTTTTGGACCATTTAACTTATGAGCCGATGTAGATAGTAAATCAATATGATCCCTTTTGACATCAATATCAAGTAGACCATAAGCTTGCACAGCATCAGTATGAAACCAAGCCTGATGATCTTTAAGTAGTTCCCCAATTTCATGAATCGGATTCTTACTACCCACTTCATTATTTCCCATCATGATTGAAACCAAAATCGTGTCATCATCAAGCGCATTCTTCAGATCAGTTAAAGAAATATTACCTTGCTTGTCAACCGGTAAATAAGTAACTCTAAATCCATGATCTTCTAAATATTTCATTGGCTTTAAAATTGCTTCATGTTCAATTGCAGTTGTAATAATGTGATTACCAAGACTCTTTCGAGCTTCAGCCGTTCTAATCACAGCTGTATTATCACTCTCAGTTCCACCACTTGTAAATACAATTTCGTTATCATCCGCATTAATACTTTTAGCAATCACATGTCGACTATCTTCCAAGATTTCTTTGGATTGTCTTCCAAGTTGATACAAAGTAGAAGCGTTTCCAAAGTTATTTTTAAACTTATCGTACATGTCATCCAGCACTTCGCTGGAGACTGGTGTGGTTGCGGCGTTATCTAAATAGATCTCACCCAATTAAATCATCCCTCTAAGCTTCTTTAGTATTCTTAAATAAATTTAATAGCATCTGTGCCGAACGTTTCCCGGCGTCAACAACAAACTCGTCAAAACTCTGATTAGCGTTTTCATCACCAACATCTGACATCGCTCTAATAACGACGTACGGAATATTAAACTGGTGGGCAACTTGTCCTACTGCGGCGCCTTCCATCTCAGCCGATAAGGCATCTGGAAAATTTTTCAGAATTTCATTGATCATTTTTTGTCCAGCAATGAATTGATCTCCGGTAACAATCAAACCCTTTTTAGGGTTAATTCCGGTATCTTTTGAAGCATCGGTAATTTTATTAATCCAAGTGTTAGAAGCGTCAAATCGAGCTGGCTGACCGGGTAATTGACCGTATTCATATCCTGCAGCAGTAGCATCAACGTCATGATAAGCAGTTTGAGTAGAGATTACTAAGTCCCCAACGCTCAGTCCTTCCCCAATGCCAGCTGCTGATCCAGAATGAATGATTACATCAACATCAAAATTCTCAAGTAAAAGAGCCGCTGTAATTCCTGCTTCAACTTTGCCAATCCCAGATTTTACTAAGACAACTCTTTGACCATCGATGGTCCCTTCATAAAACTTGATGCCATTAATATCTTTTTCTCTCTCATTTTTTAATGCTGATTTTAAAGATTTAATTTCTTCATCCATTGCACAAATAATTCCAAATGTTTTCATTTTCCCAAATTCTCCTAAATTATCCAACGAATCTCATAATTGCTAGCACGAGCACAATTAATAACAATAATAATAATATAACGACATTCAATCTTCTTCCGAGTCGTTTACGTTTGTACTCCGAAGCATCTTGTCTTTCTCTTTCATATGAGTCCGGTTGATCGGTATAATAATTCCCCG
This sequence comes from Fructilactobacillus sp. X8R1C1, assembly GCF_059900945.1. Lineage (NCBI taxonomy): Bacteria > Bacillati > Bacillota > Bacilli > Lactobacillales > Lactobacillaceae > Fructilactobacillus > Fructilactobacillus sp. X8R1C1. Next base: position 35,747 of record NZ_JBWXVH010000001.1, on the reverse strand, counting down.
AAGATTCATCGGATTGACCCTTATTAGCACGATGAAACAATCGGTCAAACCAGCTTCGCTTTTTCAAACGGGCATGCCGAGTCTCTTGATTTTCTGATTCATTATCATAACGAGTACGGGGATCTCTTCTCCCGCTATCACCATACATGCGCTTATACTCAGATCTAGTCATTTCAGACCGATCTTTTTCCCTATCATTAACTACCATATATTGACCGCCTATTTCTGCATCAGTTCCCAGTATTGGATTGCCATAATTGTCTTAGCATCAATGATTTTGCCACTTTTCATCATTTGTTTGGCTTCATCTAGCGTATACTCATTAATTTCTAAAAATTCACCAGGATCTCTAGGTAACTTTGTCTTCACTGGGGTTAATCCCTCCACTAAGTACAAATACATATACTCATCAGAAATTCCAACTGATGGATAAAATGAATAAAGCTCTTTAATTTCCTTAGCGTTATATCGAACTTCTTCATTTAATTCCCTTTTAACGGCATGAATCGGTGAATCATTGTCGCGATCATCCAATTTACCTGCAGGGATTTCAATCATCACTTGTTTTGCTGGGGCGCGCCATTGTTTCTCTAAAATCATTTTATTGTCTGAGGTGATTGCAAGCATTGCTACTGATTTACAGTGGTGAATAATCTCTCTAGAGGCTAACTGTCCATTTGGAAGCTTAACTTGCTGTTCTTCTACTTGAGCAATTGGTCCATTATAAACCGGTTTACTACTAATTACTTTTTCTTCAAAATCCATAATAATCACCTTCCAAAAATAGTTTAACCATAATATAACCCCAATGCAATTGCTTTAATCTTGATGTAAAACCACCTTAGCAGCCTGGAAACCGTGTTGTCCCATGGCTTTTACAAAATCAACTTGATCACCAGGCTTAATTTGCTTTGGATTTCCAGAAATAATTCCAGTAATATGCATGAAAATGTCATCAGAATTAGGAACCTCAATGTACCCAAATCCCTTATCCCTTTCGTAACTTTTAATCGTACCTTTCATTTCGTTTTACCCCTTTGTTAATAAAAAATCGGGATCAAATCCCGATTCCATTACTTTTCATCAAATCCGTCTGTTGCTGTTTCTGGAAACTCTTCTTTAACAATCTTAGCACAACGACCACAGAACTCTGGGTAATCTGGGTCAGAACCAACATCCTGCTTAATGAGACGACAACGAACACAGGTCTCACCTTTGGCATGCTCTACTTTAATTGCTAAATTATCATCAAATCGATCTGCATCTGAGTCAACTTCATCAATTGATTTAACCTCTAATTGAGAAACCATCAAGATTTGAGCAATATCCACACCTAAATCGTTAAACAGCTTCTTAGTTGCATCATCAACATACAAAGTCAATTTAGCTTCAGACGGTTTACCAATGACTTTACCATCTCGAGCTAGTTCCATGGCTTTCAACACGTTCTTTCTCAACTTCATAAATTGATCCCACTGATGACTAATTTCATCTTCATTGTCAAAGTGCTTAACTTCTGGCATTTCAGCCAACTGAACAAATTCTTCTGGTTCATTTAAGAAATTCCAAATTTCCTCGGTCGTGTGGGGGATGATTGGAGTCATTAATTTCGTTAAAGCAACTAGGACCTCGTATAAAACCGTTTGCATTGAACGGCGTCTGTGACCATTCTTGGGATCAATGTACAAAATATCTTTTGCAAAATCCAAGTAGAAAGCCGACAAATCACTAGTAATAAATGACAGTAACTCCTTGTTAATACTCATGAAATCGTACTTGTTGTAGTCATCTTTAACGTTTTTAATTAATTGATTCAAGCGAAGCATCATGTACTGATCAGCATGGTTCATGTCTTCATACTTAACCGAATCTGATTCTGAATCAAAATCACTTGTATTAGCTAACATATACCGAATTGTATTTCTGATCTTTTTATAACTATCAGAAACGACCTTAAAATTACCCATTGATACCCGTACATCAGCTGAAGTATCAACAGTGGTAACCCACAAACGAACAATGTCAGCTCCCATTTGCTTGATAACATCACTTGGGGCGATCGTATTTCCAAGTGATTTACTCATTTTGTGACCTTTTTTATCCAGGGTAAATCCTTGTGATAAAACATGTTTGTAAGGTGCAATGTCGGCATAGGCAACACTTGTAATCAGACTAGAGTTAAACCAACCACGGTATTGATCGGATCCTTCAACAACAAGATCAGATGGATACGTCAATTCAGGGCGTTCAGCCAAAACGCCCTGATGAGAAGTACCCGAATCGAACCAAACATCCATAATGTCATTTTCTTTGGTAAACTTACCATTTGGTGAATGCTCACTAGTAAACCCGTCTGGTAAAAGATCATTGGCTTCCCTTTCAAACCAAATATCGGAGCCATATTTACCAAACAGACTAGCAACGTGTTCAATCGTCTCATCAGTAATGATTGGTTCTCCATCTTCACCATAGAAAATTGGTAGTGGAACTCCCCAAACTCGCTGTCTAGAAATGACCCAGTCACTACGATCACGAATCATGTTATAGAGTCGCTTTTGGCCCCAATCAGGGTTAAATCCAACCGTATCGACGGCATCCAAGATTTCTTTTCTAATCTTATCAACTGAGGCAAACCACTGTGGGGTAGCACGATAAATGACCGGCTTTTTGGTTCGCCAGTCAAAGGGATAACTATGTTTATAAGGCATGTAATGAATTAACTGTCCCTGTTTTTTTAACTTATCCAAAGCAATTTGGTTAGCATCCTCATAAAAGACACCTTCAAAATCAGGACCAGCTTCTTTAGTGAGGTATCCTTTAGCATCTACAGGAGCAAATACATCTAAACCGTATTCCATCCCAATGTTATAGTCGTCCTCACCAAATCCAGGAGCAGTGTGAACTAACCCAGTTCCGGAGTCATTAGTAACAAAATCGCCGTTCATTACAACCAGTTGACGGTCTTTATCAAACGGATGTTGGGCTTTAATGTTGTTTAAATCCTTTCCTTTGACCGTCTTTAAGGTTTTGATGTCTTCCCATCCGAACATTTCTGCGTCTTTATCAAGTAAATCGGTTCCGATAACATATTTTTTCGGGTCATCATCGTGTTGAATAATCGAATAGTTAAAGTCGGGTTCAACGGTAATTCCCTCAGAACCAGGAATCGTCCAAGGCGTCGTAGTCCAGACAACCATATAAGTATCATCATCTAAAATTCCATTTCCATCAATCACTTTTTCAGCAAAAAATGCCGACGGAGAAGTCACATCATGATACTCAACTTCTGCTTCCGCTAGTGCGGATTCCGATGACCAAGACCAAATTACCGGCTTAAGTCCCTTATAAATCAAGCCCCGATCAGCCATTTTACCAAAAACACGTACTTCAGCCGCTTCATATTCGGGCATTAAAGTAAGGTATGGATTATCCCAGTCCGCTGAAACACCTAAACGTTTGAATTCATCACGCTGTCGGTCAACTTGTTTTAAGGCATAATCGTGACAAAGTTTACGAAAATCATTCGTAGACATCTCTTTGCGATTATAGCCCTTCTTTTTAAGTTGCTGTTCAATTGGTAGTCCATGAGTATCCCATCCCGGAACATAAGGAGCACGGTATCCATTCATGGATTTAAATCGAACAATAATGTCTTTGGTGATTTTATTCATGGCGTGTCCCATATGGATATCACCGTTAGCATACGGAGGTCCATCGTGTAATACAAACGATGGTTTGCCTTCATTCAGTTTTTGCCGTTGTTGATAAAGTTGATTATCTTCCCATACTTTTTCCCGTTCAACCTCTTTAACGGGAAGATTTCCTCTCATTTTAAACTTAGTTTTACCCAAGTTTAGCGTATCCTTAATTCTCATAGTATCCTCCTCAAAATAAAAAGACTTCGCCCTAATAGGGACGAAGTCTTCGTGGTACCACCCAAATTCAAAATTAACAACCGTTAATTTTCTCATTGCATCATAGACTATTAACGAAGTGATCTTTTGCTAATAATTACTTTTTTAGGCTCACACCAACCCTAATTCGCTGAAAAGACCATTAGCAACTTTCTATCTTCAATCTATCATTATTTATGTAGCTTATCATTGGGATAAATTTCAACTGTCGGATCCGTGTATGGTCCTGAAACCGACTCTACAACAAATTGATCACCCTTTGAAGAATCATTACTAGATGAGTTTACACTGCCAATAGCCTGCTTGTCAAGATTCTTCACAGCATCTTGAATCTCATCATAATTGCTAAAATTACTTGAATCGAGTAATTTATTCCAATCTTCACTCTGGGCAAAGTCTAACTGACTTTTAAGCATTCCAATCATCTTTTGACGGAAATCCTTCACACTATTTCTAAAATCATCAGTCGCAATCGAAAGACTTTGAGCCTGTTTCGAAGTGTTACCCATGATTTCATTTGATTGAGCAGTAGCTTCAGTTAAAATAGAATCGGCTTGCTCTTGAGCCTTTTGTTTGATTTCATTTGCATCACTTTCTGCGTCCTTTTTAACCTTATCAGCTGCTTCTTGGGCAACTAAAATCGATTGGTTCAAAGAATTTTTTAAATCATCATAGTAAGTGAGGTCTTTTTTGGTTTTCTTTAATGATCTTTTAAGCTCCTCATTCTCATCTTGCAGAATTTGGTAATCTTTAGTGAGTTGATCTAAAAAGTCATTGACTTCATCAATGCTGTATCCCCTCATTTTTAGTGAAAACTTTTTATCATGAATATCTTGAGCCGTTAGCGTCATAATATCCCTCCTCATTTATTTTTTATTACGTTTAATTCAGCTTTTAATTTTCCCTTTTTCGAGTGGCCATTGTATCCCACTACCTTTATTCTACCGTATCCTCTGACAGAAATCATATCAGAAACTTTAATTTCATAATTTGATTTAGTAAACTCAAACCAATTTAAGCGAACTTTTTCATGCTCGATCAGACTCTTAGCCATACTTCTAGAGATATGAAAACCAATCGAAATAACAACGTCTAAACGAAATGATGGTAAAGTAACAAAATCTACTATCCAGTCATCTTTTTGCTGAACAATTTGACTAAAATTAATTTGGCTTAAATCAACCTTTACTTTACCAATACGATCAACTGATCTTATCAAATACTTAGCCATTTCATTCTCACAAATAAATTGCCAACGTTCTCCGTCGGTCAAAATATCGCCGAGAACTTTGCGTTCAATTCCACTTCCCATCAAACTTCCAAGAACTTGATTGTGATGGATAGACGCAAATTTTTCAGGATATTGAATCTCAATTAGTGATAATTCATAATCATCAAACTTCGGCACAAAATAGTCTGGATAAATCAGACCTCGTTTCATCTCAGCATTTTGATATCCACCAAACGTCAACAGCTTCAAACTAGGATAACGATTTACCAAAGTCTGAAGTAAATAGCACTCCCTTGAGTTGAGAAAACTAGTAAGAACTGGACGATACTCAGAATTCGCACTATCAATCCAATCACTTGCAGTTTGAAGGAACGGTAATTCGGATTTTCTAAAATGTTGTTCAATATTCTTTTCAACACCCATTTTATGCGACCAAACTTATGATAATATTTCCAATGTAGGTTACACCAAACTGTAAAAGTTGAAGTACAACTAAGGCCAATATTGGCCCAAATCCTAACATCCCAATGTGAGCAAAATTAAAGTACTCTAAAAAAGGATTCACAATCCGACCAAAAAACTGACCAAATCGAGACTGTGAGGCACCTGGAAACCATGTCAGTAAAGCATCGATTACGATTGCCAACATATAAATCTGAATTGCATAATTAATAATCTGTGCAATCCAAGTAATTACCATTACCAATTAAATCATCCTAACCTACTATTGAACTTTTCGTCCATTGCGCCATCAATATCAAAATTGTTAGGAGCACAGAGAAAAATTTTCTCATCAATTCGTCTTATTTTTCCATCAATAGCGTAAATAGTCCCATTTAAAAAATCAACGATTCTTTTGACGGACTCATTACTAACCCCGTCCATTTTAACAATTACAGCATTCCCACCAATTAATTTACTGGCAATACTTTTTGCGTCAGCATAAATTCGGGGTTCCATAACAGCAATTTTACTATTAGAAATATCACTTTTACTCATTGATACGACCTTACGCGGATTATTTTTTACAGATCGAACGCTATCAACATTATTTTGGTTTGAGTCGTCGTCTTCATAAGTCTCGTTATTATCATCGAGACCAAAAAAACGCTTAAAATTATATGACATTACTAGCTCCTCTCCGAATACTATTGCTTATTATTTCGGTTCCGATATCTGAAGAATGGAGGGACATCATCATTGTCGTTTCCACTATCATTATTATTTGAATCAGAATTATTTCCAGCTTCAAATGGTTCAAAGTCTTGCTTTTCCACGTTCGAAAACTTGTCATTATCTGATGAATCAGCATTTCTAACTTCGTTTTGGTTATCACTAATGTCCCAGTTGTGAAGCGGATCATCATTACTAGAATCAGCTGAATTATCTTTAGTAGCATTATCAGTCTTAGGACTAGCAAAGGTACTCGAACGATTCTTCCTAGTTAGTGCTGGGCTAGCAGAACGGTCTGGATCCCCAGTCTGAATCCCAGTTGCAACTACCGAAACTTTAACTTCATCACCCATATTTTCATCAATTGAGGTTCCAAAGAAGATATTAACATCATTTGACGTTGCATCAGATACGATATTGGCGGCATCTTGTGCCTCAGCAAGTGATAACTCTGGTCCGGCAGTTACATTCAGCAAGACTTGTTGAGCTCCGTCGATTGAAACTTCCAATAATGGCGAATTAATGGCTTTCTTAGTTGCTTCTTCAGTTCGGTTTTCGCCGGTTGCTGCACCCACTCCCATAAGAGCGGATCCTTGATTCTGCATTACACTTGTTACATCAGCAAAATCCAGATTAACAACCCCGGGACTAGTAATCAAATCAGTGATTCCCTGAACGCCCTGACGTAATACGTCGTCGGCATCCTTAAAAGCTTCCATCATTGGAGTTTTTTTATCAACCATATCTAACAAGCGGTTATTTGAAACCACCACTAAAGTATCAACGTTTTGCTTAAGGGCTTCAATTCCTTCGGTAGCGTTATGATCACGTTTTGGTCCCTCAAAAACGAAAGGACGAGTCACAACCCCAACTGTCAATGCACCAGCATCTTTAGCGATCTTGGCAACAATCGGAGCTGCCCCAGTTCCAGTTCCACCACCCATTCCTGATGTAACAAACACCATGTCAGCATCGTGTAAGGCATCAGTAATGGCTTCTTCACTTTCTTCAGCTGCTTTTGATCCAACTTCTGGATTTGAACCGGCTCCTAGTCCCTTGGTGAGCTTGGGTCCAAGATTAATCTTAGTTTCTGCTTTAGAACTTCCTAAAGCCTGTAGGTCGGTGTTAGCGGCAATAAATTCGACCCCTTTAACGCCTTCTTCGATCATTCGATTAACGGCATTTCCACCACCGCCACCAACTCCAATAACCTTAATTGTTGCACCATTATTTTTATTTGCATCCATTGAATAGTCCATATTTTATAAATACCCCCGCGTTACTCGAAAAAGTGGTGTACAATGCCACTTAATTTTTCGCCTAAATTCTTATCACTCTTTGGTTTCTTTTCACGTTTCTTTTTTGCCGTTTTATTCTGACGTTTTTGCTTAAAGGGAATGGATCCAGATATGCTTGGTTCAGATCGAGGTTCAATTTCTCTGGCATTTCCGTTGTCATCATAGGCGAACTCACCATGGTCAAATGCTGAACGTACTAAACGTTCAATTTGACTTAAATTACCACCATAATTAACTAATGATAATGCTAACGATAGTGAGGGGTGTCTTAAACCAATTTGATCAGGAATATAAACTCTGACATTAACGCCAAAGGTATTAGCGGCTAATTCAGCAATTCCTGGCATAGAGGATACCCCGCCAGTTAGCACAATCCCACCAGGGAGACTTAATGCATCAATTCCATCAAGATCATCTTTGAGTCTGCCAAAGATTTGATCAATTCGTGCTTCGATAATTTCAGCTAATAATTTTTCACTTACATTAACTGGTTGTCCTTGGCCAACAACTTCGACTGGAAACTCATTATCTTCACTAGCTTGATCAACATCAGCATATCCATATCCACGTTTCAACTTTTCAGCGTTAGCGGCAGAAGTGTTTAATACTGAAGAAATATCTTTAGTTATGTATTGTCCACCCTCAAGATCAACATTGGCGTATTTGAGTTCAAAGTCATGAATAACCGCAACCGTTGATTGTCCTCCACCTAGGTCAATCAATATTGTTCCAAACTCTTGCTCTGATTCACTTAAAATATATTTTCCTTCAGCCTGGGGATCGACAACCAATGCTTCAATATTCAAACCAGCATTAGTAACGGCCTTTTTAATATTATGAATAATAGTCTTAGGCCCACTAATCATTCGACCATTCATTTTCAAACGATTTCCAACCATCCCTCTTGGATCTTGAATACCGTCAAAACCGTCTACCATGAATTCATCTGGAGTTAAATCGATTACTTCACGTTCGGGTGGAAGGTTGGTATCAATAGCAGACTCAGACACATCCACAACATCATCGTTTGTGATTTCCTCAGACTGGTCGGGGAGCTCAATCATCCCAGAACATTTATCAATTTTAATCTGATCAGCCGGGATGCCCACAATTACATTGCTAATTTTGACACTTGCCTTTTCCTCAGCCTGACTAACAGCTCGTTCAATAGCATTTGACGCCTTATCAATATCAACAATAACTCCACGACTAACACCAGTTGATTTTTCATTACCAACTCCGATTACATTCATTTGACCGTTAGCCTTCTCAGCTACAATCACTTTAATCGAAGTAGTTCCAATATCTAAACCAATGTACATATTTGAATCGTTCATTATCTGGAACCTCCATATAGGGTCTATTGAAAAAGATGATCCAATATACCATAATCTCACTTAATTTTAACACACATGATGAACGTTAATAAAGAGCTCTCATTTCCCCAAAGGATAAGAGTATGCCCCCACCTCCATGTTAACCACGCTCTTTTGTTTTAGGTCCTTAGCAATTGCAGGATAGTAAGCCATTTTATTTGCCATGGTACTGATTTTGACGTAAATCTCATTTCCATCTTTCATCAAAATCTGAACTCGCTCCGGATTACTTTTAGTATTAGCATTTTTTAACTCTTTAATCTGATTCCTAATTGATGGACTAATTTTTTTATATTGTCTTAACACATTCCTAATTTCATTGCCCTGTTTAAATCCAGAAACAATGCAGACATCGCTAGGATCATTAATTTTCACTGCTTCATCGGAGATATGACCTGATGGGTAGACGGGATAATACTTTCCGGCTTTAAAAATGTACTCCGGATTCGAATATCCATCTACCTTCACCATTAATTGATTATGCTTTTTAAAAGAAAAATCAACGTGTTTAACCTGCGCATTATGAGCTAACACATAACTTTGGGCTTTAGCTTTGTTTCTCTTTACCATTATCAGCGAATCCCCGACTTGAAATGGAATCTGATCTTTAATGTTTTCGCCCTTGAGTTGATGATTAGTTCGAATGTTAATCGATGAAACCCGACTGTATGGCAGTACCAAATAGAGCGAAACTAAAGCTACTACTATAAACAATAATAGGATCGGCAAAAAACCTCTAATTAATTGCTTGCGCTGTTGCTTTCTAATCCCAGGAATTTTGTGTCCGACTCGATATCGACTATTCTTCCTTTGTTTTCTCTCCTGGTACTTTTCCAACCGACCTGATGAATTGGAATCATTATCGCTAGTTTTCATTAAGATCACCCGTTAAGCTTTTTTATGATGCTTCTCAATTGCCTGATCACAAACGCCTAAAAGTTTATCAGCAGCATCACGAACTCCCATGTCATATGAGTTAGTAGCCATTTGCTTTCTTAATTCGGTGTTATGCATTAAAGAATCGACTTTTGTCACTAAAGATTGCCCATTCAAATCTTTTTCAGTCAAAATCATAGCGGCATTATTTTTTACGAGACTCATTGCGTTCTTAGTTTGATGATCCGCCGTAACATAGGGACTTGGAATTAAAATGGCCGGAATTCCAATGGCAGTTATTTCTGCAATACTAGTGGCACCAGCACGTCCAACAATTAAATCAACTTTAGGCAGAACCGCTGGCATATTTGAAATATAAGGTAAAACGTCAATATTATTGTTAATTTTAACGTTTTTTAAATCATTTTTAACCCCTTGATATCGCTTCTGGCCGGTAACAAAAACAACTTGGTATTTTCGTCGGTCAAATTCAGGGATCGCTTCTACCGCTGATGAATTAATCTTTAGTGCACCCTGACTTCCACCAAATATCAAAACCGTCGGAACATCATCTTTTAAACCAAACTCACTCCACTTAAAGTCGCTTTTCATATTAGCAACCTGCTGTGCCCGTGGATTGCCAGTGAAAACAACTTTATTTTCGGGAAACTGTTTTCGGGCATCGTCAAAAGCAATGGCAATTTCATCTACATAACGACTCAAAAAACGATTAGTGAGACCAACAACACTATTTTGCTCATGAATAACGGTAGGAATTCCTAACTTAGCTGCGGCATATACTACGGCTCCACAAACATACCCGCCGGTTCCAACCACAACATCTGGTTTAAACTTTTTAATGATCTTTTTTGATTCTTGGACACTTTTTAAAAACAACCAGATCGTTTTAAAGTTATACAGACTAAACAACTTCCGTTTGAATCCTTGAATTTTTAAGGCATCAAATTTAATTCCCTTTTCTGGAACAATTTTACCTTCCAATCCGCGATTGGACCCAACGTACAAAACCTCTGAATGAGGCTTTTGAGCTTTTAACGCGTCAATTAGGGCAAGCGCCGGATAGATATGTCCACCAGTTCCTCCCCCAGATACAATCATTCTCATTATTTAGTCTCCTTTTTCCCAGTTAGCTTCTCAACGTCTTTGATGAATTCATCCCCACGATCACGATAAGTGGCAAATTGGTCCCAACTTGCGTTAGCCGGTGACAACAATATGATATCTCCTGGTTTACTCATTTTAATCGCTTCCGGTACGGCTTCATCAAGGTCTTTAACTTTTTTAATTTGTGGAACACCAGCTTTTTTAGCAGCATCTTCTAACAAGTCGGCGGTCTCACCAAACAAAACAATTCCAGCTAAATTAGATTTAAAATCAGGAACCAGTTTATCAAAGGTATAGCCACGGTCTAATCCACCTGCTAACAAAACGATCGGTTCATCAAATCCTCTTAAAGCCATTTGGGTGGCCTCAATGTCGGTTGCCTTAGAATCGTTATAAAACTCGCGATCGTCAGCAGTTAAAACATATTGAACACGATGTCTAACTCCACCAAAATTCTTTAATACTGAAACAATCGCTTCAGTAGAGATCTTATACAGTTTAGCTACCGCAATTGCGGCTAAGGCATTTTGAACGTTTTGTTCACCCGGAACCCGAATGTCCTTTTCATGCATGATAAATTCATCTTTAAAGTAAATATCGCCCTCAGAAACGTAGGCTCCATTTTTGTACTTATCAGTGAGTGAAAATGGAACGATTTGAGCTTGACTACGCTTGCTTAATTCTCGCCATTCAGCACTATCAAAATTCATGATAAGAAAATCATCTTTGGTTTGGTTTTTAGTAATCTGCATCTTAGCATTTACATAATTTTCACGTGTTTTGTGGTAATCCAAATGGTTGGAAAAAATATTAGTGATGACAGCAATATGCGGGTGAATTTTTGGAGTCCCCAGTAACATAAAACTCGAAATTTCTAATACTAAGACATCGTTCTTATTAACTTCTTGAGCCACTTTAGTGGCGGGAATTCCAATATTTCCTCCATCTAGGGCCGTTCCGTCTTTTTTACCCGCTTGCAACATTTTAGTGATCATAGTGGTAGTAGTAGTTTTCCCATTACTACCTGTGACCCCCACAATTGGAGCATCTGAGATTTCTGCTGCAAGTTCCAATTCCACAATGATCGGAATGTTTTTATCTTGAGCGGCTTTAACCAAATCATTATCGTATGGAATGCCAGGATTCTTGACCATCAGATCAATTCCATCTAATAGGGAAAGAGGTGATTCACCTGCTACTACTCTTACGCCATCCGCTTTTAATTCATCGTATTCTTTAATTTGATCAGCTGGCTTTGCATCGGTTAAAGTGACATTTGCTCCCAACTTAACCAATAGTTTAGCAGCATTAGTTCCACTCATTCCAGCCCCAAAAACTAAAATATTTTTATCTTTATAATTATCCACGTTTTTCATAATTAAAATTAAGCTCCCTAAAAATTAAATCATTGTAATAACGCCAGTGATTGCAGTAAACAAACCTACTAGCCAAAAGACAATATCAATCTTCCATTCACTCCAACCCATCATCTCAAAAGTATGGTGAATGGGGGTCATCTTAAAGATTCTTTTTCCAGTTAGTTTAAATGATGTAACTTGTAAGATGACACTGGCAGTTTCAACAACGAATACCAATCCAACCCATAATAACGAAAGTTCATGATGAAGCAAAATTGAAACGGCAGCTAAAGCGCCACCTAGTGCTAAAGAACCCATGTCACCCATAAAGATTTTAGCAGGCTTGTGATTAAAAAGCAGAAACGCGATAAGCGCACCCGCAACTGCCATGCAAAACATTTCAACTTCAAACTGGTGTTGAAAATGAGCGACAACGGCATACGCTCCAAAGGCTATAATTGATAGTCCACTTACCAATCCATCCAACCCATCCGTGAGGTTAACGGCGTTAGAAAAGCCTGCTAGCCAAAAAATGATAAACAAAACATAGAAATAGCCTAATGGGATCTCGCCGAGGTTAAAAAAGCGAATTGACATTGGAAATCCATCAGCATAGTAAACCCAAGCAAACACCAACGCTCCAATGACTTGAAGCAAGAACTTTTGCCAAGCTTTAAATCCTTCATTTTGACGCTTAAACAGTTTAATTGAGTCATCCCACATCCCAATTAGTCCATAAAACACAAGAACAAAGATTAAAATGAGCAGCGTTGACTTCAATTGGCTAACTACTAATCCATAGATCAAGCACGTAATAACGATTGCAATTATGAAACCTAATCCTCCCATTGTGGGCGTTCCACTCTTACTTTCATGCCAGCTGGGACCTTCCTCCCTGATCATCTGACCTTCATGCTTTGATCTAAAATAACTTATTAATACTGGCGTTAGTCCCAGTGTAATAATAAATCCTCCAATTAGTGGAATTAACCAATCCATCACTTTTCATCCTCTCAAAATTTATTTTAATTTAACTGTCAACGTAGTTTTGGGGGTAATTCTTTGACCTACATTGATACTCTGACTTTCTACTTTTCCTTTACCGCTGGTATTTAATTTAATACCCAATTGATCACTAAGCGTTTGAACGTCTTTTTCGCTCCAACCTTTAAGACTAGGCATCTTTAATACTCCACTAGTGATCAAAATAACGTGATTATCTCCTGAGCCAGCACCGATCGCCGTTGGACTTTGCTTAGTAACCGTGTCACCATCACCAATCACAATTGGCTCCAGATGACTTTTACTAAGTTGGTCTTTAGCCACATCAGTCTTTTGACTAACGACATCTGGAACTTGCGCATCATCAGCTGTATTTTGGGTTAATGCCCGCTGCATAACTGGATTGAAGATTTGCGCCATCAATTGGGTAGCGGTCTTTCCACCATTTAAAGTGGGTTGTTTCATACTTACGTACATAATGTATCTTGGGTTTGAAGAAGGTACCATTCCAGCAACCGAATACAAGTAACTATCGTCACCATTCTCATAACCGCCAGATCCATTACTTACCTGAGCAGTACCAGTCTTTGCAGCTACTCGATATCCAGGAATCTTGTAATCTTGACCGATCCCATATGGCTTATAAACAACATCTTCCATATGCTTTCGAACAGCTTTAGCAGTTGAGGGTTTAATGGGATGTCCCAACGTTTCTTCCTTATAATTCTTAACCACCTTATTGTGATCATTGGTTATATCATCAACAAACCTTGGCTTGATCATTTTGCCGTTATTAGCAACTGAAGTCATGGCTTGCACCATCTGCAAAGCAGTTACTTGAATACCTTGACCAAAGGCAGTATTAGCCTGTTCAATTGGCAACTTAAATTGCATATTCCCCGAATCATCATCACCAAAAACTGAATTAGTATTCTTCAGAAACTGAAATCGATTAATGTAATCTTTCCAAGTATTTGGCCCCATCTGTTGTTCCAAATGTGCCATGGCAACGTTACTAGACAAGGCAAATCCCTTATTATAAGTGATCATTCCCCATCCTGTTGGTAGCCAATCTGGCACAATCTTACCATCAATATCATATTTACCTGATAGATAGCGCTCATTTCCATGGAAATTACCACTATCAATTGAAGCGGCTAGCGTAAAAATCTTCATGGTTGAACCTGGCTCAAAAGCATCTTGGGTTAATGTATTCCGCCAAATTCCACCTAATCCCTTGCCAGTTGTAGCATTGAAAGTTGGTCGTTGAGCAGCGGCTAAAACTTTCCCAGTCTTAGCATCAATCAGCATGGCATTCATACTCTTTGGATGAACCTGTGATTGTACCTCACTCATCTGGTTTTCAAGTAGAAATTCTAATCGAGAATCAATTGTGGTATGAACACTATTCCCGTTAACCACTGGTCGTTCTTTTTTATTATCATCAGGTACTTCGTAACCATAATTATCATGTCTTACTTCTTCATACCCATTTTTCCCACTCAGAACTTTATTAAATGACTTTTCAAGGCCCATTTGTCCCACTAAGTTTGTTTCCTTAGTCTTGTTATTGGTAACTGGAGAAGCCAACCCAACAATGTGAGATGCAAAGACCCCATTTGGATATAATCGACTCTGTTGTTGAACAAATTTGATGCCGGGCAAATGATGAGAAACAATTTTTTGTTTATCAACTAAAGAAATGTTTTTTCCCGGATTTCCAAATTCAACCTGAAAGGCTTGTTTCTTTGGTTTAAGGGTCTTAAGGGCCTCTTTGTAACTAATCGGCAAGTTTTCAGAAAGGATCCGAGCGGTTTTTTCAGGATTAGTCACGTAATCTGGTTTATCATCTTTAGTCTTTTGCGACTTGTTTAAAATAGCATAAATCGAGTAAGTACTGGTATCCTCAGCCAACGCTTGGTTATTGTTATCATAGATGGTTCCACGTTTAGACTTAATCACGTTAGTTTGGGCATACAAACTCTTTGTTTGCTGTGCCAAATTAACGTGATTCGCACTTTTGAAAATTGCTTTTTTAAAAAAAAAGCCGAAAATCAACAGGAAAACTACAATTACTAAAATCCGAAAATACATCCCAAATTTTTTTTGATTAGCAATCGCATTTTTCCGATTTTTTATCTGCTCTTGTTTTTTATTCATTTTGTGACGTTCCTTATTTGATCATTTGAAAGTTTTAATCCCGATCCTTTAGCAACCTTATCTAAACGTGAACTACTTTGAAGTTCATCAATCTGTTGCTTAAGTCCGGTATTGGTATTATGTATTCTTGTTGATCGACTCTCAGTATCTTGCAACGTTTGCTCGGCCCCTGAAAGTGAAATTCTTGTCCAAACCAATGCGACCGACATTAAGAATATCATCGCACATCCAACTACTAAAATTGTAATTTCCAGCTTAGGACTGAACTTATGTTCTCTTTGGGGAGTAGTAGTAACTCGCTTTGAATTGATCTGATTTCTTCGATATGTTTCATACGCGTTTCCATTTGAATATTCTTTTTTTGCTAGACCATTTTGTGCCAAAGTTCCCACCTCCTATTTAATTTTCTCAATGATTCTGAGTTTGGCACTGTGCGATCGATGATTTTGACTAAGTTCATCAGCACTGGGTAAAATTGGTTTTCTTTGGACCATTTTAAACTTTGGTTGCATTGAATCAGGTATGACCGGTAAATCATGGGGTAAATCTTGAATGGTGGTTTTTTCTTTAAAAATCCCCTTTACCAAACGATCTTCAAGCGATTGAAACGTGATTACACTAATCCGACCATGAACATTTAACATGTCTAACGCCTGCTCAAGTGAATCTTCTAAAGCGCCTAACTCATCATTAACGGCAATTCGTACGGCTTGAAAAACGCGCTTAGCTGGGTTACCACCATGTCTTCGTGCTGGAGCTGGAATAGCATCCTTAATGATTTCAGCTAATTGACTTGTAGTATCAATTGGATGATCAGCTCTATTTTTTTCAATACTACGAGCAATTTGCTTAGAAAATTTTTCCTCACCATAACGATAAAAAATTTTCACTAACTTTTCATACGACCAGTGATTAATAACTTCCCAAGCATCTAGATCATTTCTTTGATCCATCCGCATATCAAGACGAGCATCCTTTTGATAACTAAAGCCCCGCTTGGCATCATCCAATTGTGGTGAAGAAACTCCTAAATCATAGACAACCCCATCAATTCCAACGACATCATAACGTTTCAAGTCACGTTTAAAATTTCTAAAATTATCATGAATAAAAGTAATTCCATTATCTTTTAAGAACTTTTCTAAATTGGTTTGATTATAATCGATGGCAACTTGATCTTGATCAAAAGCGTATAAATGGCCATTTTTTAGTTCCGACAAGATCTTAGAACTATGGCCTCCGCCTCCAAGAGTACAATCAACATAGATTCCATTGGGCTTAACATTCAGACCACGAATAGCCTCATTTAATAAAACCGTTTGATGTTTAAACGTAGACATTAAAATTCACCTCAAGTTAGACATCAAGTAAATTTTCAGCAATATCGCTGAACTCACTCGCAGCCTCATCCGTATAACTATCCCACTTAGAAGCATCCCAAATTTCAAATCTAGTCGATACTCCAGCCAAAACACAGCTTTTGGTCAGGTCGGCATACTTACAAAGAGCGGTCGGGATATTGACTCGGCCTTGTTTATCAATATCACATTCAGTGGCCGCAGAAAAGAAAAAACGTGCAAACATTCGCGCATCTTTTTTGTTAAAGGGCAGTTCATTAATCTTATCCTGAACTTTTTGCCATTCATTCTCGGTATACC
Organism: Fructilactobacillus sp. X8R1C1; assembly: GCF_059900945.1. NCBI lineage: Bacteria > Bacillati > Bacillota > Bacilli > Lactobacillales > Lactobacillaceae > Fructilactobacillus > Fructilactobacillus sp. X8R1C1. Next base: position 18,576 of record NZ_JBWXVH010000001.1, on the reverse strand, counting down.
CAAAAAGACAGCCATCTAAACCACGAGTAATGACAAATTTATCTCCTAATAAATCTCTAAATTTAGCGGGAATGATGAGACGTCCCTTGGCATCGATGTTATGTCGATATTCGCCCATGAACATAATTCATCATTCCCTTCTCCCCTAAATATAAATTTAGTTTACCACAATAAACCACTTCCTACCACTTTGCCTCCATAAAAATCCACAAAAAATAAAAGCACTCCGGAAAACAAATCCCAGGAATGCTTTTATATCAGTGTATTATAATAATTTTTACAATCAAAGAAAATATAAAAATAATTATCCAATAAATGTCACTTATTCGCCAAAAATTAACTAAAAATTGTTTTGGCAACAACTGTCCTTCATCGATCACTCGGTAAAACAAAAAGATAATCCCAATTATCATCCAAGCCAAAATGAATAATGGCAAAAACGAAAATCCATGACTCGTCATAGTAATGACATGAACTAACCAAATTCCAATGATTGGAAATGAATCAAGAACACTCAGCCGTTGAAACATCCGATTTTTAGTAATGCGCTTAAAAAAAATAATAATAAAACCAATAATAATGAAAAGTAATAAAGGCTTAATTAATGACTCCACTAATAAATGTAGATTAGATATATAATTGACCATTTTTAACCTCGTAAATTAGGTATAATAAGTGATTTGCAATATTTTTAGTTCAAAGTTAGAATTGTGACAGTATGAATACTGAAAGTGGTGGATACTTTGAATAAATGGAAAGATAAAACAACGTTTCAAAAGATCTTAATGATCTTTGTTTGGTTAATGATTATTGCAACCATTTTATCAGTGGTTGCTGGATCAGCAGCTGCTTTCTTTGGTGGCATGTAAATTAATAATATCGTTTTAGGGCATTCTGAAGCAAATTCAGAGTGTCTTTTTATTTTTCATCATCAGAGGAAGGCTTCTTATAGACGTCTCTAGGTTTACTTCCATGCTGTGGTCCAATATACCCACGTTGTTCCATATCATCAACAATCCGAGCCGCCCGATTATAACCAATTCGAAACTGACGTTGAATCATCGACGTACTGGCTTTTTGTTCTTTTACAACAAATTTCAGAGCATCATCAAATAGATCATCCTCATCATCGTCTTTTTCTTCTTCTTTAATTTCAGCATCAGTAACCATCATTGAGTCATCATATTCTGGCTCAGCTTGTTTCTTGACAAAATCAATCACGTTTTCAACATCACTATCAGAAATAAAGGAACCTTGGACACGCGCTGGAATGTTTTGATCGATCGGGAGATACAGCATATCACCCCTCCCAAGTAATTTTTCAGCTCCATTCGTATCTAAAATTGTTCTTGAATCAACTCCACTTGATACCGCAAAAGCGATTCTTGATGGGACATTAGCTTTAATCAATCCGGTAATAACATCAACTGACGGACGTTGAGTTGCCAAAATCATATGAACCCCAGCTGCTCTTCCCATCTGAGCTAGTCTAATGATGGCACTCTCCACTTCATTTGAGACCGTCATCATTAAATCAGCTAGTTCATCAACAACCACTACAATGTATGGGAGAGTTGGAAGAGCCGTACCTTCAGTCCGATTCTTTTCTTGAATATACTTATTATATCCACTAATTTTACGTTGACCTGTCTGGGCAAACATCTCATAACGATGTTCCATTTCATCAACCACTTTATGAAGAGCGCGAGCGGCTTTCTTAGGATCTGAAACCACTGGGCTTAAAAGATGAGGAATCCCATTATAAACACCCAACTCAACTTTCTTAGGGTCAATTAACATAAATTTAACCTGGTCGGGAGTCGCTTTTAAAAGAATACTAGTGAGAATTGAATTAATTGCAACCGACTTACCACTTCCAGTTGATCCCGCAATTAACAAATGAGGCATCTTGGTAATATCGCAAGAAACAACGTCACCGTTAACGTTTTTACCCAAAGGAACATTTAAAATACCATGGTTATTGCCGGTCTGATTTTCAAATACATCCCGAAACGAAACGGTCGAAATTGCTTTATTAGGAACTTCGATCCCAATTAAAGATTTGCCTGGAATTGGTGCTTCAATCCTGATGTCTTTTGCTGCTAATGCAAGTGCAATATCATCACTCAAATTGACAATTTTAGAAACTTTTACACCAATTGCTGGATGCAACTCATATTCGGTAACCGATGGTCCTAAGCTTACATTTTTTACCTCAGCATCAACCCCGAAACTCTTTAAAGTCTTTTGTAGAATTTTCGTATTTTTATCGATCGCATTATATTCTGCAGTCTGATCTTGCTCTGGCACTTTAGTAAGGAGATTAGTTGAAGGAAGTTGATAGTGGTTACCAGAAGAATTATTTTCAAAAGTTGGTAAACTCGTTTTGGTTTCATTATCAAAATGATTCCGTTTAGGCTTCTTACTTGCAACCGTTATGTGAGGAGTATTCTCATCTTGTTTAACACCAACATGTTCCGTTGGCTTATTGACTGGAACAGTTGGTGAATTAACGGATGCTTGAGACTTCGAACTGTTCTTCTCATTTTCTTTTTGATGTCCTAGATAATCTTGAAACTGATTTGTCTTTGCTGATTGCTGCTTTTGTAATTTTCGATTATTTCGTCGCTCTTGATTATTCAGGTGCGCCCGATTAAATGACGCAATAATCGCAGTAAACCACTTAGCTGACCAAGTCAAAAAGCCTTTGAGCCACTTAATAACTGGTAGTTTAAAGAAGATGATCGCTCCAACAACCATTAAGCTGTATGAAAGGATCAAAGTCCCAACTAACGAGATAAGGGTATCGAAAAAAGATAATAACGTAGCGCCAATCATCCCACCCCCAACGTTACTAGTAGAGACACCGTTAGTAATATCAGAAAGTAACGCATTGAAGGTGGTGGACACAAAGTTAACATGGGAATTTAAAGAATTCGAAAAGGTAATGGATAAGTTTAAAATCCAACCAATAAATGCTATCAAAAAACCCAAAATATAATGGTAATCGATTCGAGGAATCTTAATTCCTAGAAGCAATAAAATGCCAAAAACACCTAGAAAAATTGCCAAAACCTGGTAGGCGTTCCCAACCACTAACCGAAATACATTAGCAAACAGGGTCCCCGCCATTCCTAAGCTGAAAAAGCCTAAAACGGCGATCAACATAAAAATCAAACCAATGATATTTAATTTCTTTTCACCGCAAAAGTTCTTTAATTTGTTCCAAACAGAATTTCTTTTTTTCCTTGGACGACGTTTTCTCGTTATTTTACGCTTTGTAGTTTTACGTTTTGTTTTTCGTTGAGCCAACTAAGGCACCCCTTCGCATTATTTTAATTTATCGTGCTCATAAGTATGAGTCACTTCAAGTCCAGCAAATTTCTGTTGCCTTAAAGCCTCATATATTACAATCGCACAAGTGTTCGATAAATTCAATGCTCGAATATGAGAATCATCTTGAGGAATTCTAATAGCTTGTTTAGAATACTGACGTTCAAAGTTTTCGGGCAATCCCGTCGTTTCTTTTCCAAACAAAAAATAATAATCCACGTTATCATCACTATAATTAGGATCTGTATACACCTTTTTCCCAAACTTTGAAACCAAAAACAACCTTTGCTTGTCTGGAATGGTTTTTAAAAATTCAGGAAGATTTTCGTGATAATTGATCTTAACCTTATCCCAGTAATCTAATCCAGCTCTCTTTAAGTGTTTATCATCAACCGAAAAACCCAACGGTTTAATTAAATCAAGAACGGTATCAGTTCCCGCACATGTTCTTGCAATATTGCCAGTATTAGCTGGCATTAATGGTTCAAATAATGCAATATGATTAGTCATTTACATCCTCCAATAATTCGTTCAATAACTTTCTTTTTCAATTATATCACGCGTCTAATTCCATTTAAGCGCAAAATCGATGTCAATTCAGATCTATAATAGTTATAATTGTTGCAGGAGGTAGTTTATATGACAATCGTTGAACCACTTGTATCAAAATTTAGAGAGGTATCTGCTGAACTTGAAAGTTCTCAATTAAAAATTGCAATTAATCAGGAAATGATGACCCCCAGTCGTGGATTTATCGCAGAAGCATGTAAATATGCTCACGAAAAAAAGCGAAGCCTCGACGTCTTAATTTCATCAAATAATAATACTAGTACCTTTAATGATTCTGAGATAAAAATCATGGAAGATGATCTTTTCCAATGCCAAGAGTTAGGTGTTGATGGTGTCATTATTGGTGCTTTAAATGACCAAAATAAAGTCGACTTAGAGGCCATGGAAATTTTGATGGCAGCCGCAGGCGGCATGCAACTGTATTTTTCACCTGCATTTGATCAAATAATTGAAAAAAATTGGACTGATACTCTGAACTGGATTGATAACAATAACTTTGCTGGAGTAGTTGCATCAACCAGAATAGAAAGTTTATCTGCAAAAATAAAAAATTATCAGAATCTTCAGTTAATTCCACTCGTAGAGTCCCAAGATGAATTGGATAAGGTCCAAAAGATTGCTGATCCCAATATTATAATTAACAAAAAATAGCTTCAGCTATAAAAATAATCCCGTACCGCTAAAAACTAGCGTTACGGGATTATTTGTTTTTCTCCAATCAATGAACTTTTTTAATGCTCAAAATGACGTGGTCCTCTGAACTTGTGCCATAGAAACGCACCAATTCCAGCAACTACCACCACAATGATTCCACCAACTACCCAAGGAGTAACTTTATTCCCATCTTTTTTCTCGTGCTTAGCATCATTTTTGTCATGATCCTTTTTTGCCTTTTTATCTTTCTGATTCTTCTTATCAGATTGATTTTTTTTATCCTTGGCATTCTTATCAGCATTGGTTTTTTTGGAATTACTATTGGCCTTTGATTGATCCTTGGCTTTGTCATTTTGATTTTTTTCATTTGTCTGATTATTACCAGTAGCATTTTTCTGGGTACCAGTAGCTGAACTATCACTAGTCCCGTTATTATTTTTATTCTTACCATTAGTCTGACTACTATTACTACCATTGGAACTCACACCAGCATTAGTACGGTTAGGTTGTTTATTATTTGCCGTACTGTTACCAGTTGATGAATAAATAATCGTCATTTCCATAATATCTGTCGAACTATCACTACCACCAAATGTCATTTGGGGGCCATTACTATTATTTTGTCCATTTTGAATACTAGAATACTTGTATCCAGGAATGTTAGGAATCGACGCAATATAGGTACTACCAGTTGCTCCCATGGCGGTGGTTGCAGGACGAATTACGTGACCATTTTGATCAACGTAGTGAACTACAATCTCCCCTTGACCACTATTACCCTGCGCAAATTGAGTAGTTTGCGCATTAACATGTCCCACATTAGGCACAAACACTCCAATGGTGACCACTGCAAAACTAATTAAAATTAGTGAGGTTACTTTCTTTAAGTTCATAATCCATACTCCATTTCATTTATTTGAAAATGTTTAAGGGTGTTTCTAAAAATTATTTTCACCTAATTAATTTTAGTTCAAGTCGGCAACGTAACGGTAAGCACCTGAAGCTGCTCGGTATCTTAACCATGTGTATCCATTAGCAATTACTTTGCCATCATAAACAACGCTTTCTCCAGCATCATATTGTCCCACAACTTGTGAACTAGTACTTGGTGAAGTTCTAATGTTAGTAGCGTGTCTGAAAGTAAATCGGCCAGAAGTGGGAGTAACGTCTGATTGGTTGTTACCAGAAACAGAACCATTTCCTAATTCAGCAACATAACGGTAGGCACCTGATCCACCACGATATCTTAACCATGTGTATCCATTAGCAATTACTTTGCCATCGTACACTACTCGTTCACCAGCATTATATTGGCCTACGACCTGTGAATTAGTATTTGGAGCAGTTCTGACGTTTGTAGTTTGACCAAATGTATAAGTACCTGAAGTTTCAGTGACATTTGGTTGGTTGTTTGGAGTTGAAGTATTGTTATCTAGTTTGGCAACGTAACGGTAGGCACCTGAAGCTGCCTTATACCTTAACCATGTGTATCCACCGGCATTAACAGTACCGTCATAAACAACTCGCTCACCGGCATCGTACTGTCCCACAACTTGTGAACTGGTACTTGGAGCAGTTCTAATGTTGGTAGTTTGATTAAAGGTATACATCCCTGATTCTTGCTTAACGTTTGCATCTGGGTTAGGTGCGGGAGTAGAAGTATTGCTTAATTTAGCAACGTAACGATAGGCACCTGATCCACCACGATATCTTAACCATGTGTATCCATCGGCTTGGACAGTCCCGTCATAAACAACTCGTTCACCGGCATCGTACTGACCTACAATCTGAGAACTTGTACTTGGAGCAGTTCTAATGTTGGTAGTTTGACCAAAAGTATAGGTTCCAGAAGCTGGTGTGACATTTGACTCTGGATTTGAGGCTGGTACATCGCTTACCTTAGCGACATACAAATCATCACCAGAATATGACTTGTATCTTAACCATGTATATCCATCAGCATCAACCGTACCATTGTAAATCACACTCTCTCCAGCTTTATACTGTCCTACAACTGGAGCACTTAGACTTGGTGAAGTTCTAATATTGGTCGTTTGACTGAAGGTATAAGTACCAGAAGCTGGTTTAACATCTGGAGCTGGTAACGGGTTTCCTTCATCTTGAAAGGCGATTTGATCGATGCTAGTTAAATTATAGTTACGGACACAGTTAATAAGTGTCTGAGCATAACTAGGGTCAGTCGCATATCCATCATTTTGTAAAGCATAGGCTACACTCACGTAATCTCGTACACCAAGTAAGTTGCTGTAACGTGGGTTGTCTCTTAAGAAAGCACCATGGTCTTCAATGCTTGCAGCCCAACTTGGGTATAATCTAAAGGCTGCTTGAACAGTAACCCATTGACCATTAATGTATTCTTGAGTTGGAAAGTAGATTGATTGACCGTTATAAGAACCTTTGATTCCAAATAAATTGTTACCTTTAACGGCTAATCCAGATCTCCCCCAACCACTTTCAATGATGGCCTGAGCGATTGAAATTGATGGTAAAACACCATATTTCTTCCATCCAGCAATTGCACCAGGAGTCACCTTATTGATAAAGTCCTGAGTATAACTAGTAAAATTAGTGTTATTTGAAACATTAAAATTAGTATATTGTGATGGGCGTTGCACGTTTTGATTTACGTTGTTTTCAACGCTTGAATCATAATAACCAGGACCAATCTGCTTATCTGGAGTGGCAACGTCAGCCTTTAAGTTAACGTTTTGATTTTGATCTGCATTCTGTTGATGCTCATTATTATTTTCAGAAACTTTGTTCTCGTTTTCAGCATTATCAGCTGCCTTGAGAGCAACTTCAGAATTCTGTGCTGATTGTTGACTGGCATCAGCTTTTGTTACTTGCTGTTGATCACTAGTCTCTGAAACTTTTGGTGATTGTTGCTGTTCATTAGAGTCATTCTGATCTTTGACATTATTAGTCTCGGTCGATTTTGAAACAGCATTACTATCATTTAATGAGTTAGTTTGAACTGATTGATCAGTCTTAGTTGGTTGTTGATTATCAGTAGTAACTTCATTTTCGTTCTGAGATTGTTTAGAATCACTTGATTGTAATGTTGGTGTATGTACATTTGTTTCAGAAGAATTCTTAACTTCTGTATTTGTCTCACCATTTACTGATTCTGCTTGTTGTAACTGAGTGGCAGTCTTATTAGTGTTTTCCACTTGGGCTGAACCACTATTGTTTTGGGTTTGATTAGTGCTTGCAACTGTTGGTTGTTCTTGAACAATTTCCTTCTTTGGTTGAACATTTGAAGCCGGTTCACTTTCAGAAACTGGGACAGTACTTACCTTATCAGCATTTACTGAACTATTTAAGTTAAACGTGAACAATGCCGCACTGGCAAAGACAGTACCAATGGCTACTTTCATCCAGCCCTTTTTGGTTTTCACCAACTTGTTACGGCGTTTAGTCTCTCCGGTACTAAGAGCCATTTGGTTGTGCTTCTTAATGAGCTTCTTCATCAATTATCTCTCCTTTTCAAAACTGTAACATCATAATTAAGTATAACATCTAACGATCAAAAATTAATAAAAATATAAACAATATTAATAGTAATTATTCTAAAGTGAAATTTTAAAAATGTCCACCCCATTTACTTAATTATTTATTTTGGCTCATCTTTAATTCATGAAAAAATATAATTCTAGGACAACATTGTCCTAGAATTATACGTTTTAGCTAACCAAATATTATAAAAATCAATAAATCTTAATTCAATAACTCTTTAAAATCACTGGGAATTTGGGATTCGACTTTGACGTCTTTTTTTTCAAACGGATCAAAAAAAATTGTCTGATAACAATGCAATTTTTGCCGTTTATTGCTGTGTTCGTAAGGATTGTATAGCCAGTCTCCCACAAGCGGATAGCCAATTCTTGCAAAATGAACCCGAATTTGATGTGTTCGCCCCGTATGCAACCTAATTTTGACCAACGACATTCCATTATTAACCTTCAATGTCCAAAATTCAGTTCGACAATATTTGCCGTCATTTCTGACTTCTCGTTCGATAAATGATCCTGGTTTTCTACCAATTGGGAGCACAATCTGCCCGTGCTTGATGTTAAGTTCACCTAACACAACGGCAACATAATATTTTTTTACCTGTCGGTCTTTCAGTTGCTTATCAAGTACCGAATGAGCTAAATGATTCTTAGCAAAAATAACCGGACCACTCGTATCACGATCAAGCCGATTAACGATGTGAACCTTCTTACTTGGATAATCATTACGAACATAATAACCTAAAACACGATTTAAAATTGTGTCATTAGGATAAATATGTGAAGGAACTGAAGCAACTCCGACCGGCTTATCAATTACCAAAAAATTATCATTTTCAAATAAAATCTTAATCGGTAAATTTGAAACCTGCAAAAAATCATTTTGTTCTTCAGGTGGCAAAATAACCTTAACTCGATCACCACGTGATAATTCAAAACTAGTATAAACATCCCTACTATTTACCATCAAGTGACCACCATGATAACGAATACTTTTAAGCAGCGATCTGGTAACCCCATTTTTCATCACAAACGTTCTGACTTTCATGGGTTTATATTCATCATAAATCCAATCAAAACTAATCATCGTCAAGGGTTTCCCCAATGAATGAATTACTTACCCGCTGCCAAAAATGAGTGTGACGATATTTGGCAAAATAAATTCTTCGTTTGGAAATTTTGAATTTAATGGACTTAATTGGACGATCTTTAATTAATAACTGGTCGTATGTTAGAACGTTATGGAGTGATACCTCTGGCACAATCGTAATAGATTCAGTTGGTGGAATAATGATCGGTGAACCAATCGTTCGAAAAACCCGGTTATTAATTGAAGCCATCTCAGCCACTTGAATTGAATTGAACTTAGGCGAAATAATTGCTCCCCCTACTGATTTATTGTATGCGGTTGATCCAGTGGGAGTTGAAATACATAATCCATCGCCACGAAAGTTTTCAAAAAGTTCTCCTTTGATGAAGACTTTGGCCACCATCGTTCCGAACAGTTTTTTAAAGGTAGCCTCATTTAGCGCAATCATATAATCTGGTTGGCCACCATCAGCATAATCTACTTCGATATCTAATAAGGGATAGCTAACACTTTGACCATTATCATGCTTCAAACTTTCAACCAACTGGGTCACTTCAGTATCACGCCAGTCAGTATAAAATCCCAAATGACCCGTGTGAATTCCAACAAACCTAATCTTGTCAGTCAAATCATCGTAATGATGAAAAGCAGAAAGTAACGTACCATCTCCACCAACGGAAATTACAATTTCAGGATTAAGTTCATCAATTTCTAAATCTTTTGCATTTTCAATCTCTTTTGATAATTCCGATGCAATTCGACTCGAGGTCTCACCATCGTTACTATAAATTGCAATTTTCATTTTTGGTCCCTCGATTCGTGTTTATCGTGTTTATCGTTTTGATCCTTAAGATCTCGATCTAACTCTTGTTTAATCTCTAACATTTCTTCATCCAACTTATAAGCGGTTTCCGATGCCCCCTGTAACCTCTTATGAACTTCAGGAGGAAAAACATCAGGATGCTTATAATTTAAAGAATGTTCAATGGTAGCCCAAAAGTTCATTGCTAAAGTTCTAATTTGAATTTCAGCCAGAATATCCCTTTGCCCATCGACTAACTGCAAGGGATAACTAAATACAATGTGGTATGAACGGTAGCCACTGGCTTTCTCATTATTAACGTAATCCCGTTCTTCTAAAATATTAATGTCATTTCGTTTTCTAAGAATGTCTACTACCGTGTAAATATCATCAAGAAATTCACACATAATGCGCAACCCACAAATATCTTCCATGTCTTCAGACAAACGTGATTCTTCAATGTGACGTCGCTGCATCTTTTCCTTGATACTATCGATTGGCTTAATTCTACTAGTAACAAACTCAATTGGTGAGCGTTCACCACGTTCTAAGTACTCGGAGCGAATCCCACGTAATTTTAATTTTAATTCATTTGAAGCTTCTTGATATGGAAATAAAAAGTCATCCCAATTCTTCACCATAAAACAACAATCTCCAGTCTGTCATATTGTTCCAGAAACATAATACCACACTTAATTATCATCCCAGTATAATAAGAGTACTAAAACAAATTTATTGAATTTTTATAAAAAAATGATAATCTAGTAAGTGCGTCGTTATAGAAGAGAAAGATAACAAACTAGGAAAGGAAAAAGTTATGATTGAACTATATTTATTTGTAGACCCAACTTGCAGTGATTGTGCTGAATCTGAACAAACTATTGATCGTTTATCAAAGCAATTACCCTGTAAGACATCATTTCGAATCATTCCGATCATGAACCTTAGCGTTATATCAGGTAATAAGGAAGCTCACTCACAACTTCTTCCATATAAACTAATCCTTGATTATAAAGCAGCACTATTTCAAGGAGCAAAAAAAGGTCGAACCTTTTTATTTGCACTACAGCACGACATTCTAAAAAGAAACATGACTTACTGTGATAGCTTAGTTTACGACATTGCCCAAAAAGCTAATCTAGACTTGGAAATGTTTAAAGAAGACCGTCGTTCAAAATTAACTGAGAGCACCTTTCAATCTGATCAACAAATGATTTCAGAAATGAATATCTCAAATCATGGTAATCTAGTAATATTCGACTGTGATTCTTCAGACAACGGTTTACTAATTGATAAAGTTGACTACCAAGAGTTATTTGATATTTGTAATCACATAATTCAAAAGGAATCACGAGAACTTGATGGTAAAATTAAACAAACAAATAATCTAAGGGTCCTCTAGAATAAAAAAAGTGGTCTCGCACCTATTAGGTGCAAGACCACTTTTTTGTTACTAAAGCCAACCAAACTGGCTCTTTTCAGTATCTAGTTTATTAATTTCTTTCATTTCATCGGGTGTTAACTCAAAATTGAAAATATCCAAATTACTTTTAATCCGATCTGGTTTAGTGGATCGTGGTAAAACAATAATTCCATTTTGAATTAAGAAGCGAAGACCAACCTGACCAATGGTCTTATCGTGAGCTTGAGCAATCTTTCCCAACGTTTCATTGGTAAAGAAGCCGTTACGACCTCGTGCAAATGGTGACCAAGCTTCCAGTCGTAAATCATCTTTTTTAGCAACCGGCAAAAAGTCCCTTTGTTGCCGAAATACGTTAGTCTCAACTTGATCGACAACTGGTTTAATGGTTGCACTCTTCAAAATGGTACTGAGATCATCACCATAAAAGTTGGACAAACCGATGCTCTTTAGTTTACCAGCCTTAACGGCATCTCCCATTGCTCTGTAAGTTTCCGTTAAATCACCTGCAGGCCAATGATACAACATTAAATCAATATAGTCAGTTTGTAGTTTTTCCAGTGCTTCATCAATCATTTTAGTTGCTTCATCATAAGATTCTGGACTTTCAATCTTAGTGGTCAGAAAAATATCATCACGGTTAACATCACTGTTCTTGATTGCATTTCCAACTTCACGTTCATTTCCATAATCACGTGCAGTATCGATCCCAGGATAACCATCTTTTAATGCTTGATCGACACTCTTTTCCGTCTCTCTAGCTGGAATTTCATAGGTTCCAAAAAAAATCTTGGGAATCTTAATCCCATTGTTTAATGTAAATGTTTCATCTCTAGCTGTCATGCAAACACCCCTCCTCAATTAATTACAAGTACAGCATATTCCTCTCACATAATATTTCAAACATTGTGCTTATAGTAAATCTAAAGCATTTTTTCCAATTCATCTAAGCGTCTTTCAAACTTATCAAAGGCTTGATTTAAATAATCCGGTTTAGTCATATCCACTCCAGCTGCTTTCATAATAGTAATCGGATCCTTACTACTTCCTGATTTTAAATAGTTCAGATACGAATCAATCTTTTTAGGATCTCCACTCATAACTCGATCCGCTAATGCGGAAGCAGCCGCAAAACCAGTTGCGTACTGATAAACGTAGAAATCATAGTAAAAATGAGGAATCCTGGACCATTCAAGTCGAATCTCAAGATCAGAAACAACGTCTTTTCCATAGTACTCTTGGTTCAAATTAAAGTAATATTTGTTCATAAATTCCGCAGTTAACGACTTTCCTTCTTGTTCTGATTGATGGATAAACTCTTCAAATTCAGCAAACTGAGTTTGCCGAAAAATCGTTCCCTTTACCCCATCTAAATAAGAATTAAGGACGTATTTGCGGACTTCTGGATCAGAATTATTTTTAAGTAAGTAATCAGTCAAGATATTTTCGTTAGTAGTTGACGCAATTTCGGCCACGAAGATTGAATAATCGCCGTACTGGTATGGTTGGTTATGAGATGTATAGTAGCTGTGCATACTATGTCCTGTTTCGTGCACCAAAGTGTATAAATTATCAAGATTATCTTGCCAATTAAGCAAAACAAATGGATTCGTATCATACATCCCAGATGAGTATGCTCCTGTACGTTTCCCTTTATTTTCAACTACATCAATCCAGCGGTTATTAAATTCTTCTTTAACGTGTTTAACGTAGTCAGGACCGTAAACACTTAGTGCTTTTAAAGCTTCATCCTTGGCTCGACCAAAGGAATACTTAAGACTTGGTTTTCCACTTAATGGCACGTACATATCATACATGTGTAATTCAGAAACATTTAAAGCTTTTTTTCTAAGCGCAACGTACCGATGAAATAACGGTAGGTGTTCATGAACACTTTTTACTAAGGTTGTATAGACAGTTTCAGGAATCTCATTTTCACTCATTGCCATTTGTCTTGCTGAATCATATTTTCTCGTCTGTGCTTCAAAGTTATGAACAGATACCTCTGCTGACAAAGTTGAAGCAAGCGTGTTTTGAAATTGATCAAAGGTGGAATAAAAAGCCCTAAAAACATTTTTTCTCACTTCTGGCTTTTGCGACTCTAGAAGTAAACTATAAATACCGTTAGAAAGTCGCACTTTTTTACCCGACCCATCATCCACCTGAGGAAATTTAAGGTCAGAACTATCTAAGATTCCAAATGTCTTTTCGGGTGCCTCAAAAATTGTTGAAGCCCTAGCCATCAACTTTTCTTGGTCCTCAGGTAAAACATGATCCTGATTAACTAAAATCTTATCAAAAAATCTTCGATATTCTTCCAACTTTGGATTTTCCCTAATAAACTGTTCGATGCTTTCAGACCCTAAGGAAATGATTTCGGGTTCTAACCAAGACTGTGATTGTCCCACCTTACTTCCTAGTTTTTCAACCCGGTCCATGTCACTCTGTAATTCATTATTAGTAGTATCAACATCACTAGCTGACTGAGCATAAACATATAATTTTTCATATTTTCGATTCAAGTCCAATACTTGCCTAATTACACTTAAAAGCGATTCACTATTTAAGCCAAGTTGCCCTTTTAATTGACTAACTCTTCCAACTAAATCACTAACTTCACTATATGCTCGTTCAAACTCCGCATGATCCTTATACACAGTAGTCAAATCCCAAGTTAATTCTTTTGGAACCTCGTTTCGATTTGGCAAATCATTTATCTTTGACATTTTACAATCTCCATTTCATGAACGTTTCTTAATCATGCTTATCTTAGCATAAACATCTCTATACCATGTAAATTCTTCAACTCGTTCAATCTTTCCATCATCAATCACCAACAGCTTATTATGAATCAAACAAGCCACAAATCTTTGAATATAAGCCTTCCTTACATTTTCAACACTGGTTAGAAAAACAAATTGATCATTTGGATCAGCAAAATGGCTTTCTTGATATACTTTATCCATAAATTGAAAAATACTTTTACCAACCCACTTTTTTAGTTCACAGATGAAAATTATTTCCCAAGTCAACCACTGGTGACCAAAAACTGGAGGCAACATCCGATAATGATGACAAATAAGTGGACATCCAGTCACCGTCTTTCCATTTAGGTAACAGTATTCCTGTAATGCCATCATTCCCTGATCACGATAGCAAACTTTCTTCTCAATTTGTTTACATACTTTGATTAAATTGGGCTGCTTTAATTTATCAGATTGCTTTTTGTTAAAAAATTCAAACATTGAATACCAGCGTTTAAATGACTTCTCTCGGTAACGATAGACCCCATCAACTTGATGAATTTGGTAGCGGATAAAATATCGTGATCTAAAAGAATTCATATAAACAAGATAGTACCCCGTGTTTTTATGATATCTAATGAATTGAAGTACCGAAGGACTCGAAACCTTCTTTTTATAATATTTCATTCCCAAAATCCAAGAAGATTCCAAGCCAATTGAATGGTAACCAGCTACCCGCTTACTCAACTGTTTAAAGCTAATAGGGCTGCATTGATACTCAATTGCCATATTACTCAAAAGAATATCCGCTCGTTGTTTTAAAGCTGGTAAATATACCTCTACATCAGCATCACATGGTAACGAGTTTAATATGATGTCTTTGCCAAGTGTATGCGCATAAGATTCACCGGCTCCCGTTTTACACTTCGAATTTGCTTGATGAGCAAAATGTGGAATTTTATTAATACCTTTTTTCAAAACCACCAATTCACCACAATCACAGCAATAATATTTATGATTCCTTTTGGCATCTCGTGCCATAATTAGCTTTCCATTTTCTAAAGCCATTAACATAAAAAAGACCCTTCGCAATATACGAAAAAAGATTCGCTAAATGCGAATCTTTTTACTTAAAATAATATGCAATTGTTTCAAGTGCATCACCAACCGTAATTTGCTTACCATACTTCTTTAATTTGTCTTCAGTCAGTGGTGCAATTTTCCCATACTCATAAACAATTCCCATTTCATCATTAATCATATGATTAAGGTCATCAAGATTAGAATTACCCTCACTATCGTATTGACCATTCAAATAGTATCTAAACATAATAATATACGAATTTTGATATTGATACAAATCAGTTTTTAATTCTACTGAATGGCGGGGAGTAACTTCTTTCCATTTATTGGCAAGACCAATTAAATCATCAAATGAATTGAATTTGATTGGAATTAGTCGTTTACCAGTCTTTTTATCAAAGATATCATACATCTTGCGAATATCATTAACGTTTTTTCTGGTTCGTTGCTTCCTATTTTCATTTAATGGAGGTAACATCCCACCATTATCACCAATTTGATTTGAAATATTCTTATCTTTACTAATAAATAACTCTAATCCATCTTGGCTAGGAAGAATTTGAAACAAAACCGTATCTGTATCCGTAAAGTCTTTTTCAACGTCAGCTTCATCAAGAATGCTATAGAAAAATTGTTCACATTTTTCTCGATTCCCTAAAAGATCAAGCATTCCAATTCCATGTTTTTTTAAGTCTTCCTTGTTAATCAATACACGGATTGTATCTTTATTAACACGATGGAATTTCATAAAACGAATCGCCTCCTAAATCCTAATTGCCTTTCTTATTTTAGGCAATTCAACATTAACCTTTTTACCAGCGGCTTGTTGTGCTTGCTGTAACAATTTTACGTGACTACCACTTTGAGGGAGATGACTTATTAACAGGTTCTTACTATCTGACAATCGAGCTAAGTGACCCGACTGTTTAGAAGTCATATGCCACAATTCACCATCCACGTCCTCAAAGAAATTCGTATCTGATATTAACATATCAGAGTTCTTAACAAAATTAATTAGACCATCAAAATAACGTGTATCAGCTGTATAACTCAATACTTTTCCAGATGATCGTTCAACAATCTTCATCGCAAAGGCTGGCACGGGATGAATCGTCTTTAAAAATGTGACTGTAAATGGTCCCACTTCAAGTTCACTATCAGCACTAAAGGGTTCTTTCTCAGTCGAATTGGGCCAATCTAACTGGTTGTAATGAATCTGATCAGCTGTGTTTCCGTAAATTGGCAAAACATCGGTGTCATAACGTTTATCATGTAACTGCCAATAGTACTGTAACACCCCAACATCTGCGATGTGATCTGCATGATAATGTGACAAGATAACTGCATTTAATTTTAGTGGATCTAAAACCCTTTCTAATGAAAGCATTACTCCGCTCCCACAGTCAATTAACAAATTAAAGTTACCGCTAGTAACTAAATATCCACTAGTACCAATTCCATCATAAGGATAACCACCATAATCACCTAAAACCGTAAGTTTCATTTTTATCCCCCATTTCCAAAAATTAGGACATTTTCCTTTTAACTCATTAGGATTTATTCTAAACTAATTATGAAGCAATTTACATCAAAAGGAAGTTAATAATATGATAAGACAAATTTCTGTAACATTTGGCACGAAGAATGTATTAGTGCACATCATGAAAAGTAATCCTGAAAGGGATTTAGCACTATTCTCCACCAACAATAATGATTCAGGCCTCCAGCTCCTGGATTACAGTGGAAAGGAATCAATTTTCAAAAGTCCCATCACTTATGACGTCCTTTCACACGTTGGCGAAGACAACTGGAGTTATTTCATTAATTATGTAGAACTTTCACCATCAGATGACCAACGTAAAGTTTTAGATGCAAACATGAACACCTTCATGAGTAGTCCTGAATTACCAAGTGGGATGTTTTCTGGATACTATATGTCAGATTCAAAAGATCATACTAAACGTATTATTCTCACTTTGTGGCGTGGAGCATACGCATACAATGATTGGGCTAATCGTCCTGAAAGTATTGTTTCTAAATTCAAAAACGATCCTAACATTGATTACCGCTCAGCTAGTTATCAACGGGTTGCACCAACAAATAATTAATAGATATAAAAAAAGAGATGAATAATTCATCTCTTTTTTTATATGATAATGATACGGTTCGTACGAGACTCGAACTCGTGATCTCCTGCGTGACAGGCAGGCGTCCTAAACCAACTAGACCAACGAACCAAAATTGCGGGAGCTGGATTTGAACCAACGACCTCCGGGTTATGAGCCCGACGAGCTACCAGACTGCTCTATCCCGCGATAATTATATAGTAAAAATAATGATGACCCGTACGGGATTCGAACCCATGTTACTGCCGTGAAAGGGCAGTGTCTTAAACCACTTGACCAACGGGTCATAATAAACGGAGAAGGAGAGATTCGAACTCTCGCGCCGCTTGCGCGACCTACACCCTTAGCAGGGGCGCCTCTTCAGCCACTTGAGTACTTCTCCAATGGGTCTAGGTGGACTCGAACCATCGACCTCACGCTTATCAGGCGTGCGCTCTAAACCGACTGAGCTATAGACCCAAATAAAACAAATAAAAGCGGGTGACGAGAATCGGACTCGCGACAGTAGCTTGGAAGGCTACGGTTTTACCACTAAACTACACCCGCATAAAAAATATTAAATTAAGTGGCGCGGGACAGAATCGAACTGCCGACACACGGAGCTTCAATCCGTTGCTCTACCAACTGAGCTACCGAGCCATTTAAGCGGTTCGTACGAGACTCGAACTCGTGATCTCCTGCGTGACAGGCAGGCGTCCTGAACCAACTAGACCAACGAACCAAAATTGCGGGAGCTGGATTTGAACCAACGACCTCCGGGTTATGAGCCCGACGAGCTACCAGACTGCTCTATCCCGCGATAATATAAAGGAGGATGAGAGATTCGAACTCTCGCGCGATTTGACTCGCCTGACGGTTTTCAAGACCGTTCCCTTCAGCCAGACTTGGGTAATCCTCCAAAAACAACAAAGTAATTGTAACATATAAGTCAATAAACCTCAACGCCCACCAAACAGCGTTCGGATGGACCTTGTAGGACTCGAACCTACGACCGGACGGTTATGAGCCGTCTGCTCTAACCAACTGAGCTAAAGGTCCAAGACCTAATCGCGGCAGAGGGGATCGAACCCCCGACCTCCCGGGTATGAACCGGACGCTCTAGCCAGCTGAGCTACACCGCGATTTAAGATACATAAAAGTATCTAATCGGGAAGACAGGATTCGAACCTGCGACCCCCTGGTCCCAAACCAGGTGCTCTACCAAGCTGAGCTACTTCCCGA
>NZ_JBWXVH010000016.1:0-241 GCF_059900945.1 Fructilactobacillus sp. X8R1C1 | reverse complement strand
CTCAAGATAGTAAATATTTGTATAATAACATACTAGCTAATGATATAAATCTAAAAAATGCAGGGATTGAAAAGACTCCAGATTTTAGTATTATTACATTAATAAATAATAAACAGCAGTATTTGAATTTTTTAAATGGTTTAAAATTACAAAAATTTACAGGTTCATTTGAAATTGTAGCATTACCTAACTTTAATAATGAATATAGCAGTTGTGCAGAAGCTTTAAATATAGGTAAGGA
>NZ_JBWXVH010000015.1:0-256 GCF_059900945.1 Fructilactobacillus sp. X8R1C1 | reverse complement strand
GAATTAATCGCATCTGCAATCAACCTATTGGCATTAAACCCTGGCACTATCTTGTAATAACAGCGGCATCGTCCGTCCAAGCCAGTACGACCTTTATAGTAATACCTGTTTAGATATCCAGTTCTACGAAGGTAAGAAGTTATCGGAGTTACAGAGCGTCCTAAACCCTTCAAGTCTTTTAACTCGAATTTCTTTAGATCCTGTATAGTTCTATATATTTTTGCAAATTTAGATTCACAAGTAGGCTGGAACGTAA
>NZ_JBWXVH010000014.1:0-276 GCF_059900945.1 Fructilactobacillus sp. X8R1C1 | reverse complement strand
GACTAGTATTGCCAGATCTATTACCGTTTACTGCCGGTGCGCCACTTCCAGCATCGAAAGTCGATGCACCTGTACTTCCTGCTCCCCCTAACGAAACATTATTGTTTCCATACTGTTCAGGATTATTCACTGGCATTTCACCCGGTATATCCCGTTGATCATCGTTTCCAGTATCCGGTACTTGCGTTTCAAGTGATTGAAAATCATCACTCATATTGTCGGGTATATCAGGTTGACCAGAATTGTTGTCGGACAATCCATCCGCACTATTAGTAA
>NZ_JBWXVH010000013.1:0-373 GCF_059900945.1 Fructilactobacillus sp. X8R1C1 | reverse complement strand
TATTTCTCGGTTAAAATTATAATTAAAATATAATTAATACAGAAAATAATATTATCTAGTTTTCAAAGAACAAAGTTGACACTTTCGTGTCAATGGAGAATAACGGGATCGAACCGTTGACCTCCTGCTTGCAAAGCAGGTGCTCTCCCAGCTGAGCTAATTCCCCAAAATATTCGATTGTCACTTACCAGTAACGATGGGTCTAAGTGGACTCGAACCACCGACCTCACGCTTATCAGGCGTGCGCTCTAAACCAGCTGAGCTATAGACCCAAAAGCGCGAACATTTATTTTAACGAGAGTAAAACTCTCAAAACTAAACAAGACTTCAATAATGTAAGGTTTCCGAATTTTTCCTTAGAAAGGAGGTGATC
>NZ_JBWXVH010000012.1:0-422 GCF_059900945.1 Fructilactobacillus sp. X8R1C1 | reverse complement strand
CGAACACAGAAGTTAAGCTTCAGCACGCCAAGAGTAGTTGGGGGATCGCCCCCTGCAAGGGTAGGACGTTGCCACGCGATTATTCCGGCATAGCTCAGTTGGTAGAGCACCTGACTGTTAATCAGGTTGTCGACGGTTCGAGCCCGCCTGCCGGAGTACTATGGAGAGTTGTCCGAGCTGGCCGAAGGAGCATCATTGGAAATGATGTAAACGGATTAAAGTCTGTTTCGAGGGTTCGAATCCCTCACTCTCCGTATATTTTTGTAGTATGACCCGTTGGTCAAGTGGTTTAAGACACTGCCCTTTCACGGCAGTAACATGGGTTCGAATCCCGTACGGGTCATTTTGGAGGATTAGCTCAGCTGGGAGAGCATCTGCCTTACAAGCAGGAGGTCACAGGTTCGATCCCTGTATCCTCCATA
>NZ_JBWXVH010000011.1:0-433 GCF_059900945.1 Fructilactobacillus sp. X8R1C1 | reverse complement strand
TTGAGCCGTTAGCTCAGTTGGTAGAGCATCTGACTTTTAATCAGAGGGTCGGCGGTTCGAACCCGCCACGGCTCATTATTTATATAAATAGCATGTATGCCGACTTAGCTCAGTTGGCAGAGCACCTGTCTTGTAAACAGGGGGTCGGAGGTTCGAATCCTCTAGTCGGCATTTATGCGGAAGTAGTTCAGTGGTAGAACGCCACCTTGCCATGGTGGAGGTCGCGGGTTCGAATCCCGTCTTCCGCTTATGTCAATTTATAATGCCGGGGTGGCGGAATTGGCAGACGCACAGGACTTAAAATCCTGCGGTCAGTGATGACCGTACCGGTTCGATCCCGGTCCTCGGCATATTATTATGCACCTATAGCGCAATTGGATAGAGTGTCTGACTACGAATCAGAAGGTTGTAGGTTCGACTCCTACTAGGTGCA
>NZ_JBWXVH010000010.1:0-712 GCF_059900945.1 Fructilactobacillus sp. X8R1C1 | reverse complement strand
AGATTAAGAACGATAACGTGGCCGATTTAGAAAGAGATATCGTTTTAGTAGTACGTCATTCTAATGAGATTAAGAACCTCAGTATATAGTTCTTCATCAAACGAATTGTTTTAGTAGTACGTCATTCTAATGAGATTAAGAACATAGAATTGGTGGGAATATTCCCTAGAGGAGTTTTAGTAGTACGTCATTCTAATGAGATTAAGAACACTTATATTACTAAACGTTAGTAAGTGCTTGTTTTAGTAGTACGTCATTCTAATGAGATTAAGAACAGAAAATTAGCGAAAAACTTGAAAAGCAATGTTTTAGTAGTACGTCATTCTAATGAGATTAAGAACCAATAGTTGTGTGTGGTTTTGTATCCAGGTGTTTTAGTAGTACGTCATTCTAATGAGATTAAGAACGAGTACGATAGTCAGTTAGACCAATTCAGAGTTTTAGTAGTACGTCATTCTAATGAGATTAAGAACCTTGGGGGATGTATATTATCACTTTGATAGGTTTTAGTAGTACGTCATTCTAATGAGATTAAGAACAATCCATTAGCTGATTATTTCTTGCTAAATGTTTTAGTAGTACGTCATTCTAATGAGATTAAGAACATAGAATTGGTTGGATTATTCCCCAGAGGAGTTTTAGTAGTACGTCATTCTAATGAGATTAAGAACAATCCATTAGCTGATTATTTCTTGCTAAATGTTTTAGTAGT